>JBEVLV010000089.1:0-41766 GCA_040508955.1 Sphingomonas sp. | reverse complement strand
CGCCTGGTTTCGGATTACTTGACCGGTTCGCCGGCGCTGTTGGCTTCCTCGTCGCGCGAGACGCGCGCGGTCATGCCCGCGGCGGCGGCATCCTCCTCGGTCTGCTCGTCGGGGGCAAGCGTGACGGCCGGGGCGGGAGTCGCCTCGACGGTGTTCGTCACGGGCGGGGCCGGCGTCTCGATCGAGAGATTGGCCGGCGTCTCGGGCGGCAGGGTGATGCTGGTCAGATTCGCGTCGGGCGCGGCTTCCTCATCCTTGTGGCCGCCGCATGCGGCGAGCGAGAGACCGGCGGCGGCGAGGAGCGCGAATGTGCGGAGCTTCATGGATTTCCTTCCCTGTTAACGTGCGGCGACGGCGGCAGCCGTGATGGCGGAGCGCTTCTCGACCTTGGCGGCGAGCGTGCCGTCCCAACCATAGGGGTCGGCGCGGAAGCTCATCGTGCCGTCGGGCTTCGCGAACGCGGTCCAGTACAACAGGTATACCGCGACCTGGTCCTGCTCCTGCAGCGGCACGCGCAGCGTCTTGCCGTCGGCGACTGCGGCTGCGATCGCGTCCGGCTGCCAGGCGGGATCGTTGCGCAACAGCAGTTCGGCGAGCGGGCCGGGCTTCTCGAGGCGCACGCAGCCATGACTGGCGAGGCGGCTGAAGCTCGAGAACGCCGCCTGGGCAGGCGTATCGTGGAGATAGACCGCATAGGGATTGGCGAAATCGAACTTGTAGCGGCCGAGCGCGCTGCGCGGCCCGGATTCCTGCTGAAGCCGGCGGGTGGGGCCGGTGCCGATGATCCGATAGCCGTTGCGCTTCAGATAGGCGTCGCCCTTCGGCCACAACTCCTTGGCGGCGATGCCAGCGGGCACGTTCCAGGGCGGGTTGAGCACGATCGAATGGATGCGCGACTGGAGCATCGGCGTCTCGTTGCCCGGACGGCCGGTAACCGCCTTCATCGACGCGATCGGCTGGTCGCCCTCGAACACCGCGAGGCGCGCATCGGCGATGTTGACCTGGATGCGCTTGGCCGGGAGTTCCTGGGGCAGCCAGCGCCAGCGCTCCATGTTCGCCATGATCTGACGGACGCGGTCGCCGACGGGGACGTTGAGCGCGCCGAGCGTGCCGGTGGAGACGACGCCGGTGGGGTTGAGGCCGTAGCGCTTCTGGGCGCGGACCACGGCTTCCTGGAGCGGCTTGTCGAACTTGTCGCCGGTGGTGGCGACTTCGGCATCCTCGGCGGCGAGGCGCTTGCGCAGTGCCGCGACGCGCGGGCCGGTGGCGCCGATCCCCATATCCGGGCCGGCGGCGAGCTTGGTCCAGCCGCCATTGGCCTCGATCGTGCGATAGCGGGTGAGGCCGGCCTGAAGATCGTCATAGCCCGAATAGGGCGGCGGCAGCGAGCGCAGCCAGGCGGCGATGCGATCGCGCTTCACCGCGTCGGCAAAGCCCGGCATCGGATCATAGGCCGCAGGGCGCAGGCCCCAATCCTCTTGGAAGTCGCTCGTATCGAGCCGGCCCGAATGGACGGCGCGGGCATAATCGAGCGCGGCGCGGACCAGCCCGGCATTGTCGGTGGGCAGCGGCGCGGGGGCGCCGTCGTGGCGCAGGCCCTGGGCATAACCCGCGTCGGCGAGCAGCTTGGCGAGCTGGGCGGCCTGGGCCGCGCTCAGCACCGGCGTCGGGATGATCGGCGCCGGCGGGGGCACGACCTGCTGGACCATCGGCGCGGCCGGCGTGGGCGCGGGTGCCGGCGCGGTCTGCTGCGCCAGTAGGGGGCCGCCGACCAGCGTCACTGCCAATGTCCAGGCAGTTCCGTTTCGCATCATGCGGTTGCTTCGTTCGTTTACGCCCATAGCCTTTACGCGGCTCCTAAATACATGGCCCATGCTGAATCCACGTCCCTAATAAGCGAAGCCGGGGGGCAAGCGCGAGCGCGAATGACGCATCCTGGTCGCTTACCCGTCGCTTGACATTGGCAACGTTGTCGGGGAACCGTCGCGGCAATAACAAAACGGCGCAGGGAGAGCAATTTTGGCATCCGCACGATCGACGCAGACGACGATGGCATTCGCCGCCGTCACGACCTTGTTCTTCGCATGGGGATTCATCACCTCGCTGGTCGATCCGCTGGTCACCGCGGTGAAAGGGGTGTTCACGCTCTCCGATCTCCAGGCGCAGCTCGCCGCCTTCGCCTTCTTCATCGCATATGGCGTCTTTTCGTTCCCTGCGGCAGCTTTGCTCGCGCGATTGAAGGCGGTGCCGTCGATCCTGTTCGCGCTGAGCCTGATGATCGCGGGCTGCGTGGTGATGCTGGTCGCGGCGAACCTGGCGATCTTCACCCTGGTGCTGGTCGGCCTGTTCGTGCTGGCGAGCGGCATCACCCTGCTCCAGGTCGCGGCCAACCCGCTCGCGGCGGCGCTGGGGGATCCGAGCCGCAGCCATTTGCGGCTGGTGCTCAGCCAGACCTTCAATTCGGTGGGCACGTTCATCGGACCATTCATCGGCGCGGTGCTGTTTCTCAAGGGCGTCGAGGTGAAGCCGGGTACGGTGGTGACCGACGCCGTTCGCGCCGATGCGCTGGCGGGCATCGACACCGCCTATTTCTGGCTGTGCGGCATGCTCGCGCTGCTGATGCTGTTCTTCTGGTTCAGCCGCCGCGTCGTCACCGAGGCGGCGCCGGCGTCGTCGGTCGAGGCCCGCGGCAGCCTGGGCGCGCTGATCGCCGACGCCTTCTCGTCGAAATGGGCGTTGCTCGGCGGCATGGCGATCTTCCTCTATGTCGGCGCCGAAGTGTCGATCGGCACGCAGATGGCGCTGTTCCTCCATTCGGACCCGATCTGGGGCAAGTCGGACGCGGCGTTCGGCGTGCCGTTGCTCGGCTGGGCGATGGGCAGCGATGGCGTGTTCGGCGTCTCGGCGCAGGAAGCGGGTAAAGCGGTCGCCTTCTACTGGGGCGGTGCGATGGTCGGCCGCGCGATCGGATCGGCGCTGCTCGCCCGGTTCAACGCGGCGCGGCTGCTGACCGCGTTCACTGCGGTGGCGGCGGCGATGTGCCTTTACGTCTTCGCGGTGGGCGGCGTGACAGCAGGCTTCGTCGCGCTGGCGATCGGCCTGTTCAACTCGATCATGTTCCCGGTGATCTTCACGCTGACGCTCGAGCGCTCCAGCGCGAGCGAGGAGGCGACCTCGGGCCTGCTCTGCACCGCGATCATCGGCGGCGCGTTCGTGCCGCTGCTGGTCGGCACGGTTTCGGGTGCGCACGGCTATGCCTTTGCGCTGATCGTGCCGGCTCTGTGCTATGGCGTGCTGTGCATCTTCTCCATCGCGGCGGGCCGGGCGAAGCCGGTGCGCGGCGAAGAGGAGCGGACGAGCGCTTCGATCCACTGAGCGTGCAATTGCGGCGACGGCCGGCAACCGGGCCGCGCCGCTTCAGGAGGGGTGTGGCATGGCGAGGATCTGGCTTGGGGCATTGCCCGCGATGGTGCTGGCGCTGCCGGCGGCGGCGCAGGTGCCCGACAATGGCGGCCCGTACAATGCGAGCTTCCTCGCCGGCGGCATTGGCATCGAGCGCAGCCTGGGCAATGCCGATGCGCTGGTGCGCGAAGGGGCGGCCTATACGCTCTCGGCCTGGGTTAAGCCGGACGCGGTGCAGACAGGCGTCGTGCCGCTGGTGGCGCTCGGCGATCCGGGTGGTGTGTGCCGATGCCTGTCGCTGAGCGACGGCAGGCTGTTCTTCGCCGACGGATCGTCCCGCCTGCTCTCCGAGGCGATACAAGCGGGCAAATGGACGCACGTCGCCGTGGCGTCCGACGGCGCGACCGCGCGCATCTATGTCAACGGCAGGCTGGCGACATCGGCGACGATCCGATCGAGTGGCGTGGCTGCGAAGATCGGTATCGCGCCCGTCGTGGCGGGCCAGGGGCATTTCGGCGGCGCGCTGGTGGGCGCCAGGGTCGAGAGCGGGGCGCCGACGCCGGCCGGGATCCTGACCGCGGCGAAGAACCCGCCCAAGTTCGAACTCGTCCAGATGTGGCGGGTCGGCGTCGGCTGGGAATGGCAGAAGACCGCCAATACCGGCTATTGGCGCCAGCAGGACCCGTGGACCCTGCCCCAGGCCAAAGGAGAAGGGACGAGGCCGGTCGCCAAGCCCGTGCCCGATGTGCCGGCGCTCCAGGCGCTGGCCGATAATCGCTGGCAGATCAACGGCTGGCGGCTGATCGGTGCGCCCGACGTGACGGGGAAGGGGAACGATTTCTCGCGCCCCGGCTATGACGCGGGCAAATGGCATGCGGCAACGGTGCCGGGAACGGTGCTGACCACCCTGGTCGATCGCGGCGTCTATCCGGACCCCTATTACGGCCTCAACAACATGGCGATCCCCGAGAGCCTGTCGCGGCAAGACTGGTGGTATCGCGCGGCCTTCACCGTGCCGAAGGACGCGGCGGGCAGGAAGCTCACATTGGTCTTCAACGGCATCAACTATGCCTCGGAGATCTGGCTGAACGGCGTCCATCTCGGCGAGACGCACGGCGCCTTCACGCGCGGCCAGTTCGATATCGAGCCGGTGGCGGGCGAGAATGTGATCGCGGTGCGCGTGGCGCCGCCACCGCATCCCGGAATCCCGCACGAGCAGTCGATCAAGGCGGGCGTCGGCGAGAATGGCGGCCAGCTCGCGATCGACGGTCCGACCTTCGTCGCGACCGAGGGGTGGGACTGGATCCCCGGCATCCGCGATCGCAACACCGGCATCTGGCAGCCGGTCGAGCTGCAGGCGCATGGCGATGTCCGCATCCTCGATCCGCAGGTGATCACCGACCTGCCGCTGCCGCGTACCGACCGCGCCGACGTCTATATCAAGGTGCCGGTGGAGAATAATGGACGCGTGCCGGTCGAAGTGACGGTGCGGGCGGAGTTCGACGGGCACAAGGTCGAGCAGGCGATCACCGCCTATCCCGGCATCACCAAGGTGGGCTTCGCCGCCGTGCGGGTCGACAATCCGAAACTGTGGTGGCCCAACGGCTATGGCGCGCAGGCGCTGCACGACCTGCATGTCGAAGCGGTGGCCGGCGGACAGGCTTCGGACCGCAGGACGGTGCGCTTCGGCATCCGCGAGGTGAGCTACGACCTGTCGCTGTTCGACGGCGCGGGCAGGCTGCGCCGCGTCAACGTCCAGACCACCGATGGCGGCCTGAAGGGCGAGAAGCTGATCGATGTCGGCCATTTCGGCATCAAGCAGAGCCCGCGCGGCTGGGCGGAATCGCTCACCCCCGCCGGCGAGAAATCGCCCGGCGTCACCGATCTCGGGCCCGAGGACACGCTGCCCGAGCCGCATCTGACGATCCGCGTCAACGGCGTGAAGATCGCCGCGCGCGGCGGCAGCTGGGGGATGGACGATGCGATGAAGCGCGTCGGCCGCGAACGGCTCGAGCCCTATTTCCGTCTCGAGAAAGAGGCGAACATGAACATCATCCGCAACTGGATGGGCAACAATACCGAGCCCGAATTCTACGATCTGGCCGACGAGTACGGCCTGATGATCCTCAACGATTTCTGGCAATCGACCCAGAATTTCCAGGTCGAGCCGGAGGATCCGCAGCTCTTCCTCGCCAACGCCCGCGACACGATCGCGCGCTATCGCAACCATCCCTCGATCATCGTGTGGTTCGGCCGCAACGAAGGGGTGCCCTATCCGGTGCTCAACGAGGGGCTCGACGACGCCGTGGCCGAGCTGGACGGAACGCGCTGGTACACCGGCAGCTCGAACACGGTGAATTTGCAGGGCTCGGGACCGTACAATTATCGCCCGCCCGAGGGCTATTTCACCGATCTGGCGACGGGCTTCTCGGTGGAGACGGGGACGCCGTCGCTCTCCACCAAGGAGTCGATCGCGAGCTATGTGCCCGAGGCCGATCGCTGGCCGCTGAGCGACACGCTCGCCTATCACGACTGGCACTTTGCCGGGAACGGCGACACCAAGACCTTCATGGCGACGCTCGACGCGATGTTCGGCGCGGGGACCAGCTTCGCGGACTTCGAGCGCAAGGCGCAGATGATGAACCTCGAGACGCACAAGGCGATGGTCGAGGGGTTCCTGGGGCATTTGTGGTCGAAGAACAGCGGGCGGCTGTTCTGGATGACGCATCCGAGCTGGCCGTCCAACGCGTGGCAGCTCTATTCCTGGGATTACGACACGCACGCCGCCTATTACGGGGCGAAGAAGGCGGCGGAGCCGGTCCATGTCCAGCTCAACCTGCCCGACAACGCGCTGGTGGTGCTCAATACGACGCAAGCCGATCTGAAGGGGCTGACCGCGACGGTGCGCGTCGTCGGCCTCGACAATCGCGCGTTGTTCGCGCGGAGCGATGCGGTGGATGCGCTCGCCAATCGCGCGACGGCCCTGGCGCCGGTGCCCCTGGACACGCTCTATGCGCAGAACCCGCTGGTGCTGGTCTCGCTCCGGCTCAGTGACGCCTCGGGCAAGCTGCTGTCGGAGAATTTCTATTGGCGAGGGAAGGCGCCGGCCTCGTACCGGGCGCTGAACGCTCTTGCCCCCGTCCGACTGGATGCCCGGCTGGACACGATCGCGGACGAGGGCAAGGATAAGCATGCGCGCGTTACACTAAGCAACCCGGGCTCGGTACCTGCGCTGGCCGCCAAGCTCACCCTGATAAACGGCCGGGGCGAGCGGATCTTGCCGGCTTTTTACAGCGACAATTATGTTTCGCTGCTGCCGGGCGAGAGCAAGGTGATCGACATACGCTATCCGGCCGGGACGAAGGGAGCGCCGGGCTTCACGCTCGACGGCTGGAACGTGACGGCGCAGCGCTTGCCGAAATGAGGGATTGCGCCTGCCGTCACCGGCGGAGCTATAGTGGCGCGAGATGCTCGATGCTGGAGGTGTTATGACCGATCCCGTTCGCCGCGGACTTCTGACTGCCGGACTGTTGCTGCCGCTTTCGGCGAGCGCGCAGGCACAGGAGAGCTGGGACGACAAGTGGAGCCGGATGCTGCGCGAGGACTGGCCGGGGCTGGGCCGCTATGCCGACGAGAACCAGCGGCTGCTGGCATCGGGCGCGAAGACCAACATCGTCTTCATGGGCGATTCGATCACCGAGGGCTGGAAGGACAAGAAGCCCGGCTTCTTCAAGCCCGGTCGCGTCTGCCGCGGGATCAGCGGCGAGACGACGCCGCAGATGGTGCTTCGGATGATGGCCGACGTGATCGACCTGAAACCGCGCTACGTCCATATCATGGCGGGCACCAACGACATCGCCGGCAACACCGGCAAGATGACGCTCAAGCAGAGCTTCGACAATTTCCGGATGATGACCGAACTGGCCAAGGCCAACGGCATCCAGGTGCTGCTCGCCAGCGTGCCGCCTGCGAACGGCTTTCCGTGGCGGCCGGGGATGGAGACAGTGAAGCCGATCCGCGCGATCAACGCCTGGCTGAAGGGCTATGCGACGCGAGCGGGCGCGACATGGGTGGATTACACCCCCGTGCTCGGCGACGCGGCCGGCGGCATGCAGCCGGGCCTCGCCTCCGACGGGGTGCATCCGACCGTGGCGGGCTATGACGCGATGGCGACGGTGATCGAACCGTTCCTGGCAGCCCACAAGGCGTAAAGTTTTGCCTCAGCGTCACATCGCCATGCTGCAGGTCTGGCCGTTTGGAAGCTGCATATTTCCGACGGTATCGAATTGCGCCGAGGACGATCGGGGGCTGTGGCAATATTCTCAGACAAATGGGGTTCACGACTCGAAATAATGCGCTAAGCTCCCTGCGAACGACGCGGCATAACTCGCGCGAGCCAGGAGAGATGCGATGGGGATTACACGCCGTGACGTGACGATCGCGCTGGGCGCGGTGCTGTGCACCGTGGCGGTGGGCGCGGTCGCGCAAACGCAGGACAAGCTCGGCCCGGCGGTGTTCGACTGGAACAAGATGACGGTCCAGAAGACCGATGTCGGCGCGATCCGCAACCTGATCCGACAGCCGACCGCGACGCTCGATGAGCTCGAGATGCACATCACCACGCTCAATCCCGGGCTCGCCTCGCATCCGCCGCACCAGCATCCGAACGAGGAACTGGTCATCATCGATCAGGGGACCGTCGAGACGCTTTCAGGCGGCAAATGGGAGCGGCTCGGGCCCGGCTCGGTGATCTTCAACGCCAGCAACTCGCCGCACGCGCTGAAGAATGTCGGCACGACGCCGGCGACCTATCACGTGATCAACTGGAAGACCGCGGCCACCCCGAAGAACTGAGGAGCAATAATGGATCGCCGTTCGATACTGACCGGGGCCGGGCTGGCCGGCTTCGCCGCCGCGCTTCCCGCCGACGTCCTCGCCCAGTCCACCGCGCAGGGAAATGCGCCGTCGGAGCAATCCGCGCCGGTCGGGCCGGAGCCCGAGGCCAAGCACCGCATCAAGTTCGCCGTGATCGGCCTGGATCACGCGCATATCTATGGCATGACCGACGCGGTGATCCGCGGCGGCGGCATTTTGAGTGCCTTCTATGCGACGGATGCCGGGCAAATCGCCACCTTCCGCAAGCGCTATGGCAATGACGTCAAGCTGGCGCGCAGCGAGGCGGAGATCCTCGACGACAAGTCGATCCTGCTCGTCGCCGGCGCGCCGATCCCCGATCTGCGCGCGCCGCTTGGCATCCGGGTAATGCGCGCGGGCCAGGATTATCTGGGCGACAAGCCGGCGATCACCACGCTCGCCCAGCTTGCCGAGGTGCGCAAGGCGGTGAAGGAGACCAAGCGCAAGTTCGCGATCATGTATAGCGAGCGGCTGGAGTCCCGAGCCTCGGTCTATGCCGGGCAGCTCGTCGACGAAGGGCGGATCGGCAAGGTCGTCCAGACGATCAACATCGCCCCGCACCGGATCACCCCGGCGAGCCGACCCGACTGGTTCTGGGAAAAGGCGCGCTATGGCGGCATCCTGACCGATATCGGCAGCCACCAGGCCGACCAGTTCCTCTATTACACCAAGACCACCAAGGCGCATGTCGTCGCCTCGCAGACCGGCAACCTCAACTGGCACGACAAGCCCCAGTTCGAGGATTTCGGCGACATGATCGCCACCGGAAACGGCGGCACCGGCTATATCCGCGTCGACTGGTTCACGCCTGACGGCCTGCCGACCTGGGGCGACGGGCGGCTGTTCCTGCTGGGGACCGAAGGGTACATCGAGCTGCGCAAATATGTCGACATCGCCGGGCGACCGGGCGGCAACCACCTGCTCGTCGCCGACAAGAAGGGCGTGCAATATATCGATTGCTCGAAGGTGCATCTTCCTTTCGGCCCACAGTTCGTGACCGACATCGTCGAACGGACCAGTCTGGCGCAGGACCAGGATCAGGCGCTGCTCGCCGCCGAGCTGGTCCTCACCGCCCAGAAGAACGCCACGCGGCCGGTTTCGGCCTGAACAGGGGATTTGCCATGAAGCAGGGGATTTCGCGTCGCGGATTGATCAAGAGCGGCGCCATCGCAGCGGTCGCGGCGCCGACGATCGTACCGTCGAGCGTGTTCGGCCAGAATGCACCGTCGAACCGCGTCACCATCGGTGCGATCGGAGTGGGGCGGATCAGCCGCATCCACGACATGAAGGAGATCCACAAGCACGCCGACGCCCAGATCGTCGCGGTGTGCGATCTCGACACCAAGCGGCTCGGCGCGGGCATGCAGCTGGTCGACAGCCGCTATGCCGCGAGCACGGGCAAGAATTATTCCGGCACGCGCGGCTATACCGATTATCGCGAGCTGCTGGCGGCGAAGGATATCGACGCCGTGCTGATCTCGACGCCCGACCACCAGCACGCGCCGCTCGCGGTGCACGCGGTGGGGGCGGGCAAGCATGTCTATTGCCAGAAGCCGGCTTCGCTGACGATCGCCGAGGGCCGCAAGATGGCCGATGCGGTCAAGGCCTCGGGGCGGATCCTTCAGATCGGATCGCAGCAGCGTGGGCAGGACCCGTGGCCGCAGTTCCACCGTGCCTGCGAGCTGGTGCGCAACGGGCGGATCGGCAAGCTCAAGTCGGTCGAGATCGGCCTGCCGGGCGATCCCTCGGGTCCCGCGGCGGCGGAGATGCCGATCCCGTCGAACCTCAACTACGATGCCTGGCTGGGGACGACGCCGGAAGTCTATTACACCGAGACCCGCGTCCACCCGCAGAACAGCTTCGAGGATCGCCCGGGCTGGCTGCGCATGGAGCAGTTCGGGGCCGGCATGATCACCGGCTGGGGCGCGCACCATGTCGACATCGCCCATTGGGGCATGGACATGGAGCATTCGGGCCCGGTCGAGATCTGGGGCACCGCCGAATTCCCCAAGAGCGGGCTGTGGGACGTGCACGGTCCGTTCGAGACGCATGCCCGCTACGCCAATGGCGTGACGATGACGATCTCGGGCGCGCTGGACAACGGGGTGAAGTTCATCGGCGACAAGGGCTGGATCTTCGTGACCCGCACCGGGCAGGTCTCGTCGTCGGACCCGGCCAAGGCCGCCGATGTGCCGCTGGTGGCGAGCGACCAGAAGATCCTCGACAGCGTGATCGGGCCGAACGAAATCCATCTCTACAAATCGGCGGAGCAGCACCGCAACTGGCTGGACGCGATCACCAAGGGCGTGCCGGTGAGCGCACCGGCGGAGATCGGCCATCGCGCCTGCTCGACCTGCCTGCTGCACCATATCGCGATGAAGACCGGGCGGCGCCTGAAATGGGACCCCAAGGCCGAGAAGTTCATCGGTGACGATGCCGCGAACGCGATGCTGGAGCGCCCGCAACGGGCCAAATACGCGATCTGATCCCCCTGCCGCCGCCCCGGAGAAAGCCCGAGGCGGCGGAATTTTTCAGGCGACGAGCTCGCGCAACGCGGCGATCAGGCGATCGACTTCCCCGGCGGTGTTGTAATGGCAGAGACCGACGCGCAGCAGGCCACCTTGCTCGGCAAGGCCCAGCCGCGCCATCACCTCGACCGCGTAGAAACTGCCCGACCAGGAATAGATTTCGCGCGACGCCAGATGCCTGGCGATCGCCTTGGGCTCATGCCCCTCGAGCGTGAACGAAAAGGTGGGAACGCGGCCATGGACCGTCGGCGGGCCGTAGAGCTTGAGGCCGGGGATCGTCGCGAGCCCGTCGAGCAGACGACCGCCGATGTCATGCTCGTAGACGGTGGCGCCTTCCATTGCCGCGACAAGGCGCGCGCGGCGGCTGTTCGCCTTGGGATCGAGCTCGGCGCCCAGCCATTCGAGATAGTCGACCGTGCCGAGCACCGCGGCCTGTCCCTCGAACGACGGGGTCCCGGTCTCGAAGCGGTGCGCGCCTTTGCTGGAAGCCGGGCGGACGCGATAGGCATCGACCTTCCCGACCACGTCGCTGTGTGCCCAGAGCACGCCCTGGTGCGGGCCGAAGAATTTATAGGGCGAGCAGGCGAGAAAATCGGCGCCGAGCGCGGCGACGTCCGTGACGATGTGCGGCACCGCCTGGACGGCATCGACATAGACGAGCGCACTCGAATGGGCGCGGACGACACGGATCGCCTCGGCAACCGGATTGATCGTGCCGAGCGCGTTGCTCGCCATGCCGAGCGCGACGAGTCGGGTCTTTGCCCCGAGCAGGCCGGCCAGCTCATCGAGCTTCCATTCGCCGGTCGCGGGATCGAAGTCGAGCCAGTGCACGGTGACCTGCTTGTCGGCTGCGGCGCGGAGCCAGGGCGCGACGTTGGCGTCGTGATCGAGCCGGGTCAGTACGATCTCGTCACCCGCCTGCCATTCGATCGCGAGCGCGCGCGACACGGCGAAGGTGAGCGAGGTCATGTTCGGGCCGAACGCGATTTCCTCGGGCTTGCCGCCGAGCAGGTCTGCCATCGCGGCATGCGCCTCGTCGCTCAGCGCGTCGGTCTCGATCGACGTGCGGAAGGTGCCGCCCGAATTGGCGGTCCCGCTGTGGAGATGCGCCACCATTCGTGCCACAGCGGGCGCGCAGATCTGGGTCCCGCCCGGCGCGTCAAAATAGACCCGATCAGAAACGAGTGCGGCGAATTGGGCCCGAACGGCTTCGATTGGAAAATTCATGCAGCCCGCATAATGCGGTCGTGCGGCAGACGAAAGAGGAGATAGCGATGATCCGCACCGGAGTGATCGGGTATGGCCTGGGCGGCATGGCGTTCCACGCACCGTTGATCGATGCGGTGCCCGAGCTGGCGCTTGCTGCGGTTGCGACGTCGCGTGCGGAGGAGGTGCATACGCGCTACCCGGACGTGCCGGTCACCGACGCGCAGGCGCTGATCGCCGATCCGGACATTGCGCTGGTGGCGATCTCGACGCCCAACGACACCCATTTCCCGCTCGCCAAGGCGGCGCTGGAGGCCGGCAAGCATGTCGTGATCGACAAACCCTTCGCCAATTCGGTCGCCGAGGCAGAGGAATTGGCGGCGCTGGCCAAGGCGCGCGGGCTGGTGCTGTGTCCCTTCCACAACAGACGCTGGGACGGCGATTTCCTGACGGTGCAGGCACTGGTCGAGAGCGGACGGCTGGGCGAGATCCTGCTCTACGAGGCGCATTGGGACCGGTTTCGGCCCGGGCTGGTCCAGCCCTGGAAGGAATCGATCGCGGCGGGATCGGGCCAGCTCCCCGACCTGGGACCGCACCTGATCGACCAGATGCTGCTGCTGTTCGGCACGCCCGAGGCGCTGAGCGCCGATCTCGAGGTGCAGCGCGTCGGCGGGGAGGTGGACGATTATTTCGCGCTGACCTTCCACTATGGGATGCGACGGGTGGTGCTGACCTCGTCGCGGCTGGTCGCCGCGCCGCGGCCGCGCTTCGGCATCCATGGGCGGGAGGGGAGCTTCGTCAAATACGGGCTCGATCCGCAGGAGACGATGCTGCGCGCCGGGGTCCGTGCGGGCGATCCCGGCTATGGCGTCGAGGATATTTCGCAGCATGGCGTATTGACGCTGCCGGACGGCACGCAAGAGACGATCGCGTCCGAGGCTGGCGACTATCGGCGCTTCTATACGGGTGTGGCGGCTGCCATCGCCGACCGGGCGCCGCCGCCAGTCGATCCAGTCGATGCGGTGACGGGGCTTAGGATCATCGAATTGGCGCGGCAAAGCGCTGCGGAGGGGCGTCGGCTGGCGCTGTAGCGCTTCCTGCAGCGTTGAATCGGCTTCCATCGAGATCGAGCGGGAATGACGATCCGGTTCAACCGAGCGCGACTCCGGTGCCAGCGCGGGTGAGGCCGAGTCGTCCGCGGAAGTGAAGGGGGTTCGCGGCCATTCGTTCACTTCCGCCTTCCCCGAAGCGGGGCGGATTCTACAAGGGATGCGCATCGTCGAGCCTCACGCCGAGAAAGGGCGAACGCCTTGTCTCAAGCGAACTCCTACTTTGGAAGCTTGCTCTGCGTGCCGCCTTCCCACCCTGTCACCCCGGAACAAGCCCGGGGTGACCGAGCAAAGCGGAAAGACCGGGAGCGAATCAAATGCCGATCTGGTCTACGGCCTCCACCCCACCGGGAGCGTCCGCGCGGGCAGCCTGACCGATACGGTCTGGGCGATGTCGCGCGAGGAGCTGCCGAGCATCACCTTGTAGCTGCCCGGCGCGACCTTCCAGGCGTTTGCCGGGCCGTCGAACATGGCGAGCAGGCGGGGGTCGATGGTCAGCGACACGCGGGTCGAGGCGCCGGGCGCAAGATCGACCTTCTTGAAGCCGCCGAGGCGCTTCGGGGCTTCCCAGCCGCTGCCCGAGACATAGACCTGGGCCACGTCCTTGCCGCGGCGCTTGCCGGTGTTGCGCACGGTGAAGCTGACGGTGACATTGCCCTTTGCCGCGCTCGCGCTCAGGGCTGAATAGGCGAAGCTGGTGTAGGAAAGCCCGTGCCCGAAGGCGAATTGCGGCGCGTCGCCCTTGGCGTCGAACCATTTGTAGCCGACCGTGGCGCCTTCGGGATAGCGCGTGTCGCCCACATTGGGTTCTGAAGGCTTGGGCAGCTGATCGAGGCTGCGCGGGAAGCTGGCGGGGAGGTGACCCGAGGGGTTCACCTTGCCGAACAGGACGTTGGCGATCGCGTCGCCGCCCGCGGTGCCGGGATACCAGGCCTCGAGGATGCCCGCGACCTTGTCCGCCCAGGGCGTGAAGACCGGGCCGCCGGTCTCCAGCACCACGACGGTCTTGGGATTGGCGGCGGCGACGGCGGCGACGAGCGCGTCCTGGCCATCCTTGAGCGTCAGCGAGACGTCGAAGGATTCGCCCGCCCATTGCGTGGCGAAGACCAATGCGACATCGGCGCCCTTGGCAGCCGCGGCGGCTGCCGCGGGATCGCTGCCGTCGACGAAGGTCACCCTGGCATTGGGCGCCTGGCGCTTGATCGCGGCGAGCGGCGAGGAGGGATAGTACATCACCGGCCCGGGCCAGGCCGCAGGCCCGATACCCGGTGCGGCGTTGCCGCCGACCGGATAGACCAGGGACGAACCGCTGCCCGCGAGCACACCCTTGTCGGCCTGGCCGCCGATCACGACGATCGAGCGGACCGCCGGCGAGAGCGGCAGGATTGCGCGGTCGTTCTTGAGCAGCACCGCCGCGTCCTCGGCATCGGTGCGCGTCACCGCGGCGTGGCGGGCGAGCATGTCGGGCGCGAGCGCCATCGGCGCGTCGGTGACGGGCTTGTCGAACAGTCCGTGCGCGAACATCGAGCGGAGGATGCGCGACGCCATCTCGTCGAGCCGGGCGCGGCTGACCTCGCCCTTGGCGATCGCGGCCTTCAGCGGCGCGCCGAAATAGGGCTCCTTGTCGAACGGGAAGCCCGAATCCTGTTCGAGCCCGGCATTGGCGGCCTTGGCGGTCGAATGGGTCGCGCCCCAGTCCGACATCACATACCCCTTGTAGCCCCAGTCCTTGCGCAGGACCTGGTCGAGCAGCCAGTCATTCTCGCAGGCGTGCGTACCGTTGACGCGGTTGTACGAGCACATCACCGAGCCCGGGTTCGACTTTTCGATCGCGATCTGGAAGGCGAGCAGGTCCGACATGCGCGCGGCGACCGGATCGATGATCGAGTTGCCGGTGTCGCGATCGGTCTCCTGGTCGTTGATGGCGTAGTGCTTCACGGTCGAGATGATCTGGTTCGACTGGATGCCGGCGATCTGCGCGCCGACCATCGTGCCGGCGAGCAGCGGATCCTCGCCGCCATATTCGAAGTTCCGACCGTTGCGCGGCTCGCGCATCAGGTCGACGCCGCCGGCCAGCATCACGTTGAAGCCCGAGGCGCGCGCCTCGGCGCCGATCATCGCGCCGCCCTTGAAGGCGAGCTCGGGATCCCAGGTCGCGGTGGTGGCGAGGCCGGAGGGGAGGGCGGTGCGCTCGCGCTTCTTCGCCGCGCCGCCCTGGGTGGCGACGCCGACTCCGGCATCGGTCTGCCACTGCGGGGGAACGCCGAGCCGGGGAATGCCGGGAATGTAGCCGGCCGAACCCGGACGGGCCTCGGGCGGCGCCTTGAAATCCTTCGACGGGAAGTCGGTGCCGAAATAGCCGAACACCAGGGTCAGCTTCTCATCCTCGGTCATCTGGGCGAGGACGAGCTTGGTGCGGGCGTCGGGGGAGAGGCGGGTGTTCGACCAGGGATGGGGCGCCTGCTGGGCGCTGGCCGGCGCGACGGCGAGGCAGATGGCGAGCGCAACGAGCGGAGCCGCGAATGCGCGGCGTCGAATGGTCATAGTCCCTCTCCCACTGTATATGTCAGCGTTGTCGGGAGGAGCTTATAGAACAGAGCGCGATGCGACGCCAGCATTCTGATAGCGCTACCGTCGGTTTGGCAGTTCCGATCAGGCGAGTGCAGAGACTGGTCGAGCGGTATTACGCCCGGATGCGCACCGGGACGGACTTGGCCGCAGGGGTTTTCGAGGCATGGTCGTGATGCGCCAGTGCGATCAGCGGATTGAGCTCGGGATAATAGCCGGCGACGCATCCGTCGGGCAGGCGGAAGGGCGTAACCGCGAGGCCATCGACCACGCGCTCGATGCCGTCGCCGGCATCGCTGACCAATGCGATCCGCTGGCCCTCGACCAGCCCGGCGCGCGCCATTTCCCCCGGGTTGATCAACAGAACGTCGCGCGTGCCCTCGATTCCGCGCAACCGGTCCGAATAGCCGTAGACGGTGGTGTTGAACTGATCGTTCGAGCGCAGGGTGATCAGGCGGTAGCGGCCGTCCGCATTGGCGAAACCGGTTGCGTTGAGCGCCGGCTGCGCGGTGAACTCCGCCTTGCCGCTTTCGGTCTTCCAGACGCGGTCGCGCGCGGAATTGCCCTTGAAGAAGCCGCCGGGGGTGAAGAGTCGGTCGTTGAAATCCTTGAACATCGCCGGATAGGTCGCCTCGATCGCGTCGCGGACCTTGCCGTAATCGGCGACCCATGCGTCCCAGGGGATGCGCGGATTGGGCGGTAGCGTCGCCTTGGCGATCTCGGCGACGATCGCCATTTCAGAGCGCAGGTGCGGGCTTGCGGGGCGGGCTTTGCCGATCGAGCCATGCACGCAGCTCAGGCTGTCCTCCATCGTCACCACCTGGGGACCCGAGGCCTGGATATCCTCCTCAGCGCGCACCAGGCAGGGCAGGAGATAGGCGGTATCGCCGCAGAACAGATGGCCGCGATTGAGCTTGGTCGCGACCTGAACGGTGAGGTTCATCCCGCCCCAGGCCCGCTCGACCATCGGTTGCTCGGGAATGGCGCGCAGGAAATTGCCGCCCAGGCCGATAAATGCGTGGACGGTGCCGTCGATAATGCCCTGGCAGGCATCGACGGTGGTCATCCCTTCCTCGCGCGGGGGATCGAAGTCATAAAGCTCGGCGAGGCGATCGAGCGGGACGAGTTCGGGCTTGTCGGCAATGCCCACCGTGCGCTGGCCCTGGACGTTCGAATGCCCCCGGACGGGCGAGACACCGGCGCCTTCGCGACCGATATTCCCGCGTAACAGCATGAGATTGACGACGCTTGCGACATTCTCGAAGCCGCGGACATGCTGGGTCAGGCCCATGCCCCAGATCCCGATCGAACGTTCGGCCCGGATATAGACCTCTGCGGCGGCGATGATATCGGCGCGGGGCAGGCCCGTTTCGGCCTCGATATCGTCCCAGCTCGCGGCGTGGACGCTCTCGGCGAACTTCTCGAAGCCGGTCGTGTGCTCGGCGATGAAGGCGTGATCGATCACGCCGCCCAACCGCGCGTCCTCGGCGAAGACGTGCTTGCACATGCCCAGGATCGCCGCGATGTCGCTGCCGGGCTTGAGCTGATGATATTGGTTCGAGATCTTGGTCGAGCCGCCGGTGACCATCTCGATGCTCTGCGGATTGCGGAACTCAAGCAGGCCCTTCTCCTGGATCGGATTGAAGGTGACGATCTGCGCGCCGCGCTTCAGTGCCGCGACGAGGGTGTGGATGAAGCGCGGGCTGTTCGTCCCGGTATTCTGCCCGAAGAAGAAGATCGCGTCGCAATGCTCGAAATCCTCGAGGAGGCAGGTGCCGACCGGCGCGCCGATCGTCGACTTGAGCGCGACCGAGGTGGTCTCGTGGCACATGTTCGAGCTGTCGGGCAGGTTGTTATGGCCATAGGCTCGGGCGAACAGCGCCCAGGCGTAGCTCGTCTCGAGACTCGCCCGGCCCGAGGTGTAGAAGACGGCGGACTTGGGATCGATCCGCTGGAGGTGCGCGCCGATGCTGGCGAACGCCTCGTCCCAGTCGCACGGCATATATTTGTCGGTCGCGCGATCGTAGCGCATCGGATCGGTGAGGCGGCCGGCCTGTTCCAGGTCGAAGTCGCGCCAGGTGCGCAGTTCGGCGAGCGTATGCTGGGCGAAGAAATCGGGCGTCGCGCGACGCGTGGTCAGGTCCCACATCGTCGCCTTGGCGCCGTTCTCGCAGAATTCGAACATGTGCGGCTTGGCCGGCTTGGTCCAGGCGCAGGAGGAGCACATATAGCCGCCGGGCTTGTTCTGCCGGGCCAGCGTGGGGAGGATATTGGGGCCGTTGCGCTCGGCCTCCAGCACCAGCGCCATGCCGCGCAGCGAACCCCAGCCGCCCTCCGGACCGGAATAATAGACGGTGCCGTCCTTCGCCTTTGCCATATGGCCTCCCAGCGCACGCAAACCCGATCCGCCAGCACTATCGGCAAGCGGCAGTGCTGCCTATCCTATACGCATGGATGTGCAATTCGATCGCATAGTGCCCGATGGCACACGTGCTAAAATAGCGCGCACGCTTGCCGAAGAAGTGCCGGTCGCGATCGAGGTCAACGGCATCGGCTATGCGGTGATGATGGCGACGCCCGCCGATCTGGAGGATTTCGCCGTCGGGTTTCTGAAGGCCGAGCGGCTCGGGCAGCCGATCGATATCGACATACATCGAGCCGAGCAGGGCTTTATCGTCCGGGCGACGGTGGCCGACGGCGAAGCGGTGATCGAGCGCGTACGCCACCGCACCACCGATTCCGCCTGCGGCCTGTGCGGCATCGACAATCTGGAGGCCGCGCTGCGGCCCCTGGCACGGATCGAAGCGATCTCGGGCGCGGAGCATGGGGCGATATTCCGTGCAGCATCGGCTCTGCGCGATCGGCAGCCGCTCAACGCCCGGACCGGAGCGGCCCATGCCGCCGCGCTTTGTGACGTGGAAGGCGAGATTCTTCTGGTTCGCGAGGATGTCGGCCGACACAACGCGTTCGACAAGCTGATCGGGGCGATGGTGCGGCGAGGACTGGGCTGGGACGGCGGCTTCGCGTTGCTTAGCTCGCGCTGCTCTTACGAGCTTGTCGAAAAGGCCGCGCTGGCGGGCTGCCCGCTGCTTGCAACGGTCTCCGCGCCCACCGCGCTCGCAGCGGAACGGGCGCGATCGGCGGGCGTGACGCTGGCCGTGCTGGTCCGCGACGATTCGCTATTATGGCTGGCGTCATGAGGGTGCTCGGTGCGGTGCTTGCCGGCGGCCGCTCGCGCCGTTTCGGGTCGGACAAGGCTATGGCGCTGCTCGATGGCACGCCACTGATCGAGCATGCAATCGCGGCGCTGGCAGCCCAGACCGAGGCAGTGATCGTCTGTGGCCGCGAATGGACGGACTGGGTGGCGGATCGGCCCGCTCCCGATCTGGGCCCGCTCGGCGGGATCAATGCAGCGCTCCACGCTGCCGCGGAGCGCGGTTTCGATGCGGTGCTGACCGTGCCTTGCGACGCGCCGCTCCTGCCCGGCGATCTGGCGACCCACCTTGCCGCCATGGGTTCCGCCACATTCGTCGAGGATATGCCAGTCATCGGCCTTTGGCCGGCGAACCTCGCCGCAGGGCTCGACAAGCATCTAGAGCAGGCGATCGATCGATCGGTGCGAGGATGGGCGAAACAAGTCGGCGCGCATCGTTGCTTGCTGGACAAGTCCATTCCGAACGTGAACAGTTTAACGGACCTGAACCGTATATCCGGGCATTTCCCTTAGGTTCCTGTGTTGGTCGATCTGGAGTAAACCATTGTCCACTCTGGGCCTGACGTCGCTGGGGATTTGTGATGGATTGGCTGTTCGCCGCATTTTCGAACGGCAGTTACGCGCCGCACGGCTATTGCCTGTTGTGGCAACCGGGACTGATTTGGACGCATGTCATCGCGGATGCGGTGATCGCACTCGCCTATTTCTCGATTCCGGTCGCGTTGATCACGCTGATCCGCAAGCGCCGCGATCTCGATTTTGGTTGGGTATTCTGGTGCTTCGCGGTCTTCATCCTGGCGTGTGGCGGCACGCACTTGATGGCGATCTGGACACTATGGCAGCCGGTCTATGGACTCGAGGCAGCGGTGAAGGTCGTCACTGCCGTCGCGTCGATCGTGACGGCGATCGTGCTGTGGCCGTTGCTGCCCAAGGCGATCGCGCTTCCGTCCCCGCTGAAGCTTTCGGCGGCCAATGCCGAGCTGGCGGCGATCATCGTCGAGCGCGACGCCGCGCTGCAGGAATTGCGCGAGCAGATCGCGCAGCGTGAGGATATCGAGGCGGCGCTGCTCCAGTCCCAGAAGCTGGAGGCGGTGGGCCAGCTGACCGGCGGCATCGCCCATGACTTCAACAACCTGCTCCAGGCAGTGGCCGGCAATCTCGAGCTGATAGCGCGAAAGCCCGACGACGCCGACCGCGTCGTACGGTGGAGCGCCAGCGCGCTCGACGCGGTGGAGCGCGGCCGCATCGTCACCGGGCAGCTGCTCGCCTTTTCGAGCAAGCAGCGGCTGGATGTCAGCTCGGTGCGGCTTGCCGAACTCATCGGCGGGATGCGCGGGCTGGCAGAGCGCGCGGTCGCGCCGCTCAGCACGCTTCGCGTCGACCCGATCGATCCGAGCTGGAATGTCGAGACCGATCCGCTCCAGCTGGAGCTCGCGCTGCTCAACCTGGCGTTCAATGCGCGCGATGCGATGCCCGATGGCGGTATCCTGACGATCTCCGCCGTGCGTCGCAGCGGCGTGGTCGCGCCCGATCTTCCGGCGGGCGACTATGTCGCGCTCACCGTGGCGGACACCGGTACCGGCATGCCGCCGGAAGTCGCGAAGCGTGCGGTGGAGCCGTTCTTCACGACCAAGGGCGTGGGGCGCGGGACGGGCATCGGCTTGTCGATGGCATTCGGGGTTGCGCGCCAGTCCGGCGGAGCGCTCATCATTGATTCCGAAGTGGGGAGGGGCACCGCGATCACCTTGTTCCTTCCGCTCGCGGCGACCGAGCCGGTGCGCGCAGTGCAGGACGATGCGGCGCGCGATACCCGCGCGGACCTTACCGGCTATCGCATGGTGCTGGTCGACGACGATACGCAGGTTCGCGCGACGCTTGCCGACATGCTCCGCACCGCCGGCGCGGTGGTCGAGGAAGCGCATGACGGCAATTCGGGCGTAGCGCTGGTCAAGGCGCGGCGGCCCGACCTGCTGGTCGTAGACTTCGCCATGCCCGGCATGAGCGGCGCCGACGTCGCGCGGTTGGTGCGCGAGGAGGACGCGACGCTGCCCGTGATCGTGGTGACGGGATACGCCGAATCCGAGACGCTGGATTCGATCGCCGGGCCGCAAGTGTCGGTGCTTCGCAAGCCATTCGAATCGCACCAGCTGCTTCGCCGCATCGCGGATATGCTCGGGCGCTAATCCCGGGGAAGTGCGTTCCGTAGTTCGTCGAGCCACGCAGTGGCCACGCCGTCGGACGGCGCGCGCCAGTCCCCGCGCGGACTCAGCGCACCGCCGGCCGAGACCTTCGGCCCGTTGGGCAATGCCGAACGCTTGAACTGGCTGGTCTGGAAGAAGCGGAACAGGAAGGATTCGAGCCATTTGGCGATGGTCTCGAGATCGTATTCGTTACGCCCGTCTTGAGGGAAGCCGATCGGCCAGGCGCCCGCATCCCGATCCTTCCAGGCCTGGAGTGCCAGGAACGCGATCTTGGACGGCCGGAGACCGTGGCGGACGACGTAATGGAGGAAGAAATCGTGGAGCTCGTAGGGGCCGATACGGTCCTGCGTGCTCTGCATCTTGCCGTCCGCATCGGCGGGAACGAGCTCGGGCGAGATCTCGGTATCCAGGATGTCGCCGAGCACGCGCGCCGCGTCGCCGGTGAACTGGCTGGTCTGGATGGTCCAGCGGATGAGATACTGGATCAGGGTCTTGGGCACACCGGCGTTGACGCCGTAGTGGCTCATCTGATCACCGACGCCATAGGTACACCAGCCCAAAGCCAGTTCGGACAAGTCACCGGTGCCGACGACGATACCCTGGCGCTGATTGGCGAGGCGGAAGAGATAGTCGGTGCGCAGCCCCGCCTGCACATTCTCGAACGTAACGTCGTAGACCTGCTCGCCGCGGGAGAAGGGGTGATCGAGATCGGCGAGCATCTGGCGCGCGGCCGGCTGGATGTCGATCTCCGCGCCGGTAATGCCCAGCGCGTTCATCAGCGCCCAGGCGTTGGACTTGGTCAAGTCGCCGGTGGCGAAGCCCGGCATAGTGAAGCCGAGAATGTCGGATGCGGGCCGACCGAGCCGCTCCATCGCCTTCACCGCGACGATCAGGGCATGGGTCGAATCGAGGCCGCCTGACACGCCGATCACAAGATGCTTCGAGCCGGTCGCGGCAACGCGGCGGCGTAGGCCCTCGACCTGGATGTTGAATGCCTCGTAGCAGTCCTCCTCGAGCCTGGAGGGCGTGTTGGGCACGAACGGAAAGCGGCGTAGCGTCCGCATCAGGCCGCGATCCGCGAAATCGGGCTGGTGGGCGAATTCGATGCGGCGGAACTGCGTCTCGGGGTCGCCATTGGCGGCGGCGCAATCGTTGAACGTGCCCATCCGCATCCGCTCGAGCCGGATGCGCTCGAGGTCGATATCGGCGTAGGCGATCTCGGTGGTCAGCTCGAAGCGCTCCGACCGGACGAGCAACTCGCCAAGCTCGTGGATCAGGCCCTGGCCGTCCCAGGCGAGATCGGTGGTGCTCTCGCCCGGTCCCGAGGCGGAGAAGACATAGGCTGCGACCGCTCGCGCGGATTGCGCTGCGCAGAGCGTCTCGCGCTCGCGTGCCTTACCGACGACGATGTTGGAGGCGGAGAGGTTGCAGAGCACCAGCGCCCCTGCCAGCGCGCCAAGCGTGGAAGGAGGCAGCGGGGCCCAATAATCCTCACAGATCTCGGCATGGAAGACGAAGTCGGGGAGGTCGCTGGCGGCGAAGATCAGGTCGGTGCCGAAGGGTACGCGCTGGCCGGCGATGTCGATCTCCAGGCCGGCAAGCCCGGCGCCGATCGCGAACCAGCGCTTCTCGTAATATTCGCGATAGTTGGGAAGATAGCTCTTGGGAATCACGCCGAGAATGTGACCGCGGGCGATCGCCAGCGCGCAATTATAGACCCGACCGTTGCGGCGCAGCGCCGCGCCGACGAGCAGCACCGGCTTCAGCGTCGCGCTCGCCTCGACGATCGCGGCGACCCCGGCCTCGGTGGCGTCGAGCAGCGCGTCCTGCAGGTGCAGGTCGTCGATCGCGTAGGAGGTCACGTTGAGCTCGGGGAAGACGAGCAGGTCGGCGCCCTGCGCATCGCCCTGCTGCGCCAGCGCGATCGTGGCGCGCGCGTTGGCGGCAGGATCGCCGACGGTGGCGACCGGGGTGCAGACGCCGGCGCGGATCATCCCCTGCCGGTGGATCGAGAAGAAGGGGTGCGGCTCGCTCATGCGAGCCTAACTAGTGGCAGGGGCGGCCGGGTGCCAGCCCCGCAACGATCAGACGCGCGCGGAGAAGATCATCCGGCCCGAGCCGAGATGCTCGAACACCTTGGCCAGCTCCCGCTCGCCGACTGCGAAGCAGCCCTGGCTGCGGCCGAGCTTGCCGTGCTTGGCGATCATGTCGGGGTTCGAATACCAGGCCGAATGCACCACGATCGCGCGATCGAGCGCATTGTTGTTGGTGGGATCGAGGCCGAGCAGGCGCTGGGAGTCGCCGTGCTTGCCGACATAATAATCGGCGGTGAGGAAGGCGCCCTCGCAGGTCGCTTCCGAATTCACCTCGTTCGAGAAGCGATGGAGCAGGCCGGTATGCTCGGGATCCGAGCCGATGCCGTGCGCGACCAGGAAGCTCTCGACCTCGCCGGTGCCCATGTTGACCAGATGGAAGCGGGGGCGGGCGGAATTGGTGCTGAAATCGGCGATGGCGATGCGATCGTGCGAGGGGATGCGCATCGAATGCTTGTCGAGCGCGGCGGTGGCGCGCTTGAAGAGCTCGGGGCGCACGCCGACCGGTGCGATCGGTTGCCGGACGGCGACGGCGGGTGCCTTGGGAATCGGCGCGACGGGGGTGACCGGCGCCGGCGGCGCGATCGGCGTGGCGGCCACGGCGACGTTCATGGTCTTCGACACGCACGCGGAGATCACCGCGCCGCTTGCCATGACCAACGCTGACTTCAGAAGCGCGCGACGCGATTGCGCCGACCCGAGTATCTCATTCACTATGTTCTACGCCCGCTAAACTCTTGCCCCGTTGGGCTTATACCAGAGATGGGCCGGACAAATGGTTTAACAAAGGTTCCGGAGACGGCGTTTCGCCGTGTCTCGTGCCCGGTTCGCCGAAGACTGGCGCATTGCGGGACATTTCGCGGAACTCCACGCCGTGTTGCCGTCGATGATGATTCGGCAAGGAAGTGAATCTGGATTAACCAATTGTCCCAGGGGAGGACATCGAGTCCCCCGCTGGAGATTCGCCGATGCGCGCTGGCCTGGGCGCCGCCCTCATCCTGTTCTGTACGATGTTTCTCGCCTCGCCAGCGGCGGCGGGCGATGGCCTCAGGCCGGGCCAATATGTCTGGTACGACCGGCCGCAGCTGATCCGCGCGAGCACCGCGCCCAGCCGGATCGCGATCATCGTGAGCCTGCCGGACCAGCGCGCCTATGTGTATCGCGACGGCGAGATGATCGGCATGACCACCGTTTCCACGGGCGCGCCGGGCCGCGCGACGCCGGTGGGCGACTATACGATCCTCCAGAAGAAGCCGTTCCATCGCTCGAACCTCTACAGCAACGCGCCGATGCCGTTCATGCAGCGGCTGACTTGGTCGGGGATCGCGATGCATGCCGGGCATCTGCCCGGCTATCCGGCCTCGCATGGCTGCATCCGCATGCCGCGTGCCTTTGCCGAGCAGCTCTATACGCTGACCGACCTAGGCGTATCGGTCTCGGTCGTCGCGCACCGGATCGAGGGCGCGCCGGCCTTCCCGGCGCAGGTCGTGACGACGGTCGCGAACGCCAAGCCGAGCCGTCGTCGCGCACAGGCCGTCGAGGAAACCACGCTGATCGATCTTGAGCCGATTCCCTATCCGTCGCCGATGATCCTGGCCGATACGCGCGCGCTGGGCGGCGACGCGTTCGACGTCGTGACGATGGCCGGCGATCCGCCCGCATCGCTCGGTCCCGCGGTGTGGACGAGCGGGCGGAGCCGGGAAATCGTGCAGCCGATCCGGGCGAACAAGTAAATCTACTGCTTGCAGATGCCCGCGATGCGCTAAAGGCGCGGGCATGACGACCATGGCTTTCGAGGATGCGGCCGCCAGGCTGGTGGAGACCGGGCGCAGGCTGGATGCGCGCGGCTGGGCGCCCGCCACCGCCGGCAATTATTCGGTGCGGCTCGACGACGGCAGTTTCGCCGTGACGGTGTCGGGCTGGCACAAGGGGCGGCTGACCGTCGACGGCATCATGCGCGTGGACGCGGAGGGCAGGGCGCTGACTGCGGGCAAGCCTTCGGCCGAGACCGAGTTGCATCTTGCGATCTACCGGCTGTTCCCGGACGTGAACGCGGTGCTGCATGGGCATTCGCCCGAGGCGGTGGGCCTTAGCCGTGCTGCCGAGGGGCAGAGCGAATGGGTGTTCCGCGGGCATGAGATGCTCAAGGCCTTCCCCGGCAACACCACGCATGAGGCGGAAGTGCGGCTGCCGATCGTCGACAACAGCCAGGACATGGCGGCGATCGATGCCGCGGTCTCGCCGTGGCTGCTGGAAGCGGGCGCCGCGCCTGCCTATCTCATCCGCAGCCACGGGCTCTATGCCTGGGGCAAGGATCTGGACGAGGCCGAGCGCGTGCTCGAGGCCACCGAATGGCTGATCGCCGCCGAGCTGGCCGAGCTCGGCTTCAGAAGGGCTTGGAAGCAATGACCCAGTTGCGAATCTATGCGGAAGAGGGCGGCGCGCCGCTCGTCGATACGAGCGATGCAGCCGAGATCGCCGGGGCGCTGCAGCCGCTCGGCGTGCGCTTCGAGCAATGGCCGTCGCGCGCGATTCCCGCCGATGCGGACCAGGATGCGGTGCTGGCGGCGTTCGCGCCCGAGGTCGAGCGGCTGAAGGCGGAGAACGGCTATCTCTCGGTCGACGTGATCCGGATGGTGCCGGATCATCCCGAGAAGGGCGCGCTGCGGACCAAGTTCCTGTCCGAGCATCGCCATGTCGAGGACGAGGTCCGCTTCTTCGTCGAGGGCGAAGGGCTGTTCACGCTGCGCGGCGAGGACAAGGTCTATGCCGTGCTGTGCACCGAAGGCGACCTGATCTCTGTCCCTGCCGGCACGCGGCATTGGTTCGACATGGGGCCGAGCCCGCGCTTCACCGCGATCCGGCTGTTCACCAATGCCGATGGCTGGATCGCCAATTTCACCGGCGACGCGATCGCCGATCGCTTCCCGCGCCACGAACCCGCCTGATGTCCGACACGCCCAAGGCGATCCTTCTCGATATCGAGGGGACGACGAGCAGCATTTCGTTCGTCGCGGAAACGCTGTTTCCCTATGCGCGCAAGCATCTTGCGGTGTTCGTTGCGGCGCATCCCGAAGCCAGCGCGCCGATCCTGGCCGAGGTGCCGGGCGACGATCCGGTGGCGACCCTGCTCCAGTGGATCGACGAGGATCGCAAGGCGACTCCGCTCAAGACGCTGCAGGGGCTGATCTGGGCACAGGGCTATGCCGATGGCGAGCTGAAGGGGCATGTCTACCCCGATACGCCCGAGGCGCTGCGACGCTGGCACGTGGCTGGAACGCCGGTTTATATCTATTCCTCGGGTTCGATCGCGGCGCAGAAGCTCATCTTCGGCCATTCGATCGCGGGCGACTTGACGCCCCTGCTGTCGGGCTATTTCGATACGACCACCGGGCCGAAGCGCGAGAGCGCCTCCTATGCGCGGATCGCCGAGGCGACCGGCCAGGCGCCGGGCGACCTGCTGTTCGTGTCCGACATCCAGGCCGAGGTCGATGCTGCGCGGGAAGCCGGATTCCAGGCGCTGCTGATCGATCGCGAGGGCGATGCCGGCGACGTCCATAGCCTGTCGGAGATACTCGCATGATCCTCGAAGGCGCGCATCGCCGCTCGATCACCCGCACCGAGGATGGCGCGGGCATCCGCATTCTCGACCAGCGCAAGCTGCCCTGGGAGGTGCTGTGGGTCGAGCTGCGCGACGTCGACGCGGCGGCGGTCGCCATCCGCGAAATGTGGACGCGTGGCGCGCCGATGATCGGAGCAACCGCGGCTTATGGCCTGGCGATGGCGCTGGCGGTGGAGCCGGGCGATGGAGCGCTGGCCGCGGCATACGACAAGCTCGTGGAGACGCGCCCGACCGCGATCAACCTGCGCTGGGCGCTCGACGCGGTGCGCGGCGCCGTGCAGGCGCTGCCCGAGGCCGAGCGTGCCGAGGCCGCCTTCGCCAAGGCCGATGCGATCTGCGACGAGGATGCGGAATTGTGCCGCGCGATCGGCGAGCATGGTCTGGAATTGTTCAAGACGCTCCACGCGAAGAACCCGGATCGGCCGCTCAACATCCTTACCCATTGCAATGCCGGCTGGCTGGCGACGGTCGATTACGGCACCGCCACCGCGCCGATTTATCTCGCGCATGACGCCGGCATTCCGGTCCATGTCTGGGTCGACGAAACCCGGCCGCGCAACCAGGGGGCGCTGCTCACCGCGTTCGAGCTGCGCAATCACGGCGTGCCGCACACGGTGATCGCCGACAATGCCGGCGGGCTGCTAATGATGAAGGGGCAGGTGGATGTCGTAGTCGTCGGCACCGATCGCGTCACCGCGAACGGCGATGTCTGCAACAAGATCGGCACCTATCTGAAGGCGCTTGCGGCGCACGACAACGGCGTGCCCTTCTATGTCGCCTTGCCCTACACGACCTTCGATCCGAACACGGCGAGTGGTGCCGATATCCCGATCGAGGAACGCAGTGCCGAGGAGCTTACGATCTTCACCGGGCCCGGCGCCGACGGGGAAATCGCGACCGTGAAAGTCACCGATTCCCCCGCCGCCAATCCGGCCTTCGACGTCACGCCCGCTCGGCTAGTGACGGGCTATATCACCGAGCGGGGCGTGCTGGACCGGATTTAACGCGGCTCGGTCTTGACCGTCGTCGTGGTGGTCGTCGTGCTCGTCGCGGCCGGCTTCGCAGGCGCCTTGCGCACCGTGGTCTTCTTCTTGACCGAATAGGAGCGGGCGGGCGCGGTCGTGGTGGTGCGATCGACCGTCACGGTCGTGGCCGGCGGCGTTGCGGCGGCCGTACGGGCGGCAGCGGCGTCAGCAGCGGCGCTCGCGGCTGCCTGTTGCGCTTCGGAAGCTCGGGCGTTGGCGGCCTCCGCATTGTTCTGCGCGGTGGCGGCGGCGCTTTCCGCAGCGGCGCGCTGATCGCGCTCGGCGTCCGCCGCCGCGGCCGCCGCGTTCGCGGAGGCCTCTGCGTTCATCCGCGCATCGCGTTCGGCCGAAGCCTGGGCGTTCTTGTTCTGCTCGGCCTGGGCCAGGGCTTCGTCAGCTAGCGACGAGGCGCGGCGCGCTTCGTTGATCGTCGAATCGCGATGGTCGCGCGCCAGCTGGTCCTGCGCGGTGCGCAGCGCTTCCTGCGCCCGGGCCATGGCTTCGGGTGCATAGGTAGCCGCGCCGACCTTCTCCGCCGCCTCGACCTTGGCATTGGCTTCGGTGACCGCGGTGCGCGCGCGATCGATGCGGCTCTGCGCGAGAGCCGGTGTAGCGATGAGCAGCGCCGAAATACCGACACCACGCATCAGGAAATTCAAATACTGCATGTTATGCAACTCCAGTTGCCCCGCGGTCCGGCGAACGTGCCGCGATCAAGCGAAGTTGCTACGCCGGCGACGAGGCGAGCCATAGCATCGACCGGCCGAGCTTTTGCGCGCCGGTGGGTGCGATATTGCAATGTAGGATTTGGAATGCTCCAGGCTTCGCGATGAAGCAGTCCTGCGATCTATTGCGAGCCCAGCGCGAGACGTGCGTCGCGAATCCGCTCGATTGCGGCGTCCAGCGTCGCGTCTTCCTTCACGAAGCAGAAGCGCACGACGTTGGTTACCGGATCCTCGGCGTAGAAGGCGGAGACCGGGATCGCCGCCACGCCCGCCTCGTCGATCAGCCGGTCGCAAAAACTGACGTCGCCCAGCGCAATTCCCGATGCGGTGAGATCGACCGAGAGGAAATAAGTCGCTGCGCTCGGCAGGGTGACGAAGCCGGAGCGCTCCAGCCCGGCTTTCAGCCGCTCGCGGCCCTGCTGGAAGCGGTGACGAGCCTCCTGGACCCAGCTGTCCTGGGTCGCGAGGCCCTCGGCCACCGCCCATTGCAGGTTGGGCGGGGTGGTGAAGGTGAGGAACTGGTGCGCCTTGGAGAGGACGCGGGCGATGGGCGGGGCGGCGCACATCCAGCCGACCTTGAAGCCGGTCAGCGCGAAGATCTTGCCGGCGGAGCCGATCTTCACCGTGCGCTCGCGCATGCCGGGAAAGCCGATCAGCGGCAGGTGGCGGGTGCCATCGAAGGTGACGTGCTCCCAGACCTCGTCGCACACCGCGATCAGATCATGCTTCACGCAGAAATCGGCGATCGCCGAGAGCTCCTCGGCGCTGGACATCGTCGCGGCGGGATTGAGCGGATTGTTGAGCAGCAGCAGCCTGGTGCGCGGCGTTACGGCAGCTTCCAGCGCGGCCTTGTCGATCTTCCACTCGGGGGGCTGGAGCCGCACGAAGCGGGGCACGCCGCCGGCCTGGCGGATCAGCGGGACATAGGCGTCGTAGAGCGGCTGGAAGCAGATCACCTCGTCGCCCGGCTCGATCAGCGCGAACAGCGATGCCGCGAGCGCCTCGGTGGCGCCCGAGGTGACGATCACCTCCTCCGAGGCGAGGTTAAGGCCCTGGTGGCGGGCGTAATGATCGGCGACGGCCTGGCGCAGCTCGGCCAGGCCCGGCATCGGCGGATATTGATTCGATTTCTCGAGCACGGCCCGCGCCGCGGCCTCGAGAACCACCTCCGGACCGCGGCCGTCGGCAAAGCCCTGGCCCAGATTGATCGCCCCGGTCGCGCGGGCGCGGGCGGACATGGATTCGAAGATGGTGGTGCCCATCCCGGCATACAGCGGGTTCATGCGCGGCCTTGTGCCCCGTGCGCATGGCGGCTTGCAAGTGCGCACGAAACCGCCGCATTAGCCGGACGTTCAGGTTCGGCGTACGAGAAGGAACATCATGACCAAGAAGCCGCCCCTCCCCGAAGAAGCCCAGTCGCCCTTTCCGATCGCGGAGGCGCCGCACAACGGTGCCGACAACGAGACGGTAGCTGCGGTCAAGGAACTCGCCGCTGCGCGCAAGCGTCGCCTGCAGCCGACTCGCACCCAGATCGGCATCGGTGCCGCGGTCGGCATCGGATCGGCGGCGATCGTCGCCGGCCTGCTCTACTGGCGGGGCAATCACCGCAAATAGGATCGCTTCCAGGGTGGCCGCGCGTCCGCGCGACCGCCTTGACTCCCCCGATATCTCAGGCATCCTGCATCTATCCCCTCGCGATCCGCAGAATGATCGTGGGGAGGGTCGCCAATAGCTTCGAGTCGTTCGCCGTCGGGCATTTCCGTCGGGCGCAGACGCACGTGCATCGAGCAATGGCTACCAGCGGGGGATCGGCATGAACGTCGCGGACCTGACGATCGGCGGAAAGGATGCGATGGGGGTCGAGGTCGTCGATCTCTATGCCTGCAAGCCGCCCGAATATGGCGTCTATCGCACTGCCCGCCGGGTGATGGTGCATTTCGCGGACCCGGATCCGAGCGACCTGGCATCGAAACAGCGCACGGCGCTGGCTCGCCTCAACCCGCTGCGCGGCCAGATCAACGGGCTGATCGACGGCTGGCGCTTCTCCCGCAAGCCGGAGTTGCGCGCCCGCGCCGAATGCTATGAGCGCCGCGTCGGCGACGCGCTGATCGTGGCCTTCGAAGGAGATATCGAAACCGCCGACGGGCTGCTTGCCGACATCAAGCAGAATATATTGAACGAGCGGACCGCCGCGGGGCGGGTCCAGTATCTCGAGGCGGCGCTCGCCACGGGCGTGGTCGCGCTGTTGCTCATCCTGATCTGCACCTCGCTCGGCCGATACGATGCCAAGGCGCTTGATCTGTGGCGCGGCGCGGCGGCGGGGGCGGGCGGAGCGTTCTTCTCGATCGCGCTGGCGATGCGGACGCGCACGGTGCTGCCCGATCTCCAGCTCATGGCGAACGTCATCGACGCGGTGCTGCGGATGCTGCTGGGCGTCATGTCGGGTGCGGTGGTGATGGTGCTGATCCTTTCGGGCATGGTCACGCTCAAGATCGGCGACGCGGCCTTTGATCCGGAGCTCGCCTGGATGGGGGTGCTGCTGGCCGGCTTCGTGGCCGGATTTTCCGAGCGCTTCGTGCCCGACATCCTGGCGAACGCTTCGGCGACCACCGATCCGCCGGCGGCACGGACTCCGCTAGTGGAAATGCCCAAGCCGAAGGAGGAGCCGGCCCCTGCCGCTGCCGCCGGAACGCCGGCCGCGGCCGTGGCGGAGGACGCGCCGGATCCAATCCCCGAAGAGGCCGCAACCGACGCCTGCGCGTGCGATCTCGACCTGCCCGATGACGAGGTGACGCAGGATACCGACCTGCCCGCCGCGTCCGGCGGCGTCGCCAAAGCCGCGGCCTGAAGGAGGGCAAGATGGTCTTTTCGCTCACCTGGCTTCCCGAAGTCCTCGAGGCCGCCGGCCTGAAGGTCGCCGAGACCGAGAATTGGCGCACGCGTGGTCGCGCCGAGATGGGGCGCGTGCGTGGCGTGATGTGTCACCACACGGCGACACCCGGGCATCTCGACAAGAACATGCCGACGCTCGACCTGCTGATCCGGGGACGCTCCGACCTGGCCGGGCCGCTCGCGCAGCTCGGCCTGGGCCGCGACGGCACCTTCTATGTCGTCGCCGCAGGACGCGCCAACCATGCCGGGGGCGGCAGCTGGGAGGGGATCACCACCGGCAATTCGAGCTTCATCGGCATCGAGGCGGAGAATAGCGGCCGCGACCCCTGGCCCGAGGTCCAGATGGACGCCTATCGCCGCGGCGTGGCGGCGATCCTCAAGCGGATCGAGGCAAACGCGAACATGTGCTGCGGGCACAAGGAGTACGCGCTGCCCGCCGGGCGCAAGCCGGATCCCGATTTCGACATGGCGCTTTTCCGGCGCGGGGTGTCCGACCTCCTCGCCGGCAAGACGCCGCCGGCGCCGATCCCGGCCAAGGACGCGGCCGATCGCGCGACGATCCGGCGCGGATCGCGCGGTCCGCTGGTCGCAGAGCTGCAGCGTCTGCTTTCGCTCGAGGACGACGGCATTTTCGGTCCGGACACCGAAGCCGCGCTGCGGGCGTTCCAGCGCAGCGCCAAGCTGGTGCCGGACGGCATCGCCGGACCCAAGACCTGGGAAGCGTTCGAGCAGGCCAATCCCGGCGTGACCATTCAGCCTCCGGCGCCGCCAGCGCCCACGGCATCGGTTGCTCCGTTGCCGCCGGTCGACGATGCCGCACACCCCGCGAGCGTGACCACAGACGGCAAGGCCCTGACGCCCCAGGGCAAGCAATTCGCACGGGTCTTCAAGAAGGGGTTCGTCACCAGCGGGACAATGTCGATCGAATCCTGGCTGGCGACGCGGGCGCAGCCGCCCGCGGCATCGGCTTCGGTGCTGCGCATCATGAAGGCGGTGAGCGTCAACGAGGGCCTGCTCGACGCCGTCAACAGCTGGGACGCGTGCTTCATGTCGTTCGGCATCCTGCAATGGACGGCGGGGCAGGAGGGCGAGGAAGGCGAATTGCCGGCGATGCTCGGGCATCTCCAGCGGACCGATCCAGCCGCCTATGCCGAATGCTTCGGGCGCTTCGGGCTCGACGTGAAGCTGGCGGGGATGGAGGCCACCACCGGCCGGCTGGTGCTCGACGGCGCGGTGCTCGACACCGCAGCGGAGAAGGAGCCGCTGCGCCAGGTCAAATGGGCCTATCGCTTCTGGCGCGCGGGCCAGCATGATGCGGTGCGGCTCGCCGAGTTCGATTTCGCTGCGGGGCGGATCAAGCGCTTCATCGACGCCGGTACGCTCGGTCACCCGCTGCACGCCTGGATCAGCTCCGAACTCGGCATCGCGCAACTGCTCGATGAGCATACCAACCGGCCCGGACATGTGCCGGGAACGCTCAAGCTCGGGCTCCAGTCACTGTTCGGTGACAGTCCGCCCGATCCCTCGGATTGGACGAGTGCGGACGAGCGCAAGCTGATCGCGGCCTATCTCAAGGCGCGGCACGCGCGGACAAAGAGCAAGATGACCGATTCGGAAGCCCGCGCGCAGCGGATCGAAGCGATGGCCGACCAGGGCAAGCTTTCCGCGATGCGCGGATCGTTCGTTCCCTGAAGGTCAGAAGATGTCGCAGGCTTCGGAAATCGCGCGATAGATCGTCGCGAGATCGGCATCGTCGATGCAATAGGGCGGCATCACGTAGATCGTGTTGCCGAGCGGACGCAGCAGCAGGTCGCGCTCGCGGAAGAAGGCGAGGAGCTTCGGTCCCAGGTCCGAGAGGTAGCGGCTTTCGCCGGAGCCAAGCTCGAAGGCGGCGATCGTGCCGTGATGGCGCGGGTTCTGGACGTTCGGGTGCGACGCGAGCCTCGCGATGGCCTCGGCCTGGCGCCCGGCGAGCGACGCGATCCGCGCCGGTACCGGCTCCTCGCGCCAGATCTCCAGATTCGCCGCCGCCGCTGCGCAGGCGATCGGATTGGCGGTGTAGCTGGACGAGTGGAAGAACATGCGTGCGCGGTCGGCCGCATAATGGGCCTGGTAGATCTCCTCGCGCGCCATCGTCACCGCGAGCGGCACCGAACCGCCGGTAAGGCCCTTGGACAGGCAGAGAATGTCGGGCACGATTTCGGCCTGTTCGCACGCCAGCAGCGTGCCGGTACGGCCCCAGCCGGTCATCACCTCATCGGCGATGAACAGTACGTCGTGCGCCGCGCAGATCGCGCGCATCTGGGCGAGCATCGCCGGTGCATAGAAGCGCATGCCGCCGGCGCCGAGCACCAGGGGCTCGACGATGAACGCCGCGGGATGGGCGCGGCAGGCGGCTTCCAGTGCGTCGAGCGTGCGCTGTTCGCGCCCCGCCTCCGGGAAGGGGATGGTGCCGACGTCGAACAGCAGCGGCTCATATTGCCGGGTGAAGGTGCCCCGCGCGCCGGCCGACATCGCGCCGATCGTGTCGCCATGATAGCTGTGTTCGAGCACCAGGATGCGGTGGCGCGGTTCGCCGCGGTTGACCCAGAAACCGAGCGCCATCTTCAGCGCGACCTCGACACTGGTCGAGCCTGAGTCCGAAAAGAAGACGCGGGTAAGCTCGGCCGGCATGATCGCGACCAGCCCGCGCGCCACGGCCTCGGCCGGTTCGTGCGTCCAGCCGGCGAAGATGATCTGATCCATCCGCTGCGCCTGGTCGGCGATCGCGGCCATGATGCGGGGGTGGCGATGCCCGTGCGTGGTCACCCACCAGGACGAGATCGCGTCGATCACGCGGCGGCCGTCGGCGGTGTGAAGCGCCGCGCCCTCGGCATGGGTGACGAGCGGGATCGGCTCTTGCAGGCCATGCTGGGTGAAGGGGTGCCAGATCGGCGAGCTCATGCGAAATCCCCGGTGTGGAAATGCGCGGCGAAGGCCGCGTCCAGCGCTTCGGGCGTGACGCTGTCAAGACGGGGGAGGCGGCCGAGCCGGCGGACGCCGCCGATCCGGGCGACCGTGGCTTCGCTGTCCTCGACCGGATCGCCGACAAAGGCGATGCCGAGGATCGGTACGCCGCGCGCCCGCAGCGCTTCGATCGACAACAGGCTATGGTTGATCGTTCCCAGCGCCGTGCGTGCAACCAGCACGACGGGCTCGCCCCAATGGGTAAACAGATCGGCGAAGAGCAGGTCGGGTGTGACGGGCACCAGGACTCCGCCCGCACCCTCGACGACGAGCGCATCTTCGATATCCGGTATCGCCAGCCGCTCCGGATCGATCGCAATGCCGTCGATTTCCGCCGCGCGATGCGGCGAGCAGGGCGTCTTCAGGCGATAGGCTTCGGGAATCGTGCGCAGGCCCAGCCGCGCCGCTGTCGCCGCGTCGGTGCCATCCTCGGTACCCGCCTGGACCGGCTTCCAATAGGTGGCGCCGAGCGCTCGGGCGAGCGCGACGGCGAACACCGTCTTGCCGATATCGGTGTCTGTGCCCGTGACGACGATGCGCGCGTTCACAAGGCTTCCCCGAGAGCCAGGGCTAGCGCGGCGATATCGGACGCATCGACGTTGAGCGTCAGAGAAATCCGCAGCCGCGAGGTGCCCGGCGGAACCGTTGGCGGGCGGATGCCGCGTACGTCGAAGCCGGCGCGCTGCACCGTTTCGGCCACGCGCATCGTCCGCGCGTCGTCGCCCAGGACAAGCGGCAGGATCTGCGAGCCGGTGGGCGCGATCCCGCAGGCGGCGAGCTCTCTTTCGGCGACACCGACTAGATCTTCGAGCTTTTGGCGGCGTTCCGGCTCGTCGGCCAGGATGCGCAGGCTTTCGCGCACCGCGCGCGCCATCAACGGGGAGGGGGCGGTGGTGAAGATGAAGCTCCGCCCGCGATTGACCAGGAAATCCCGAACGACACGCGGACCGCAGACCAAAGCGCCTTCACACCCCAGCCCCTTGCCGCAGGTATGAAGGGTGATGACGTTCTCGCGCGCGTGAAGTCGCTCCGCCAGGCCGCGTCCGTCCTGCCCGAAGACTCCGGTCGCGTGTGCCTCGTCGATCAGCAGGAATCCGTCGTGTCGGTCCGCGATTTCGGCGAGTGCGTCGAGCGGCGCCATGTCGCCGTCCATGCTGTAGAGGCTCTCGACCGCGATCCAGGGGCGTCCGGTCCCGCCGGCGCCGCGCCAGGCGAGGATGGCGGCCTCGAACGCATCGGCATCGTTATGGATGACGCGCGCCGTCTCGGCGCGTCCGAGCCGCATGCCGTCATGTGCGCTGGCATGGACATGTTCGTCATGGACGATCAGGTCGCCCTTCTGGGGCAGGGTCGAGAGCAGGGCGACATTGGCCATATAACCATTGGCGAAGAACAGCGCGGCCTCCGACTGGAAGAACGCCGCCGCCTCGGCCTCCAGCGCCTCGTGCTCGGGATCGTTGCCGCGCAGCAGCCGGGAGCCGCCGGAACCGATCGCCAGGCCCTCCGCCGCAGCATCGGCCACCGCGGCGCGGAGCCGATCCGACCGGGCCAGGCCGAGATAGTCGTTCGACGCGAAATCGATCCCGGTCCTCGGCGTCAATGCCCTCAGCCGGTTGTTCGATGCGAGCTGCGCGAGATCATTGCGATGGGTGGTCAACATCGCGCTGCCCTTATCGGAGACGGTGCTGCTTGACGAGCGGGATGCGTGGACACGCTCCTGCGGAGTCTTGCAGCTTTCATCTGCGCGACCCGCATCTGTCACGGATCATGGTTAACGCGAGGTTAATTTCCATAACCGACGAGAAGGATGCCGCTCCATGCTCCGTAAGCTCCTGTTGACCGCCGCCCTGGCCAGCGCCTGCGTCTCGCCCGCTGGCGCCACCGTCTTCCTGCTCGCGCAGGGCAGTCTGACGGGCAGCGCAGCCGGGGCCGGCGTCGATCTCTCGGGCCTTACCGGCCTGATGGAGAACGGCCTGCCGGGCAATATCCTGGGCGGTGTCGGTTCGGGTCTCGCCTATGCTGGCGGTAATACCTTCGTTGCGGTGCCCGATCGCGGGCCGAACGCGACGCCGTACAATTCGGCGCTGGACGACACCGTGTCCTATATTTCGCGGTTCCAGACGCTCAACATGAGCCTGGTCGCGAACCCGGCGGGATCGGCACTCGCCTTCTCGCTCACGCCGACGCTTACCCAGACGACGTTGCTGTCGAGCCCGAACCCGCTGAATTACGGCAGTGGTGCCGGCCTGGGCAACCAGATCAACGGCACGCCGATCGGGTCGGGCGCACCCGCGAACAACACGGCGGGCACCTATTACTTCACCGGCCGCTCGGACAATTACGGCGCGGGCAATTCGGGCAACCCGCTGAACGGGCGCTTCGATCCCGAATCGATCCGCCTGTCGAACGACGGCAAGAGCGTGTTCATCTCCGACGAATACGGCCCCTATGTCCGCCAGTTCGACAGCGCCACCGGCAAGCTCGTCAAGACGTTCACGCTGCCCGACAACCTCAATTCGCCCAACCTCTCGCCCAAGGGCGATACCGAGATCAGCGGCAACACCGTCGGCCGCGTCGCCAACAAGGGCATGGAAGGCCTGGCGATCACGCCCGACGGCAAGACGCTGGTCGGCATCATGCAGGCGCCGCTCGAGCAGGATGCCGCCAATCCGGCGACGGCCAACATGGTGCGCATCGTCACGATCGATATCGCGACGGGCCAGACTCACGAATATGCCTATCAGCTGACCACGGGTTCGGGCGTGAGCGACATCGTCGCGATCAACGACCATCAGTTCCTGGTCGATGAGCGTGACGGCAAGGGCCTGGGTGACGGCTCCAACGCCAAGATCAAGCAGATCTTCCAGATCGATATCAGCGGCGCCAAGGACATCACCGGCCTCAACGGCGCGGATGCCGCCGCTGCGGCGGTCACGAAGAGCAGCAGCCCGTTCGTCGACCTGGTCATGCAGCTCACGGCCAACGGCCTCACCAAGGGACAGATCCCCGCGAAGATCGAAGGCATCGCCTTCGGCCAGGACGTGACGCTGAACGGCGAGACGCTGCACACGCTCTACGTCGCCAACGACAATGACTTCCTCCCCGGCACCGCCGGAGCGAACCAATTCTTCGTGTTCGCGTTCAGCGACAAGGATCTCCCCAACTACGTCGCGCAGCAGTTCGGCGCGGTTCCCGAGCCGGCGAGCTGGGGGATGATGCTGGGCGGCTTCGGCATTGCCGGGATCGCGATCCGCCGTCGTCGCAAGGCGCCCGCGCTGGCGTAACGCGTCTTTCCGAGGCCCTGCCTCGGCAATCGCGAAGGGCGGGCGATTCTTCCGGGATCGCCCGCCTAGACGTATCTGGGAATCGGCCCGCGCTGCGGCGTCTGGTCGGGCAGGTCGACCACCACTTCGTCGACATAGCACCAGCCCCAACCTTCGGGTGGGTCATAGCCCTCGATGATCGGGTGACGTGTCGCGTGGAAATGCGCGGTGGCGTGGCGATGTGGCGACTGGTCGCAGCAGCCGACATGGCCGCAGCTGCGGCAGAGCCGCAGATGGACCCAGGGACTGCCGATCCGGAGGCATTCCTCACAGCCTTTGGCGCTCGGCGTGACCCGGTTGATCGTCGCGCTGTGGTCGCACCCGTTCATGCATTTCTCCATCGAATGCGGCGATGAGGCCGCCGCCCTGCGCCATTGGCGCTTGATGGACGTCCGGACGGTCTCGTTCAATCGTCCGCAAGGGCCGAGGCGCCCTAAACCTGCGTATGATATCCCGCACCTGACCGATCGGGGATCAACCGGGCATCGACACCGTCCGCGGAGAGGAAAGCCCGATGACCTTCATGGCAGCGCAATTTGTCGCCAGCGACCAGCCCAGGATCACCATACTCCCCGCCACGCCCGAGCCGAGCCGCGCCGACGAGGCCAACCACCGTGTCGCCAACAGCCTGCAATTGCTGTCGGCGATGGTCTCGATCGAGGCGCGAGGGATCGCCGACCCGGTCGCACTCGCTGCGCTCAACATGACGCAGCGCCGGATCGGCGCGATCGCCAGCGTGCATCGCCAGCTCTATCAGGCACGCGAGACCTCGGCGGTCGATCTTGGCGCCTATCTCGACGATCTCGGCCGCGACCTGGAGGAGAGCCACGCCAGTGCGGCCGCCGGCCGCCGGGTGCTGGTCAGTGCGACACCCGTCGTGACCTCGGCGGACGACGCCATCGCGATCGGCATCATCGTGTCCGAACTGGTCAGCAATGCGTGCAAATATGCCTATGCGCCCGACGAGCCCGGCGACGTGCGGATATCGCTGCGCGCCATGCCGTTCGGTGGCTATACGCTCGAGGTCGAGGACAGCGGGCGCGGCATGGCGGCCGATGGCGCGGCCACGGGAACCGGGCTGGGCGGGCGGCTCATCGCCACGATGGCGGCACGGCTGGGCGCCAGCCATGGCTATCATCAGGCGATCTCGGGAACGCGCTTCGTGTTGCGTGTCGCAAAGCGTTGAGCTCTCCGTCGCCGCACTCGGCCGCTTCGCCTTTGCCGTTGCGGTCGCTTCCCGACTCGTCCAGCGTGCTGCCCGTCTGGTTGGCCCCGATCGGGCCGTGGCGGGAGGCGATGATGCGCGGCGATGCCGAGTCGAGGCGATTGGCGACGCGGTTGCAGACCGCGGCGGCGCTGCTCCTCGCGCTGGCGATCTTCGCGCTCGACGTGTTGAGCCCGCTGCAGGGCGCGGTGGCGGTGCTTTACACCACCGTCGTACTGGTCGCCGCGCGCGGGCATGATCGTGAACCGATCCTCGCTGCGGCTGGCGTATGTGTGCTGCTCGCTCTCTCGGGCTATGGGGTGAGCCATTGGGGAGAGCCGCTCGGCTCTCCCGCCATGCGCCTGACGGTCAGCCTGACCGCGATCGGCATCACGACCTTCCTTTCCGTCCGGAACCGCACCGCCGACGCGCAGCGCCGGCAATCCGAAGCGCGCTATTGCGCCATCTTCAACGCCGCGGGCTTTCCGATCTGGGAGGCCGACCTGTCCGGTGCCTTCGCGATGCTCCAGCAGGGGCGCGAACCCGATCGGGCGGTGATCGAACATGTCGCGCGCTCGGGGACGATCCGCGATGCCAATCTTGCGGCGGCGCAGCTCTTCGGTCTGGAGCATCGCGGTGCCTTTATCGGCGGGACGATGGAGCGACACCATACGCCCGCTGCGGAAGCCACGCTCGGACGGATCCTCGCAGCGCTGCGCAACGGCGATACGACGATCGAGGAGGAGACGCAGTTCCAGACCGTGTCCGGCGAGATTGTCGACGTCGTGCTGCGCGTCACCCTGCCTTCCGAGAATGACGGCTGGAGGCGCGTGCTGGTCATGGCGCTCGACGTCACCGAGCGGAACCGGACCCAGACCCGGCTGGCGCAATCGCAGGCCGAGCTCGCCCATGTCGCGCGCGTGACGATGCTGGGCCAACTCGCCGCGTCGATCGCGCACGAGGTCAACCAGCCGCTGTCGGCGATCATCACCTATGCCAAGTCCGGCAAGCGCTGGCTGGCGCGCGAGGCCCCGGAGGCGGCCGAGGTCTCGGATTGCCTCGACCATATCGCGTCGAACGGCACGCGCGCCGCGGATGTGATCGCGCGTATCCGCGATCTCGCGCGCAAGGCCGATCCGAAGCGGACCCGGATCGAGCTGGCGCCGCTGATCGACGAGACGGTCGAGCTGCTTCTCCGCGATCTCCAGGCCAACGCGATTGCGATCCGCGCATCCATCGCGCCCGATCTCCCGGCGATATCGGGCGACCGGGTGCAGATCCAGCAGGTGCTGATGAACCTGATGCTGAACGCCGAGCAGGCCATGGCGCAGACGGCGTCCGACCGGCGCGAGCTCTGCGTCGAGGCGGAAAGCGACGGCGACGGCGTGGTGATCGCGGTCTGCGATTGCGGCACCGGTATCGACGGCGACCCCGAGAGCCTGTTCAGCCCGTTCTTCACAACGAAGCCAGAGGGCATGGGGATGGGCCTGTCGATCTGCCGCTCGATCGTCGAGCAGCATGGCGGCACGCTGACCGCCGTCAATAATCCGGACGGCGGCGCGACCTTCCGCTTTCGCCTGCCGAACGCCGATACGCAGGAAAGGGCCGCCGCATGACGAACGATACCAGTCCCGGATGCGTCTGTGTCGTCGATGACGATGCCGAGGTGCGCGGCTCGCTGGGCAGCCTGTTCCGATCGAGCGGGCTCGAGGTGGCGCTGTACGAGACGACCGATGCCTTTCTGAGTGCTGGCCTGCCCGCGGTTGCGTCGTGCCTGGTGCTCGATGTGCGGCTGCGCGGCGAGAGCGGCCTCGATTTCCAGGAAAGGCTGGCGGGACAGGGTATCGACATCCCGGTGATCCTGATCACCGGCCATGGCGATATTCCGATGACGGTGCGCGGCATGCGCGCGGGCGCGCTCGATTTCCTGCCCAAGCCGTTCAGTGACGAGCAGATGCTGGGCGCCGTCGCTGCCGCGATCGAAGCGGATCGCGTCCGCCGTACTGAGGCCGCTGGCAATGCGCAGCTGCAGGCCTGCTATCAACGCCTGACGCCACGCGAACGCGAGGTGATGGGTTTCGTTGTCACCGGCCTGATGAACAAGCAGGTGGCCGCGCGGATGGACCTGTCGGAAATCACCGTGAAGATCCACCGTGGCAATGTGATGCGCAAGATGGAGGCCCAGTCGCTCGCCGATCTGGTGCGGATGGCCGAGCTGCTCGGCGTCCGCGACGAGAGCATCCACCGGTTTAACATCTGAGTATGATGGTTTGCGCGGCGACCAAGGCGCATTTGCAGGTCTGCCCGGCAGCGTGCCGTGCCCGTGTCCTGGAGTATCGGAATTGAGCGTCGCCCCCATCATTGCGCCAGTCATCGCGATCGTGGATGACGATCCCGGCATCCGGGGCAGCCTGGACAGCCTGCTCCGCTCGGTCGGGATGACGAGCATGGCGTTTTCGAGCGCGGAGGCGCTGCTCGCTTCCGGCGCCGAGGCGCGGCTGGCCTGCATCATCACCGACCTGCACATGCCGGGCATGACCGGCCTCGAGCTCCAGGCGGAGATCGCGCGGCGTGGATGGCCGCATCCGCTGATCATGATGACGGCCTATCCGACCGACCAGTCGCGCGACCAGGCGCTCGGCGCCGGGGCTACCGCATTCCTGACCAAGCCGATCGACCCGGACAGCCTTTTGGACGCGATCGACAGCGTCGCGATCTGAACGACGACGAAAAG
>JBEVLV010000088.1:0-9457 GCA_040508955.1 Sphingomonas sp. | reverse complement strand
TACGCCCTGGATCACCTCAGCGCGCCGTGCCCTGGCGCTGAAGATCGGCGCGGAAACGGGCGATCGCCGCCTCGTTGCGCGTGACCTTCACCTGCTTGCGGATCGACGAGATGAACTGGCGGGCATATTCCGGACCGGTCTGCTGCGACAGCGCGCCGCGGACATTCTGGAGCATCATCGGATCGTTCGCAGCGCTGTGCTCCTCGATCTGATCGACATAGACGACATAATAGCCGGCGCGATTGGGCGCCTCGATCAGGCGGGCCTTCTTGGCGGGCATGCTGAACGCCTGCTGGATGAAGGGTTCCTTGCCCTGGAGTTCCGAACGCTTGAAGTCGAACGGCTTGGGCGGTGCGCCCTTGCTGACGCCGGCCTCGGCGAGGGCCTGAGCCATCGGCACGCCCTTGTCGAGTTTGGCGATCATCGCCGAAGCAGCGGTGCGGGCCTTCTGCAGCGCCTTGTCCATCAGGTAATCGGCCTTCACCTTGTCGCGGATGCCGGCCAGCGGACGCGCCGCGGCGGGGACGATCTTCTCGAGCGAGACGAGTGCGAAGCTGCCGTCGGGTGCGGTCTGAACCACCTGGGGTTCGTCGCCCGCCTGCTCGAAGGCGAAGCCGGTGCGCATCAGCGCGACGATCGACGGATCGGGCTTGTAGGCGGCATCGTCCGGATTGGTGCCGTTGGCGATCAGCGCGGGAGTCCGCTCCGCCGTGAGCTTCGCGTCGCGCACGGCCTCGTCGAAGGTCTTGCCGTCGCCGACGCCATCGTCGATCGCCTGGCGGAGATCGCCGAGCGCCTGGGCGAGCTTGCGCTGGCCGATCTCATCGGCAAGCTCGGCGCGAGCCTGATCGAGCGACTTGGCGGCGATCTTCTCGACCTTGTCGACGCGATAGACATACCAGCTGCCGCCGAGCTGCGCCGGGCCGACGAGCGTGCCCTGCGCTGCGGCGAAGGCAGCATCGGCGAAGGCGGGTGAGACCTGCTTGGCCACTGCGCCCTTGTCGGCGGCGTCCACCTTGCGGACGTCGAGGCCGGCAGCACGGGCAGCGGCATCGAGCGCGCCGCCCTTGGCCTGGTTGGCGATGCCGGTCGCGGTCGCCTGGTCCAGCGCGGTGACGATCTCGAGCGAGCGCTTCTCGGTCGCGGCAAAGCGCGCACCGGCCTTCTTGTAGGCGTCGGCGATCTCGGCCTCGGTCGCGGCGCTCTGGGTGCGCAGGGAATCGGGCTTCACGGCGGCGAAGCGGACGATCCGGCGCTGCGGCACCATGTAGCGGTTGCGGTTGCTGGCGTAATAGGCGGTGAGCGCCTGATCGTCGGGATCGGCACCGGGATCCATCGCGGTCGACTGGACGAAGCCGACCACGCCGGTGCGGCGCTCGAGCAGCAGCGATGCGTAGGGCAGCACCACGCCCGCGGGCAGGCCGCCGCCCAGCGTGGCGCGATTGACCAGCCAGGTGCCGTAGCGATCGTGCATCAGGCTGTCGCGATAGGTCCCCGGGGTGATGCGGTTCTGGGAAAGAAGGTCCTCGAAGCTCTTCTGGCTGAACTTGCCGTCGATGCCGAAGAAGGACGGATTGTTGGCGATGTCGCTGTCGATCAGCTTCTTGCTGACCTGCATGCCGCTGTCGTGCGCGAACTCGATCAGCGCTGCGGAATTGATCATCTCGTCGAGAGCGAGCTCGAGACCGCCCTGACCCAGGAACTGCTCCATGGTGATATTCTGGCCCTCGCGCTGCGAACTGCGCAGGAAGCGATCGATCCGATCGCGCAGTTCGCGGTCGGTGACTTTCGCGCCGCCGACCTTGGCGAGCACGTCGCTGCCCCCACCGCCGGCATTGTTGCGCAGCCCGGTGATGTCGCCGGCGGCAAAGGCGATCGCGATCAGGCCGAGGAACACGAACACCGCAATCATGCCGTAGCGCGACTTGGTGAAGTTCCGGAAGAAATTGAGCATGAAGGGCCGTTCGTTCGAGGGAATCCCGCGTGCTTTAGGGCGGTGGTGCTTCGCCTTCAAGCTTGTGCAGCGCGCAGGCCTTGGTATCGGCTGCGGATGAACAGGGAGGGCTAGGTATGCGTCGCAAGCTTGTCGCGGGCAATTGGAAGATGCACGGGCTGAAGGCCCAGCTCGGCGAAGTCGAAGCGATCGCGGCGGCCGCGGCGGCCAATCCGGGTGTCGATACCGCGCTATGCGTGCCGTTCACGCTGATCGCGCCGGCGGCTGCGGTGGCCGGCGCGCTGCCGATCGGCGCGCAGGACGTGCACGAAGCCGACAAGGGCGCGCATACCGGCTGCATCTCCGCGCCCATGCTGGTCGAGGCCGGCGCGACGCTGACGATCGTCGGCCATTCGGAGCGCCGTGCCGATCAGCACGAGACCAGTCACGACGCCTGGGCCAAGGCGGCGGCGGCGCGGCGGCACGGGCTGCAGGTGATCCTGTGCTGCGGCGAGACCGAAGCCGAGCGCGACGCCGGCCGCGCAGAGCGGATCGTCCAGTCGCAGATCGAGAAGTCGCTGCCCGATGGCGCGGCACCCGAATGGCTGACCCTGGCCTATGAGCCCCGCTGGGCGATCGGCACCGGCCGCACCCCGACGCTGGACGAGATCGCGTCGATCCACGCGATCGCCCGCGCAAAGTTGCGGATGATGGTGGGCGATGCGGCGGCGGGGATCCGCATCCTCTATGGCGGATCGGTGACCGGCGCGAATGCCGGCGACATATTGGCGGTCGACAATGTCGACGGCGCGTTGGTCGGCGGGGCGAGCCTGACCGCCGAGAAGTTCGTTCCGATCATCGAGGCGGCGGCGTCGGTTTTGCGCTGAGCGCACCGAGCGTCGCGAACGCGATGAAGCCCGAAAGCGCGGCCAGCCCGGCGCCGACGAGCGCGGCATGGTGGAACGCGGTGACGAGCGCGGCGCCGGCGGCGGCGATCACCGCACCGGCGATGGCCGTCGCGATCAGGCCGCCGGTGCGCGCAATCGCGCTGTTGAAGCCCGAAGCGGTGCCGGTATGGCTGTCCTCGACCGAGGCGAGCACCGCGGTGGTGAGCGGGGCGGCGACGGCGGACATGCCCAGCGCGATCAGCAGGATGCCGGGGAAGACCGAGCTCCAATAGGGCGCGTCGCCGCGGACGAGCAGGAGCGCGACGAAGCCGGCGGCGACGATCAGCGCTCCGATCGAGAGCGGCAGGCGCGGCCCGAGGCGGACCGTCAGCGGCCCCATCGCACGCGAGGCCAGCCCCATGCCGAGCGGCATCGGCAGCAGGGCGAGGCCGGCGTGGAGCGCCGAATAGCCGCCGGCCTGAATCAGCACATAGGGCAGGAGCAGCAGGACCCCGCCGAGCGCGCCGTAGAGGAAGAAGGTGAGCAGGGTGAGGCCCGCAAAGGCGCGCGATCCGAACATCGCGAAGGGCATCATCGCACGGTGGCCGCGGCGATGCTCGATCCACAGGAACAACGCGATCAGCGCGGCGCCGACGGCGATGCCGATCGCGGCGGTCGTATCGAAGGCGCGATGGCTCGACCAGAGCGTGAGCCCCCAGGTGAGCGTGCCGAGCGCCAGCGTTGCGCTGATCGCGCCGGGCCAGTCGAGCGGGAGCGCGCGATCGGCACTCTCGCGGACGAAGCGCCAGGCGATCAGGATCGCGAGCAGCCCGAGCGGCACGTTGACGTAGAAGATCGCGCGCCAGCCTACCGCGTCGACCAGCCAGCCGCCGAGCGGCGGGCCGACCGCGCCGGCGATCGCACTGGCCGCCGCCCAGGTGCCGATCGCGCGGCCGCGCGCCTCGCCGGTGAAGCTGTTGCCAAGCGTCGCCAGGCTGTTGGGCAGCAGGATCGCGGCGCCCACGCCCTGGACGACGCGCGCGGCGAGCAGCAGGTCGAGATCGGCGGCGACCGCGCAGCCGATCGAGGCGAGGACGAACAGCGCTATGCCGGCGATCAGCAGCTTGCGGCGGCCATAATGATCGCCCGCCGCTCCGCCCAGCAAGAGCAGCGCCGAGAGCGGCAGCAGATAGGCGTTGATCGTCCATTGCAGTTCGGCGGGCGTCGCGTGGAGGTCTGCACCGATCGCGGGAAGGGCGACGTTGGTCACCGAGCCGTCGATAAAGGCGAGGCTGGAGGCGAGGATGCAGGCCGTGAGCGTCAGCTTGGGATGGGCGGCCGGCATACCGCGCAACGAAGCCGATCAAATCCTACATTGCAAGCGTTGCAGGGCGGGCAGGAGAATCCGGCCGGGCTCGGTTGATGAAATTGTCTCGCTGGAGGGTGATGTTTCGAGTTCTCCAGAGACGTAAGGTCTCGCCGCGTCCGCGACGCGACACCGGCGCTACACCCACGCGCCAGCCCCGCGACGCCAACACTTCGACGGAACGACACGGGCGCCACCGTGACGCGACTGCGAACGACGCCGACGCGACACTTGCGCGACCCGTGGTAGCGCACATCCAGTCCGCATTGCGTTCCGCAGCATTCAAAGAGCGGCGCCCAGATTGCCGCGAATGAGGAGCAGGCAATATCCTACATTGCAAGGCAAGGTGTTGGAGAGAGGCTGCGGCCGCTGTAAGCGCCGTACCGTACGCGCGCTGCCAAGAACGGGGCAGGCCATCGGGCCGGGGCAGCCAATTGCTTTCAAGGGGGAAAATGAAGCGTTTCTGGATGGTTATCGCCGCGCTGCTCGTATTGGCGCCGGGATTGAGTGTCGCACGGCCGGAAAGGGTGGTACCGAACGATGCCTGTCGCGCACCACAAAAGCCTGTGGACGAGTCTAGTCTAGTCGAGATTGGCGGTATCCAGCAATGGATCGTGATCGAGGGCCAGGATTGCGGCAATCCCGTGGTCCTGATCGTCCATGGCGGGCCGGGCAACCCCAACACGCCGTTCGCGCACAACCTGTTCGGCAGCTGGACGCGGAATTTCACGGTCGTCCAGTGGGACCAGCGCGGGTCGGGGAAAACCTATGCCGCAAACAAGCCCGCCGAGAACGACGCTCTGACCATGGAACGACTGACACGGGACGGCATCGAGGTCGCGCGCTATGCGGCGCAGCGGCTGGGCAAGCGCAAGGTCATCCTGATGGGGGGCTCCTGGGGCTCGGCATTGGCGGTCAACATGGCCGTGGCAGCGCCGGATCTGTTCCACGCCTATGTCGGCACCGCGCAGCTGGTCAATTACCAGGATGACATGGCAGCGAGCTACGCACATACGCTGAAGCTCGCCCAGGCGGCCGGCGATGCGGATGCGATCGACAAGCTGGAGAAGATCGGGTCTCCACCCTGGGTCAATCCGCGCAATTTCGGGATTTTGCGGCGGCTGACGCGCAAGTACGAAGCGATGCGTACCGATCCCGCGCCGAAGGACTGGTTTCACTTCGCACTTGAATATGACACGCAGGAATACCGAGCCGCCTATGAGGCCGGAGAGGATTATTCCTTCCTGCAATTCGTCGGCCTCGCCGGGGACGGCATGGGCCCGAAGATCGACCTGCCGAAGTTGGGAACGCACTTTGCCGTTCCGGTGTACCTCCTGCAGGGCGAGGAGGATCTGGTCACGCCGCGGGAGATCAGCGAGGCTTATTTCAACAGCATCTCCGCGCCGGCGAAGGAATTTCTGCTCTTGCCGCGAACGGGGCATGATCCAAATCCGACGATGATCGACGCGCAATTTCGGGTGCTGACGGATCGGGTTCGAGCTGCGGCCTTGGCAAGAGACAGGCATTGAGGAGAGGCAAGGCTCGGCGCGACAATCGAATCTACGGTCTATCGGTCCTGCTCAAGTCCGCCAGACCGGGTTCAGCGCGGAGTCAGGCCCGCGCATAATCGCGCTGCTCGCCGGCGGTCCAGCGCGACACCTTTTCCGAAGCGTCGGCGAGCCAGCGATGGCCGGTGTGCCGGGCGAGATCCGCGCGGACCGCGTCCCGCGCCGCGGATTCGCCGGCATGGACGGCGGCGAGATCGGCGGCCATCGCCCCGACCAGCCGCGAGGCCAGCGCCTGGCGGATCTCGCCGAATTCGAGCTTGCGGCTGTTCGGCGAGAGGCGGCGGACGCTGTAGCCGAGATGATAGTGGAACAGCGGATCGGGCGAGCGACAGCGGCCATGCGCCAGCGCTTCCGACACGCCCGGCTCCCGGCCGGCCTCCCAGCAGGAGGGCAGGCTCTCCTTCACCTCGATCGCGATCGGCCCGCCGCGATAGTCGGCCGCATAGGCGACGAAGCGTGGCCGGCCCAGGCTGCCCGCGCCGGCCTGGCGCTCCGAAATGCGGACGGGCATGTCGGGTTCGGGCAAGGCGGCACGGAGCGCCGCGGCTAAGTCTGCGGGCACGTGGCCGGCATAGGGTTCGGCCCGGTCGAGCTTCTGCCAGAAATCCTTGCGATAGCCATCGTCCGCGGCAAAGGCCTCCCGCAGCTTGCGGTTGCCGCGCTCCAGCACCATCGCGCTGGGCGCCGACACCGCCGCGCGATAGCTGTCGAGCACGACCTCGGCCACTTCGTCTGGATCCAGCCGCGGATCGGCGAGCGCGATGCTCGCGCACAGCCGGACCAGGTCGAGCGGCCAGGGCAGGCGGGCAGCCTCGTCGAAATCGTTGACGCCCCAGACGAGGCGCCCGAACGCATCGCGCCACAGTCCGAAATTGCCGGCATGCGCATCGCCGACCGAGCCGACCTTCGGCGCGTCCATCAGCTCGGGGCAGAGCGAAGGCGCCGCCTCCGCCCAGCGCCAGCAGGTGGCACGGAGGAACTGGAACGCGTCCTCGCGCATCGCCGCATGCTTCTTGCGCAGCCCGTCCTCGACGATTGCATCGCCGAGCTGCCCGCGCATCCAGCCTTCGTACCGCGCGATCGACGTCGCGAGATCGACCAGGCCGGATGCGCCGGCGGTCATCCGCCGTAGCGGTCCTTGAGCACCTTCCAGGTGGCGCGCAGGCTCACGGCCTCGGCGCCCTTGGGGCGGCCGGGCTTGGGCGAACCATTCCAGCAGAAGATGTCGAGATGCGCCCATTGCGCCTTTTCGGGGGCGAATTCCTTGAGGAACAAAGCCGCAGTGATCGCGCCGCCGAACGGTGCCTCGGCCGCGTTGAGCATATCGGCGACGTCGGACTTCAGCATGTCCTTGTACGGATCGTAGAGCGGCATCCGCCAGATCGGATCGGCCTCCGCCTCACCTGCGGCGAGGATCTCGGCAGCGAGCGTGTCGTCATTGGCGAACAGCGCCTGGAGATCGGCGCCCAGCGCAACGCGGGCGGCGCCGGTGAGGGTGGCGAAATCGAGTACCAGCTCGGGGTTGTTCTCGGCAGCCTTGGTGAGGGCGTCGCCCAGGATCAGCCGGCCCTCGGCATCGGTGTTGCTGTTCTCGACCGTGACGCCCTTGCGCGAGATCATCACGTCGCCAGGGCGCGCGGCCTCGCCCGAGATCGAATTCTCGACCGCGGGGACGAGCATGTGGAGGCGGACCGGCAGGCGGTTCTGCATGACCAGCTCGGCGAGGGCGAGCGCGTGCGCGGCACCGCCCATGTCCTTCTTCATCAGACGCATGCCCGATGCCGGCTTGATGTCGAGGCCACCCGAATCGAAGCAGACGCCCTTGCCGATGATGGCGATGCGGGGGTGATCGGGGTTGCCCCATTCGATCTCGATCAGGCGCGGTTCGCGGCCCTTGCCGGCGGCCTTGCCGACCGCGTGGAGCATGCCATAGCCCTTTTCGAGCTCGGCACCCTTCACCACGGTGAGCGTCGCGCCATAGGCCTTGGCGAGCTCGGCGGCGCCGGCCTCGAGATCCGCGGGCCCCATGTCGTTGGCGCCGGTGTTGATCCGGTCGCGCAGCTTGAAGGCGACCGCGGCCATGCGGATCGCTTCCTCCATCTTCACCGGATCGGAGGTGAGCAGGATGCGCGCGCCCTGGGGCTTGGACTCGGGCTTCTTGTAGCGATCGAATCGGTATTGGGCGGCGAGCCAGCCATAGAGCGCCTTGCCGGGCTCATGCCCCTCGACGCGGTAGGTGCCTTCGGGAAGCGTCTCGGCCAGCTTGGCGAGGCACCACGGACCCAGGCGGTCGACATGGGCGACGACGGTGACGACCGACCAATCCTCCGGCCCATCGCCCGGCAGGATCGCGCTCGAAAAGGCGCTGGGCGCGAGCTTCTGCGCGGCGGCAGCGGCGCGGTGGCGCGGCGGCTGCGCGGCGAGCCAGGCGTCGAAGCCCTTGGCGTCGATCAGGTGGATGGTGCGTGCGGACTGGCCGCGATCGGGCTGAATGAGCGTGGAGAGATCAGGCATGGGGCTGATCTAGGATGTGAGACGCGCCGCGCCTAGCCCGGAGTTGCGATGAAATGCGAAGAAGCGTGGGACGGTCGTGCCTGCAGCGGGGTTCCGCCTCGCAATCGCGCACCTTTGCGATCCTCCGAGGCCGATTGACGTTAAGGATTTGCCTTCGATCTCTCTGCCCTGTTCCGTCACCCCGGACTTGTTCCGGGACCCACGCAACCTCATCGGTGGGCAAGGGCCCCTTGTCTTGTTTTCGCCTCCCGGTGGGGCCCGGAACAAGTCCGGGGTGACGGAGGGGGCGAGACCGCGAGCTATTTTCTGCGGATGTCGAGTCCTTCTAAGCGGGGTGCGCCTTCACATAATCGATGAAGGCACGCAGCGGCGCGGGGACCAGGCGGCGGCCGGGATAATAGAGGAAGGGACCGGAAAAGGGCTGCCACCAGTCCTCGAGCACCGGCACCAGCGCGCCGCTGTCGAAATGGCGGCGCAGCATCTCCTCGAAGATGGCGATGATGCCGACGCCGGCGACCGCGGCGTCGATCGCGAGATCGGTCCCCGCGCCGATGCGGACTATCAGCGGGCCGCTCGGCTGGATGCGAACGATCTCGCCGTCGCGCTCGAACTCCCAGGGATTGATCGCGTTGCTCGAGAAGCGGCCGCGGATGCAGGCGTGGCGGAGCAGGTCGCGCGGATGCCGGGGCACGCCGTGGCGCGCGAGATAGGCGGGGGAGGCGGCGGTGGCGAAGCGCTGGACGCGCGGGCCGATCGGCACGGCGATCATGTCCTGCTCCAGCCGCTCGTCATAGCGGATGCCGGCGTCGCAGCCCGAGGCGATGACGTCGACGAAGCTGTCCTCGGCGGCGATCTCGAGCTGGATCTCGGGATGCGCAGCGAGAAAGCCGGGAAGGATCGCCGGCAGCACCAGCCGCGCGGCGCTGACCGGCACGTTGAGCTTGAGCGTGCCCGCGGGCCGATCGCGGAACATGTTGACCACGTCGAGCGCGGCTTCGACCTCGGACAGGGCAGGACCGAGCCGTTCGAGCAACCGGGCGCCGGCCTCGGTCGGGGCGACGCTGCGGGTGGTGCGGTTGAGCAGGCGGACGCCAAGCCGGTCCTCCAGCCGGCGCACGGCCTGGCTGAGGGTGGAGGCGGAGACCTGACGGCCGACGGCGGCGGTTCGAAATCCCCGGGCGCGGGCGAC
>JBEVLV010000087.1:0-17174 GCA_040508955.1 Sphingomonas sp. | reverse complement strand
CGTGGGCGGCGTATGCGTCCCGGGCCAGGGCGATCGCGCCGAGCGGCCCCGCATCGGCGCCCAGCCCGGCCGGCTGGATGATGTGCTCGACCGTCTCGCCGTCGAGGAACGGCAGATAGGCGCCCAGCCGCTCGACCAGCAGCGCGTGCGCGCGGGCGAGGAGGAACGGACGCGATATCGCGACGCTGCCGCCGAACAGGATGCGCTCTGCCGAAACCGTCAGCAGGATCGCGCCGCACAGCTCCGCCAGGTCCGACGCCGCATATTCCCATGCCGGATGCGCGTCGGGCACCGTGGCGGGGTCCATGCCGAAGCGCGCGGCGAGCGCCGGGCCGGCCAGCAGCCCTTCGATGCAGTCGCCGTGAAAGGGGCAGGCGCCGGCGAAGCTGTCGCCCGCCGCGCGGCGTAGCCGGAGATGGCCGATCTCGGGGTGCATCGCGCCGTGCACCGGCTGTCCGCCGATCACCAGCCCGCCGCCGAGCCCCGTGCCGATGGTGACATAGCACAGGCTGTCGCTGCCGATGCCGGCGCCCCAGCGATGTTCGGCGAGCGCGGCGCCGTTCACGTCCGTATCGATGCGCCAGGGGCAGCGGAGCCCCTCGGCCAGCGTCCGCGCCACCGGCGCACCGCTCCAGCCGGGCTTGGGGGTCGCGAGGATGCTGCCGAAGCCGGCGCTTCCCTGGGCCAGATCTATCGGGCCGAACGAAGCGATGCCGAGCGCGAGAAAGCCGCTGTCGCGCCGCCAGGCGTTCAGGGTTTCGCGGAGCGCGGCGAGCGTGGCGGCCGAATCGTCGGTGGTCGGGAACGCTTCGCGCGCGACGATCCGGTCGCCCTGGGCGAGAACTGCGATGGCCTTGGTGCCACCCAGCTCCACCCCGGCGAACAAGCCCGCCACTTTAGCCCGCGAGCCCCGTATTCGCGCCGTCGAGCACGAGTCGGAGCATCGGAGCGAAGGTGGCGCCGAACCGGCGCGGCGATCCCTTCGCGCCATCCGTGCCCCAGCTGTCTATGAAGCTGGTGACTTCCAGATCGGGCAGCACCAGCCAGCTATAGGCCTGGAGCGGCGTGGCTTCGGGATTGGCGAGGACGAGGCCGGTGCCGTTGAGCGGCTCCCAGGGCCCCGAGAGCTGCGGCGCGACCATGCCGTAAAGGCCGTTCGGGCCGATCGGGCCCGCAGGATCGAACACGTGTCGCTGGGTCGACCAGAAGAGATAATAGAGGCCGGCATGGTGGACCACGTGTGGGCGCTCGAGCTCGTTGTTGAGCCCGTCGGCGGAGAGCAGAGGCGGATGGATGCACCACGCATCGGGCGCATCCGCGGGGGCGCTTGCGCTGCCGATCACGCCGTTGAACGCCGATTCCGATCCGGCGAGCGAGCCGGCGAAGAAGAGATGGTGGCTGCCGTCCATCGGATCGCGGAAATAGGCCGGGTCGCGGAATGCCTTGATCGTCCCGACGGCGCCATGGCCGGCGTCGCTCGCCATGTACCAGGCGGGATCGCGGTCGAAGAGCTCGGTCAGGTCGCGCCAGTCGACAAGTCCGAAGCCGGCGCTGCGGCGAACCAGCGTCGCGTCGGCGCGGAACAGTCGCTGCTCGAAGCTCGTCTCGGTCTCGCCGCGGCGGCCGGTCGCGGTGAAATAGAGGCGCAGCGTTTCCCGATCCTCGGCAAGCACCGCCGAGCCGGACCATTCGCGGCTGCCGGGCGAAAAGCCGTCGGGCATCGCCGGGCCGATATGCCGCCACCCCGCGGCGCTGCGCACCACGAGATGGATCCGGGCATGGCCGTGGCGCGCATCCGGATCGGGGAATTGCGGTGCGCCGAGCGCCATCCATAGCGTCTCGCCGCCGCCCAGATCGGAGGGTGTGCCATCGGCGTCCTGCACGGGCCAAGCATCCCAGATGTCGATATCGGGAGCGACACGGATGACATCGTTGTCGCCGATCGTCGGCGCGGCATGGGCGTCGCGAACGATTGCGGCGACCTGTGCCGCCGTCCAGAGGCTCCACGCCAGATCGGGCGCGGTCGCGTCGGCGCCGGAGAAAAGCGATCGGGTCAACGCACGCACTGCCACTGTGTCGGGCGGCGGTCTCTGGCAGTCCCGCCAAATTTGATTTTAGGCGTCGCGCCCTGGTGCCGGCTCAACCGTACTCTCCCTTTTCGTTCCTCCTCCTACCGACCGGCGCTAAGAATTGCAATCGATTGCGGATTTAAATTTCCGAGACGTGCATTGCTTCCATCCGGATATCGCTAGGGTTCGACATCGTGGTCGAGTGCGATCAATGTCTCGTTCGATTAGTCCGTTTTGGTAATCGATTGCTACCACGGGTGTGGCTCGAGGGGCTCCATGTGAAGGCGGGCTCCCGCCGCCCGCCCTCGAAAATCCGAAGCCCGGCTATTAGGGTTGGGCGGGGGCGAGGGTGCGTCCTGCGCCGTAATCGCCGATGTCACGTGCGGCGAGTCGGTCCGCGAAAGGTGCGAACCGATAGTTCCAGGCGCACAGCAGGACCAGCAGCGTTCCAAACGCCGCGCCCAGGCCGAGGGCCCAGGCGCTGTCGCCTAGCGCCTCGCCGATCGCGCCCATCGCGAGCGGTGCAAACACTGCGCTCAGGCATGTGAAGAACAGCAAGAGGCCCGCGATCGAACCATGACGCCCCTTGTCGTAGCAACTGATGCCGGTGGAATTGATCGTCGGGTAGAGTACCGACATGAACAGGCCGGTGGCGGGTAGCGCGAAGACCGCCACCTCGCGCCCGCCCCAGACTGCAATCCAGAACAGCAAAGTCATTGCGCTGCTGCATATCAGTAGCACCGCGCTCCAGTTGAAGCGCGAAAGGAGCCAGGCGCCGAGAAAACGCCCGGTCGCGCGCAGCACGAAGAAGATCGACACCGAATAGGCGGCGAGCGTCGTCCAACTGCCCGCATAGCCCTCGAGATAGGTTGGCGCCCAGACATAGATCGCCGCCTCTGCGCCGACATAGAGCATGAGCGCGGCGCCGAAGAACAATGCGGTGGGGTCTGCGGCCAGCCGCAACGCCTCGCTTGCTCGTGCCGGTTCCTCCCGGGCGAGAATGGGGCGGGGGAATCGCGCAAGCGTGGTGCACAGGATCAGCAGTGCGCACATGCCGCCGGCGACGAGGTAAACGCCCTTCCAGCTCGATCCGCTCTGGACGAGATAAGCGACGATCGCCGGTCCGATGATCGCTCCGACGCCGAAGAATCCCTCGATGAGGTTCATCGTCGAGGCGTGCTCGCGCGTGGAGCGCGAGAGGTCGCCGATAAGCGCGAGCGATCCTGCCTTGAAGATGCCGATTCCCAGGCCGGACAGGAACAGCAGCGCGACGAAGAACATCAGGTCATGTCCCGCGGCGAACAGCGCCGATCCCAGCGTGAACATGGCGAGTCCGATCAGGATCGTCGTCTTGCGCCCGATTCGATCGGCGAGGAAGCCGAGCCCTATCGCCGAGATGCCGATCCCCGACATGGTGGCATATTGAAACGCGCCGCCCGCGGTGAGCCCGAGGCTGAATTCGCGGATCACTTCCGGAATCACCGTCCCTACCGAATCGGTGGTCATCGCGAACATCGCGAACATCAGGAAGACCAGCGCCTTGAGGAGCGCGGATCCGTGCGCGCTGGTGATATCCGTCTTGCTCTCCATGCTTCCCCTCCGATTGCTTTTCGTCCTTGGCCTGGCGGCGTCTCACGTTATCGCGGCATCCGTTCCAAAACGCAATCGATTGCGGCAGTGCGGTATGCGGCGCTGCCCGATCCTGGCTCGGCGGGTCAAGGTTGGGGTGTTGCAGGGTCCCGGCGATGGCGATTCGCGATGGGTGTCGGCGCGGCTGCGCTGCATTGTACGTGGAATTTCTGTGGGAAGAGGGGCAGGCTGGCGGGCACCCGAAAGGCTTTCACGGTATTTTCGCGGCAAATTCAGGGGCTTTTGCGGCATCGCAAACGATTACGGATGTCGATCCGCATTGGTCACTTTCTATTCAGATTTGCAGGAGAAATTATTGACGCAATCGTTTCCCCTTGTTAGGCAAACGATTACCAAAATAAAACAAGGAGAGGGGAATGACAGCATTGCATAACGGCGTTGCGGCAATCGCGATCGCCATCGGCCTGTGCGCGCCTGCCGCATATGCGCAGACCGCGGAGGGCCAGGAAGCCGGCCAGCAAGCCAGCAAGGCGCAACCCGAGGCTCGCACGGACGACGGCGAGATCGTCGTCACCGCGGAAAAATCGGGTGCGCGGCGGCTTCAGGAAGTGCCTCTTGCGATCCAGGCATTCGACGGCGCCGAGCTGAAGGAGCGCAACATCAACACGGTGGACGACCTCGTCTCCGCCATTCCCGGCGCGTTCGAAGGCCAGCGCCAGTCCGTCGCATCGCGCTCTTACAATCTGCGCGGCGCCGGCGGCAGCAACGCCAATGGCGATTCGCCGATCGGCTATTATGTCGATGACGTACCGTTCATCGTCACCAATTTCGGCATCGCGCCGCCGATCCGCTTCCAGGATCTCGAGCGCGTGGAAGTGCTGCGCGGTCCGCAAGGCACGCTGTACGGCCAGGGGTCCTCGGGCGGCGTCTTTGTCTTCCACACGCGCGACCCGAACCTGCAGAACATCGAGTTCGCGGGCGAGGTCTCGGTCGGCCAGACCCGTGGAGCGGATAGCCTCAACACCGGCTTCGCCGCCGCGGTCTCGGTTCCGATCATCAAGGACAAGCTGGCGATCCGCGTCAGCGGCGGCCATTCGTTCAATCCCGGCTGGGCGGACGTCTATTACGGCCCCTATGACGGCACGCCGGACCGCACGGGCGTGAACAAGGTCCGCAACGACGATATCCGCGTCGTCGCCCTGTTCAAGCCGACCGACAATTTCTCGGTGCGCGCGCAATATTGGCATTTCCGGCCGCGCCAGGAATTCCTGGGCGGAATGGCCTCGGTCGATCCGGCCTATTATCAGAACACGGCGGGCCAGCCGAGCTTCGGCAATGGCGATTTCAAGCTCTACAGCCTGTCGGCGGCGCTCGATCTCGGCTCGGTCTCGATCACGAGCGCGACGAGCTATCTGAAGGGCAATTTCGGCATCTATATCCCGATCTCGCCGTCGGGTTTCTTCTCGAGCCAGTTCTATCCGAAGATGTTCGCGCAGGAAGTGCGCGCCAATTCGACCGGCGCGGGACCATTGCACTGGGTGATCGGCGCCCAATATCAGGATGGCGAGGGCCCGCAGAAGAACCAGCTGCTCAACCCGACAACCTCGATCAATGCCGACAACAACACCATCACCAAGAACGGGGCGGTGTTCGGCGAGCTGAGCTACGATCTGCTCGACGGCAAGATCGTGCCGCTGGCGGGCCTGCGCTACTATCACGACAGGCGCACCTTCGAGGACGCGACGAGCTCGCTGCCCTCGACCAAGAACGTCACCACCTGGCGCCTCAATCTGTCCTACCTGCCGAACGACAATCTCACGATGTTCGTCACTGCGGCCACCGGCTTCCGTGCCGGCATCGTGCAGTCGACGGCGCAGGTGGCATCGCTGCAGCTCGCCGGCGTGCCGGCCAGCACCCAGCTTGAGCCGGAAACCTCGACCAACTACGAGATCGGCGTGAAATGGCGCAGCGTCGATCGCAACCTCTCGGTCGGCCTGAACGGCTACATCACCAAGTACAAGGACATGCAGACCAACACACCGGGCGGCATCGCCGGCGTGAACGGGTTCTCGAACTTCGGCGATGCAACCACCAAGGGTCTCGACTTCGAAGTCCATTGGCGCACGCCGCTTGCGGGTCTGGGCCTCAATGCGGTCGGCAACGTGAACGACGGCAAATATGATCGGGTCAATCCGGCCGTCCAGCTGGCGCTGCCGCTGTTTCGTCCGGGCTCGCGGATCGTCAACTCGATCGAGTATAACTACCGGCTCGATGCCTCGTACAACCGCAACCTCGGCGGCGACGTGGCGCTGTTCGGTAACCTCGCCTGGAGCCGCAACGGCAATCGTCTGCAATCGGCTGGTCTGATCGCGGATCCCTACAGCCAGATCAGCACGACGCTGGGGGTGCGCTACAAGGCCTATGAGCTGGCGCTGATCGGCGACAATCTCGCGGATGAGCGGGGTCCCACGATCATCGGTACCCAGGGGCCGCTCTCGGGCTCGGGGCCGAATCCGCGGACGGTCAGCCTGCGGTTCCGCGTCAACTTCCAATAGCCCCTCGGTCGCGAGGTGGCTGCCGGAGGCGAGGTGCCGTCCCCTGCGGACGGGCTTCGCCTCCGGCGCCCGGCGCGACATGCCTTGCTTGACTTGCGACGGCAGATGGCGTCCCAGTTTGCCGGTCCCCTGACGATCACAGGAAAGCGCATCGCTGTTGCCCCGCAAGCCGAACCCTGAACCATCGACGCCGCTGCCCCGACCGCAGAATATCCAGGAACTGGCAAAGATCGCAGGTGTTTCTGCGGCCACGGTTTCGCGGGCGCTGACCGATACCGGCAATCTTTCGCCGGCGACGCGCGACCGCATCCGCAAGCTCGCGCGCGACCTCGGCTTCCGGCCCAGCAACACCGCGCGCAACCTGCGCACCGGCAAGTCCGGTGCGATCGGCGTGGTGGTGCCGCTGGGCCATGAGCGCACCCAGCATATCTCCGATCCCTTCTTCATGACGCTTCTGGGGCATGTCGCCGACCTGCTGGTCGAGCGCGGCTATGATCTGCTCCTCAGCCGCGTCGTCCCCAGCGATCCCGCCTGGTTGAGCCGGATCGCGGACTCCGGGCGCGTCGACGGGCTGATCGTCATCGGCCAGTCCAACCAGGCCGACGTGCTCGATGCGATCGCGCGCGACTATCGGCCGATGGTGGTATGGGGGGCGCATCTCGAGGGGCAGCATTACTGCACCGTCGGCACCGATAATCTTTTGGGTGGGCGCCTCGCCACCGAGCACCTGCTGGCGCGGGGATGCCGTCGCATCGCCTTCTTCGGCGATCCGACGCCGCCCGAGGTCGAACAGCGACTGCAGGGTTTCCGCGATGCGCTGAAGGCGGCGGACAATGGCGCGGTCGGCGGGCTGCTGCCGGTACATTTCGTGCCCGAGATGGCGCGCGAAGCGATCGCGGGCTATCTCGACCTTGCGGAGCGGCTGGACGGCATCTTCGCCGCGTCCGACACCATCGCGATGATCACCATCCAGGCGCTTGCCGAGCGCGGCCGCAACGTGCCGGGCGACATCAAGGTGATCGGCTTCGACGACCTGGACATCACCCGCCACACGGTTCCTTCGCTCAGTTCGATCCGCCAGGATTTACGGGCCGGCGCGGAGGCGCTGGTCGATGCGCTGTTCCTGCGCATGGAGGACAGGTCTTGCGACTCCGTTCTGCTTGAGCCGGTGCTCGTGGAGCGCGGATCGACCGCGGAGTAGAAGCGCCTAAGACAGCTTTTGCGAAGAAGCGTCGCCAGGCCGTCGATCCGAATCGATCCACCTGTCTCGTCGCGCAGCCGATCAGGATCAACAGACACCGCTGCGCCGAAGCCATGAGTCCCTCCCAACGGCGTCCTGGTGATAGGCCGCACGAACATCGTCACGATCGTCGTAATCGAGCACGCGCTCACGTCCCGATGCCAACAAGTGACGAGGCATCGGAACGGAGGCGAGGGCGAAGGACGGAGCGCGCGATCGGCGCGAACCGGATCAGACGTCCAGATTGGCGACGCTCAGCGCGTTCTCCTGGATGAAGTCGCGGCGCGGCTCGACCACGTCGCCCATCAGCTGGGTGAAGATCGCGTCGGCGACGTCGGCCTGATCGACCTGCACCACCAGCATCGAGCGGTTCTGCGGGTCGAGCGTGGTCTCCCAGAGCTGCTCGGCGTTCATCTCGCCCAGCCCCTTGTAGCGCTGGATCGCCAGGCCCTTGCGGCCGAACGCGAGGATCGCGTCGAGCAGCTGGCTGGGGCGCGAGACCAGGGCCTCGCCCTTGGCGACCGTCACCGGCTCGTCGGCATCCTCGGTGGTCGCAGCCGTCGCCGTCGCCGCCGCCTCGGCCTCTGCCGCGGCGCTCGCGCGGGACGAGATCAGCTTGGACGGATGGAGATAGCTCGGTGCTTGCTCGACCGCGAGCGCGTGGAGCTTGCGCGCCTCGGCCGAGACGAGGAACGCCGCCTCGACGATGTGGTGATCGGTCACGCCGCGCCAAAGCCGCTCGAAATGATAGCCGCCATCCTCGGTGACGCGCGCCGACCAGCGCGCCTCTGTATCGGCGGCGCCGAGCCGCGTGACGACCGTGGTCAGGCTCTGTGCACGCTGCTCGCGCGACGCGGCGGGATCGAGCCCGTTGCCGAGCGCCAGTACCTCGATGATGTCGGGCGAATAGCGGCGAGGCACATAGCGCATCAGGGTGCGCATGCGGCGGGCATGCTCGACCAGCTCGCGCAGCTCCTCGCCCATGCGCTGGACACCGCCGGTATCCAGCACGGTGCCGCCGACGCCGGCATCGACCAGATACTGATCGAGCGCGCTGTCGTCCTTAAGGTAGACCTCCGACCGGCCCTTGGTCGCCTTATAGAGTGGCGGCTGGGCGATATAGAGGTGCCCGTTGGCGATGATCTCGGGCATCTGGCGGTAGAAGAAGGTCAGCAGCAGCGTGCGGATATGCGCGCCGTCCACGTCGGCGTCGGTCATGATGACGATCTTGTGGTAGCGCAGCTTCTCGATGTTGAAATCGTCGCGGATGCCCGTGCCCAGCGCGGTGATGATCGTGCCGATCTCGCGGCTCGCCAGCATCCGGTCGAAACGCGCGCGCTCGACGTTGAGGATCTTGCCGCGCAGCGGCAGGATCGCCTGGAAATGGCGGTCGCGGCCCTGCTTGGCGGAGCCGCCGGCCGAGTCACCCTCGACGAAGAACAGTTCGGACTTGGCGGGATCGCGCTCCTGGCAGTCGGCGAGCTTGCCGGGCAGGCTGGCGATGTCGAGCACGCCCTTGCGACGCGTGAGCTCGCGTGCCTTCTTGGCGGCCTCGCGCGCGGCGGCGGCGTCGATCACCTTCTGGATGATCTGGCGCGCCACCGCGGGATTCTCTTCCAGCCATTCGGCGAGCTTGTCGGCCATCAGGCTTTCGAGCGGCTGGCGCACCTCGGACGAGACGAGCTTGTCCTTGGTCTGCGAGCTGAACTTGGGATCGGGCAGCTTGACCGAGACGATCGCGGTAAGCCCCTCGCGCATGTCGTCGCCGGTGAGGGAGACCTTCTCCTTCTTCAGCGCGCCCGACTTGTCGGCATAATTGTTGATCGTGCGGGTCAGCGCCGCGCGGAACGCCGCGAGGTGCGTGCCGCCGTCGCGCTGGGGGATGTTGTTGGTGAAGCAGAGGACGTTTTCGTAATAGCTGTCGTTCCACTCCAGCGCGACGTCGATCGTCACGTCGTCGCGGGTGCCCGAGATAGCCACGGGATCGGGCATCAGCGCGACCTTGTTGCGATCGAGATACTTCACGAACGCGGCGATGCCGCCCTCGTAGAACAGTTCGATCTCCTTGACCTCCTCGTGCCGCGCGTCGCGCAGGAACAGGCGCACGCCAGAGTTCAGGAAGGCCAGCTCGCGATAGCGGTGCTCGAGCTTCTCGAAGTCGTATTCGGTGATCTTGAAGGTGGTGGGCGAGGCGAGGAAGGTCACCTTGGTGCCCTTCTTGCCGTTTGCCGGCCCGATCACCTTGAGCGGGGCGACGGCATCGCCGTGCGCGAAGCGCATGTAATGCTCCTCGCCGTCGCGCCAGATGTTGAGGTCGAGCCATTCCGAAAGCGCGTTGACCACCGAGACGCCGACGCCGTGCAGGCCGCCCGAGACCTTATAGGCATTGTCGTCCGACGTGTTCTCGAACTTCCCGCCGGCGTGGAGCTGGGTCATGATGACCTCGGCCGCCGAAACGCCCTCTTCGCTGTGGATGCCGGTGGGGATGCCGCGGCCATTGTCCTCGACCGAGACCGAACCATCCGGGTTCAGCTGGATGGTGATGAGGTCGCAATGCCCGGCCAGCGCCTCGTCGATCGCATTGTCGCTGACCTCGAACACCATGTGGTGGAGGCCCGAGCCGTCGTCGGTATCGCCGATATACATGCCGGGGCGCTTGCGGACGGCATCCAGGCCCTTCAGGACCTTGATCGAATCTGCGCCATAGGCGTTCGCGTTGGGAGTGTTTTCGGGGGTCGTGTCGTCAGTTGTCATGCCCAGCATATAGGCACAAGCGTCGCGGGACGGAAGCCTGTTGCGAGGCCGCGGGAGGGCCGGGAAAATGGGCCGGGCATGACATGACGGTTAATTTGCGTGTCGAAACGATACTGTGGTACCCTTTATTATTCATTTACCTGTCAGCTTGGCCGGCCTAGGGCAGCGGACGTAATTCAGTAAGGGGTTCCCACATGCGCAAGCTTATTCTCGCGACCGTCGCCGCCATCGTCCTGCCTGTTGCCGCGAACGCCCAGGCGTTCCAGAACGGCAGCTTCGAAAACGGCCCCAACCCGGGCGGCTTCTCGACGCTCGGCAACGGCTCGACCGCGATCAACGGCTGGACCGTCGGCGGTGCCAGCATCGACTATATCGGCACCTACTGGGTGGCCGGTGACGGCGCTCGCAGCATCGATCTGTCGGGCAACGGCGCAGGCAGCGTCGCGCAGACCTTCGACACGGTGGTCGGCCAGCATTACCAGGTGAGCTTCCTGCTCGCCGGCAATCCCGATGGCGCCCCGGTGGTGAAGAACGTTGGGGTCGGCGCGACCGGCAACGCCACGGTGAACTACACGCTCAATTCGGCCGGCACCTCGCATGAGGCGATGGGCTGGACGCAGTATACCTATGACTTCGTCGCGACCGGCACCTCGACCACGCTGAACTTCGCGTCGCTCGACAACTCGCCTTATGGCGCGGCGCTCGACGGCGTTTCGGTTGCCGCGGTTCCCGAGCCGGCCGCTTGGGGCATGATGATCGGCGGCTTCGGCCTGGCCGGCATGGCGCTCCGCCGCCGTCCGACCACGCGTCTCGCGCGCGCCTGACACGCCGTAAGGCGTTGAACGATCAAGGGCCGCTCCACTTCGGTGGGGCGGCCCTTTTCGTTTGGCGAGCGATATCGGTGGTACGTCAGGATTCTCCGGCGCCGGCGCCCAGGTCGCCGAGAAGCGCGTCCAGCTGCGCGAGCTGCTCGACCATCCCGCCCTCCATTCCGACAAAGGCTTCGTCGAGCGCTTCCTTCGAAGGGTAGAGTTCGTGGAAGGTCAGCAGGGTCCTGCCGCCTTCTTCCTCGAAGGTCACCGTCGTCACGGCGCCGTCATCCTCGCCCTCGTCATTGGTCCAGACGAGCCGCGCGTTCGGGATCACTTCGATATATTTGCCGAAGAATGCCCAGGATTGTCCGGCGTCGTGGCCGAATTCGATGCGGTAGCTGCCACCGGTGCGGGCATCCATCTCGCAGGTACGCAGGGGCACGCCCATCGATTTCGGTGCCCACCACCGCATGAACAGCTCGGGCCTCGTCCAGGCCTCGAACACGATGCGCGCCGGCGCGTCGAAGCTTCGCGTGACGACCAGCTCCCGGTCGGATTTCCGTTCCACCGTCGTGCCGTTCTGCGTGGTGGATTCAGTATCTTTCAGGCCCATCGATCTTCTCCTTGCGTTTCAGTTCCTCGACCACTTTGTCCAACGCGTCGAAACGTGCGTCCCAGATCTGGCGATATTGCTCGATCCAAGCCGCCTCCGCCTCCAGCCCGCCAAGGCCGAGCTTGCAGGTCCGCACGCGCCCGACCTTCTCCGTCACTACAAGCCCTGCGCGCTCCAGCACGCCGACATGCTTCTTCATGCCGGTGAGGGTCATGTGGAACCGCTCGGCAAGATCGCTGATCGAAGCCTCCGCGCGTCCGAGCTGCTCCAGAACGCCGCGTCGGGTGGCATCCGAAAGCGCGGCGAAAGAGGCATCCAGGCGGGGGCTTACATACTGAACCATATGGTTCAGTTTCTATCGCGCGCATTGCCGACATGCAAGGGCTGCAGCTGAAAAGGGTTTGGCAATTCGACCGCGTTCCGCTGTGCGGGGCGTGCCGGCCTTGCAATGTAGGATTCCGCCTGCTCGGCAGCTGCAATGACTTTGGCTCGGATCGCGGATGGCGCGTACGCGGTGCATATTGTCGCGTCGGTGTCGCGTCGGTGTCGCGTCGGTGGCGCTTCCCTGTCGCGTCGAAGGTCGCGTGCGCCGCGCCGCCTCTGGGGAAGGCCGGTTTCGACCCTCGTTTCGTGTCAACTTCCGCAACTTCGCGTGCCCAGCGAAGGGCCGCAGCTCAGCCCGGCAACACTGCCCCGTCGGCGACACGGTAGTGGCTGGCGTCACCCGGCACCGCATCGAACAGGCCGGGCTCGGTGCCGGTCATCCAGACCTGTCCCATGCCCGCCAGGCGATCGAACAGCGCAGCGCGGCGGCCGGGATCGAGATGCGCGGCGACCTCGTCGAGCAACAGGATCGGCGCCCGGCCGATCCGCTCGGCGACCAGTTCCGCATGGCCGAGCACCAGTCCCAACAGCAGCGCCTTCTGCTCGCCGGTCGAGCAGAGGTTGGCCGGTTGCCTCTTGCCGAGATGCGTGACGAGCAGATCGGCACGATGCGGCCCCGCCAGCGTCCGGCCGGCGGCGGCGTCGCGGCGGCGACCGTCGCGGAGCTCGCGGGCGAGCGTTTCGGTATCGCCCTGCCAGCCTTCGATCGCCAGCCCGGCGCGGGCGAACACGCTTTCGGGCTGGGCGGAAAGCCGTTCGTCGAGCAGCGCCACCGTCTCCCGCCGGGCAGCTTCGATCGCGGCGCCATGCTCGGCCATCCGGGCCTCGAGCGCGTTCAGCCAGTCGGGATCGGCGGGGGCATCGTCGGCGAGCAGCCGGTTACGCTGGCGCATCGCCGCTTCGTATCGCGTCGATTGGTGGGCATGGCCCGGCACCAATGCGAGCGTAAGCCGGTCGAGGAAGCGCCGCCGCTCGCCCGGTCCCTCGAGGAAGAGTCGATCCATCGCCGGGGTGAGCCAGAGGATGGTCACCCATTCGGCGAGCACGGTCGCGGCGGCCGGAGCGCCGTTGATCCGCACGATGCGGCGCTCGGGGGCGTCGGGCTGGATGCCGGTGCCGATCTCGATGTCGTTCAGTGCCGCCGCCACGCCGAAGCCGCCGCTGCCGCCCTGCCGCGCCATTTCGGCAAGCCCGGCGCGCCGCAGCCCGCGGCCGGGCGCGAGCAGCGAAAGCGCCTCGAGGATATTGGTCTTGCCGGCGCCATTCTCGCCGGCGAGCACCACAAAGCCTGGGCCGGGCGTCAGCGCGGCATCGGCATGGTTGCGGAAATCGGTGAGGACGAGGCGGGACACGGCCATATTCCTCCGCCTTAGCGCACCCCCTTGCCGACGAACACCACTTCGCCGATGAGGGCGAAAAGGGGAATCACATGATCCGCAAGTCTGTTACCGTCGCCGCCCTCCTGTTCGTCGCCGCCTGTTCGAAGGCGCCGGAGGACGTAACCGCGCGCTATTCGGTAGCGGGCGGCCGCGGCACCTTCACGGTCAAGGCGGCCGGGAACGGCGATACCCGCCTCGACGCCGGCCCGCAGACCTTCATCCGTCATGACGGCAAGGATTATGTCGTGGTGGGCGAGGGCAAGGACCGCTTCGCCGCGACCATTCCCGATTTCATCGCCTCGATGGGCGAGCTGCTGCGCGAGAGCGGCACCGTGCCGCCGCCGGCGGCCGCACAGCCCGAGTTCGAAGCCGTACAGAAGGGCGACGAGACCGTGGCGGGCCTGAAGGGCGCGGTGTGGAAGGTCGGTCCCAAGGGCAATTCGACGATGCCGAGCATCGAGATGGTGATCAGCAGCGATCCGGCTTTTGCCGGTGTCGGCAAGGCGATGGCGACGCAGGCGCGATTCGGCAGCGCGGGCATGGAGCAGCTGATCGGCAGCGTTCCGAACGTCGAGAAGAAGCTCGAGGAAGTGCTCGACAAGGGCATGGTGCTCCGCTTCGGCGACGAGCTGAAGCTGGAAGGTGTCGAGAAGGCTCCGATCGCGGCGACCGAGTTCACCCTGCCCAAGGTGATGGACAAGGCGGCGCTCAAGCAGCACCTGAACGAGATGCGCAAGCGCGGCATGGCCCAGGCGGCCGCGGCGGCTGCCGCAGCACAGAAGGGCGGCGCGGGGCAGGCTCCCGCGGCGCCCGCCCCCAGCGCACCGGTCTCGCCCGAGCCCAAGGCACCGGCCAAGTGATCCGTACCCTCGCCGCGGCGCGGTTCGCGCTCGTCCTGCTATGCGCGGCACCGATGCCCGCGCTGGCCGACGTAACCGCGCGCTATGCGCTCGGCGGGGGCAAGGAGGTGCTGCTCGTCGAGATCGACGACGGTGGCAATGCGCGGATCGGTATCGACAAGGGGTTCGGGCTGATCCGGCGGGACGGCGTGGATTACCTGGTGATCGACATGAAGGGTGACCAGCTGGTCACCCGGTTGGACGATGCGATCAAGGTCCTGAAAACGCAGATCGCGACCAAGTCGGTCGTCGATGACGGAACGGGCCCGCTTTTCGTGCTGGGCGGAGGTCCTGAGACGCAGGTTTCCGGTTTCGCCGCGACATCCTGGACGCTCGGGCCGAAGGAGGCAGGCGGCAAGACGCTTCAGATCGCCATCAGCGACGATCCCGAACTGGCCCCGGTCGGGGCGATGCTGCGACGCCTCGCCGATTCGGCGCTCTCGGTCTTCGAAGGAAGCGTCATCCCCGCTTCGTCGCAGTTCGGGCCGCGCGTGCGCGAACTGCTGGCCAAGGGAACGCCGGTGCAGATCGCGCCGCTGATGGAGCTCGAGTCGGTCGACCACAAGGAGATCGATTCGCACCGCTTCGACTTGCCGGGACCGGTCGTGTCCGCGGAGATGCTGGCGCAGGCGATTCCCTCGCATGCCGAACCCGCGGGGCCGTTGAAGCCGCTTCCCTGAGCGGTTTCAGATCCCGGTCAGGCCCGCGGCCGCGAGACTCGCCTGGGCGATGCGATATTTGGCCGGCTCGGCGATGCTGAGCCGCTTGCGCGCGGCGTCGAGAGGTTCGTTCAGCAGCGCTTCGTAATCCTCGCCGTGCAGCCAGCCGGCGCGCTTGCCGTTGCGGTAGCCCTCGCGGACCGCGCGGATGAAGTCGAGCCTGCCGGTGACGCGGATGCTCTTGAGCGAGGCGCCGAGCGCGATGAACGCCCAGCCGAGCCCGCCGGTCTGCGCGTAGGAGAAGGCAACAAGGCACGCCTCGCCGAGATGCTCGTCGGCCTTGTAGCCGGTAACGACATGCCAGATGTCGTGGATGTCGCGCTCGCGACGGCCCATCCAGGCATAAGGATGCTCGATATCGCCCTGGAAAGCGCCCTCCGCCATGCTGACTTCGGCTAGGCCCTGTGCCGTATACCCGGTCGAATCGAGGAAATCGCGGTAGGCGGCGCCAACGGTGCCCTGGGCAAAACCATCCACCCAGCTGCGGTCCGAGAGCCGCTGGGCCAGCTCGAGCCGGCGATAGGCGAGGCGGCCGCCGTCCGGCAGCGTCAGCAGCCGCCGGTAATTGCGCTGGGTCACGTCGCCGTTCAGCGCGCGCATGATCCGGAAAACCTGGGTCGTATCGTCGCCATCGGCCAGCAGACGGCGCAGCGCGCCGAGCGCGGTCCCCCACTCGCGTTTCATCGGAATGCCGGGATTGAAAGGCTGCGGAGCTTGGGTGGCCATCTGCGAATCCATTAACTGACACTCGTGTAAATAACAGCGTGTCGGCTAAAGATCAATTGCCACCGGTCGCGGCCTCGATCGCGAGCGTGGGCAAGGGAGAGGAGCCGGGCGGCGTACTGGGAATTTCCACCGCCCGACTCAAGTCCCGTAAAGTTTGCGACCCTCGGGGCTCACCATCGCTAATGGCGAAATGCTGCCCTGCGGCAAAGCCAGGAAAAGCGCGGGTACGCAGGGCAACGCCCCGTCAACCCCGTTTCGCCTGCCCGAAATGAGAAGCGCCGAGCGGGATCACACCCGCATGGGCATCAGCACGTAGAGCGCGGGCGACTGGTCGTTCTCGCGGATCAGCGTCGGCGCGGCGGCGTCGGCGAGATGGACTTCGACCAGATCGCTTTCGATCTGCGCGAGAATGTCCATCAGGTAGCGGCTGTTGAAGCCGATCTCGAACGGCAGCGCAGTATATTCGCCGGGCACTTCCTCGGCTGCGGCGCCGTTCTCGGGGCTGGTGACCGACAGGATTACCTTGTCGCGATCGAGCGCCATCTTTACCGCCCGGGTCTTCTCGGTGGCGATCGTCGACACGCGGTCGACGCCCTCCATGAAGCTCTTCGGATCGATCTTGAGGATCTTGTCGTTGCCCGTCGGGATGACGCGGCTGTAATCCGGGAAGGTACCGTCGATCAGCTTCGAGGTCAGGATCGCCTGGCCAAGATCGAAGCGGATCTTCGAGTTGCTGAGCGACACGCCCACCGAACCATCGACCTCGTCGAGCAGCTTGCGGAGCTCGGCGATGCATTTCCGCGGCACGATCACGTCGGGCATCGCCTCGGCGCCGTCGGGGCGCGCCACGGTGACCCGTGCGAGGCGATGACCGTCGGTCGCGGCGGCGCGCAGCAGCGGCACCGCCTCGTCGGTGACGTGCAGGAAGATGCCGTTCAGATAATAGCGCGTCTCTTCGGTCGAGATCGCGAATCGCGTCTTGTCGATGATCTGCTTGAGCGTTTCGGCCGGCAGCTCGAACGTCGTCGGCAGCTCGCCCTCGGCGATCATCGGGAAATCGTCGCGCGGGAGCGTGCCGAGGTTGAAGCGGGCACGGCCGGCCAGGATCGTCATCTTGCCCTCGGCCGCGGTCAGTTCGACCTGCGAGCCCTCGGGCAGCTTCCGGACGATGTCGAACAAGGTGTGCGCCGAGATCGTCGTCGCGCCGGCCTGGTCGACCGCGCCGGGGATCGTCTCGTCGATCTGGAGATCGAGATCGGTCGCCATCAACCGCACGGCGCCGGAGGCCTGTGCCTCGATCAGCACGTTGGAGAGGATGGGGATCGTGTTGCGCCGCTCAACCACCGATTGGACGTGGCTGAGGCCCTTGAGCAGAGTCGCGCGTTCGATCGTCGCCTTCATGTATTCAAACCCCCGGGCCGCCGCCCTTTTTCC
>JBEVLV010000086.1:0-28837 GCA_040508955.1 Sphingomonas sp. | reverse complement strand
CCCCGACCCTCTGGTCCGGCGGCCGCCGGACGTGCCTGCGCAACGGCTTCGCGCTTTTCGCCACCGGCATGCTCGCCGGCCTGCCGGCCTCCGCCGCGACCGTGACGGCAGACCCGCGCGCGCAGGTGGATCGCTATCTCGAGGCGCAGCTGCGCAAGCTGCGCATTCCCGGCATGGCGATCGCGGTGGTGAAGGACGGCCGGATCGTCCTGACCCGCGACTATGGGACAGCCAGTATCGAGTTTGCGCAGCCGGTACGGCCCGACACGGTGTTCGCGATCAATTCGGTGACCAAGGCGTTCACCGGCGTAGCGGCGATGCGCGCGGTGCAGCAGGGGCGGCTCGATCTTTCGGCACCGATCGGCCGGTACCTGGCCGATTTGCCGGAGGCGTGGCGCGGGGTGACGATCCGCCAGCTGCTCAGCCACATGTCCGGCTTGCCCGACGTGATGCGCGCGCCGACGGTGGAGACCGATGCGGCCGCCGCCTGGGCCTGGGTGCAGCTGCAGCCGATCGCCTTCGCGCCGGGCCAGCGCTTCTATTATTGCCAGACCAACTACACGCTGCTCCAGCGCGTGCTGAACCAGCTCGACAGGCGCGCGCCGGATGCGCCGCTTGCCGAGGAGCAACTGCGCGTCGCCGGCATGACCCGCACCTATTATGGCGACGCCTATGACGTGATCCCGGGCAAGGCGCCGACCTATCGCTGGACGCTGCCCGGCCCGTTCGTCAACGGCTATAGCGGCGCGGCGCCGGATGCGCCGCGGGTGATGAAGGCGACCTCCGAGCGCTTCCTCCCGTTCCGCCGCGCATCGTCGGGGTTGAACAGCACGGCGATCGACATGGCGCACTGGCTGATCGCGCTAAGCGATGGGCGGCTGCTGTCTGACCCGGTTCGAGAGATGATGTGGACGCCGGTTCCCTTTGCCAGCGGCAAGAAGGGGCAATGGGGCCTGGGCTGGGAGATATATGCGCGGGGGAGCCACCGGGCGGTGGGGATGACCGGGGGCGGGCGCGCCGCGGTGTTCTATTATCCCGAGGATCGGGTGGGCGTGGTGATCCTCACCAACCTGACCGGGTCCTTTCCCGAGGACATGGTCGACAAGATCGCGTCGCTCTATGCGCCCGGGCTGACGTTGACGGGCGTGCCTGCGCTCCGCATCGCGCTGGAGGAGCAGGGCTATCCGCATGCCGGGGACGCCGCGAAGGCGATCGAGGCGCGCGATCCCGGGCTGGCCTGGCCGGAGATGGAGCTCAACGACTGGGGCTATCGCCTGCTGAGCACCGGCCGTGCCCGCGATGCGCTGGCGATCTTCAAGCTGATCGCCGCCAAGTTTCCGAACAGCGCCAATGCCGAGGATAGCCTGGCGCAGGCCTATCACGTCGTCGGCGACGTCCCGTCCACCGTCGCGCATTACCGGCGCGTGCTGGAGCTCGACCCGGGCAATGCGAGCGCCAGACGCCATCTGGACGAGCTGAGCCCGAAGCCGGGCTGACCTCCCTCCTCAATAAGGCGGGTGGTCGAGGCCCTTCGAGCTCCTGGTGAAGATCTCGCAGCCGGTCTCGGTGATGCCGATCGAATGCTCGAACTGGGCCGAGAGCGAGCGGTCGCGGGTGACGGCCGTCCAGCCATCCTCGAGCAGCTTCACGTCGGGGCGGCCGATGTTGATCATCGGCTCGATCGTGAAGAACATGCCGGGGCGCAGTTCCGGGCCGGTGCCGGGGCGGCCGACATGGACGACCTCGGGCGCGTCGTGGAAGACCTGGCCCAGGCCGTGGCCGCAGAAATCGCGGACGACGCCGTAGCGGTGTTTCTCGGCATGGCGCTGGATCGCGTTGCTGATGTCGCCGAGATGGTTGCCCGGCCTGGCCTGCTCGATGCCGAGCATCAGGCATTCATAGGTGACGTCGACCAGGCGGCGCGCTTTGATCGGCACGTCGCCGACCAGGAACATGCGGCTGGTGTCGCCATGCCAGCCACCGAGCATCGGCGTGACGTCGATATTGACGATGTCGCCGTCCTTGAGCGTGCGCTCGCTCGGGATGCCATGGCAGACGACATGGTTGATCGAGATGCAGCAGCTATGGGTATAGCCGCGATAGCCGAGCGTGGCAGGGACGCCGCCGCCGTCGACCGACATGCGGCGGACGATGGCATCCAGTTCCTCGGTGGTGACGCCCGGCACGACATGGGGGACGAGCGCGTCGAGGATATCGGCGGCGAGTCGGCCGGCCTTGCGCATGCCCTCGAAGCCCTCGGGCCCGTGGAGCTTGATGGCGTGGCTGCGCGCCTGCGGCATATCGGCGGTGACGGTCACATATTCGGTCATCAAAGGAATATAGGCGGGTGCGCGCGGCTTTGCGAGACCCTCCGGTTGGTCTATGCGGCCGACATGGGCGAGCGCATCTGGACCGCGGCATTGGTGGTGATCGGCGACGAGATCCTCTCCGGCCGCACGCAGGACAAGAATGTCGCCCAGCTCGCGAGCTGGCTCAACGTCCAGGGCATCCGACTCGCTGAGGTGCGGGTGGTGCCCGACGTGCAGGCGGCGATCGTCGAGGCGGTCAACGCGCTCCGGGCGCGCAACGATTATTGCTTCACCACCGGCGGGATCGGACCGACGCATGACGACATCACCGTCGATGCGATCGCGGTCGCATTGGGCGTGGGCGTGGTGGTGCACCCCGAGGCGCGGGCGGTACTCGAGCGCTATTACGAGACCCGCGGCGGCCTGACCGATGCGCGGTTGCGCATGGCGCGGGTGCCCGAGGGAGCGGCGCTGATCCCGAACCGGATGTCGGGCGCGCCGGGGATCCGGGTGGGCAACCTCTTTATCCTGGCGGGGGTGCCGCACATCACCGCGGGCATGCTCGACGCGCTGACCGGCACGCTGGAGGGCGGCAGGCCGGTACTGTCGCGCACCGTCGGGAGCTGGGTGGCGGAGAGCGAGATCGCCGAGATGCTCGGCGCGACCGAGCGGGCACACGAAGGCGTGTCGATCGGCAGCTATCCGTTCTTCCGCGAGGGGCGCACCGGCGCGAACTTCGTGGTGCGCGCGACCGAACGAGCGGCGGTGGATGCGTGTGTCGCGGACCTGGCGGCGCGGCTCGAGGCGGCGGGCTTCGTCGTGGTGGACGGCGGGATCTGAGGCCCACGGCCGTCATCCCCACGAAAGCGGGGATGACGGTCGAAGCGGATGAAGCGCCCTAGAATTTCGCTCCCGCGCGGATGCCGATCGTGCGGGGTTGGATATACACCGCATAGGGCCGTTGCCCGCAGCTGCCGCATTCCTGGAAGCGGGTGATCTGGCCGCGTTCGTCCCATAGATTCTGCACGAACGCCTCCAGCGAGAAGCTCTGGAACTCGGCACCGATCGACAGGTTGGCGGTGGTGTAGGCGGGGAGCCGGCCCAGCACCTGCGCCGCATTGTAATAGCTGGTGGGATCGGCGGCGACGGCGGGGTCGGCGGGATCGTGCAGGGGCAGGATGAACACCTTGGTCCGGATGTCCGATGCGGCCGAACTCTGGTGGGCGATGACGCCCTGGATATAGGCCTTGGCCGAGCCGATCGGCATCTGGTAGCGCGCGGTGCCGTTGATCTTGAAGCGCGGCGTCACCGGCAGGCGCGTTCCCGTCGGCGCCGAGACATAGTTGATCGCGCCGTCGGGCCCCGGATTGGTGCAGCTATAGGTCGCATCGTCATAGCCGCACAGATTCTGCCGCGTCTTGGCGTCGGTATAGGAGCCCGAGGCGGTCAGGGTCAGCCCGCCCGAGACGAAGTTCACGTCCGCCTCGGCGCCGCGGATGCGGGCATTGGGGCCGTTGTGGATCTCGGTGAAGCTGTTCTGGCCGAGGAAGGAGAATTGGAACTTCTTCCAATCCTGCTGATAGATCGCGCCGTTGAAGCGGAGCATGCCGCCGGCCAGGGTCGTCTTCCAGCCGACCTCGTAATTGGTCAGGAAATCGGCGGCATAGGGCGCAATCGTCGCGCGCCGGTTGATGCCGCCCGGACGATAGCCGCGCGACCAAGTCGCGTAGAGCAGCACCTGCTTGCTGGGTTTCCAGGTGAGGTTGAGGCGGTGGAGGAAGCCGTCGCCCTCGGTCGATTTGGGGACCAGCTTGCCGTTCTCGAACGTGGCGAGATTGGTGCAGGGGCTGCCGGAGATCTCGGCGGGCAGCAGGGTGGTGGGCGCGCCGGCCAGCTGCGCGTCGCGCAGCGTCTGGCCCTGGGTGGTGTAACAGCCTGCGACGCCCGTCCGCGTGCTGTAGACCGCGTTGGGCGGCGGATTGTCGTCGGCGCCCTGGACGAAGGCCGGATTGCGGCCGAATCCGAAAAAGCCGATCAGCGAATTGTCGTATTTGTAGACGCGGCCGCCGCCGGTGAGCGTCAGCGTCGGCACGATGTCGAAGCTCGCTTCGCCGAACGCGGCATAGTCCTTGTCGACGCGGTGCTGCTGCGTCAGCCACAGCGTGCCGGCGAAACCGTTGACCGAGAGCAGCGGCGCCAGCCCGGCGACCTGGTAATCCTGGTGGATCGCATTGCTCTGGCGCTGGTAGAACAGGCCGCCGACGACGCGGAACCGCGAATCCTGGGGCGACGAAATCCGCAGCTCCTGGCTCATCTTCTTGAAATGGTCCGTGCCGAGGATGCGCTGGACGGGGCTGATCTGGTTGCCCGCGGAATCGTTGAAATAGAAATAGGCCGTGCCGCCCAGGCTCGCATAAAGCTGGTCATAGGCTTCGGCATAATCGGTATAGTCGGTCGACTGGCTGTCCTTGCGGTCGAGATAGGCGCCGGCATAGGTCAGATCCCAGTTGCCGAGCTTGCCCTCGATCGTCAGCGCCGCCTGGATGAAGCGGTCCTTGCGCCATTCGGGCAGGAAATGCTCGACCTTCAGGTCGCCGACGCTGGCATCGCTGCCGAAGCTGCCATGGACACGCGCCTCCTGGTAGAGGACGGTGGGCGTGACGGTCCAATTGTCGTCGAGGTCGACCTTGAGCGCGGCGCGGCCGCCCCAGGTATCGGTGTCGTTGTAGTTCTTCTTCACCAGCGCGGCATTGTCGATCGTGATGCCGTTGGCGAACGAGCGCGTGCTGTGGACGTTGTCGATATAGCCGGCATCGTGCTGGTAGAAGCCCGAGACCCGCAGCGCCGCCCATTGCGAGAGCGGCACGTTGAGCATGCCCTCGATCTTGCCGCCCATGCCGCCCTTGCTGACCGTATTCCCCTCGACGTCGACGCGGCCGTAGAAGCTGCTCGTCTCCGGCTTGTTGGTGATGATGCGGATCGTGCCGGCCTGGCTGGAGGCGCCGTAGAGCGTGCCCTGCGGCCCCGCGAGGCTCTCGATCCGGGCGACGTCGTAGATATGGACGTCGAGCGTGCCGCCGATCGTCGTGATCGGCTGTTCGTCGAGATAGACGCCGACCGAAGGCAGCGAGCCCGAATGGTTGCCGTCGCCGCCCGAGGCGACGCCGCGCATATAGACGGTCGTCACGCCCGGCAGCGTCGTCTGGAACGCGACCGACGGCAGGAGCTGCGAATATTGCTCGAAATTGGTGACGTTCAGCTCGTCGAGCTTGCGGGTGCTCAGCGCCTGGATGCTGATCGGCACGTCCTGCAGGCTCTGCTCGCGCTTCTGCGCGGTAACGACGATCTCCGGATCGGTGGTCTGCGGCTCGGCCTCCTGCGCGAATGCGGGCAGGACGATCGCGGTGGAAGTCAGCAAGGCTGAGAGTGTCAGGCGCGGGATCGAAAGCATTCGATGTACTCCGGCAGGAGGCGACTGACCGGAGACTGTTTGCTGCGCTGGGGTGCCGTCAATGCTGCAAGTGCGAGGTGTACGATTCGTTTCCGAACCGTGACAGATTTGCAACTGTCAGAGCGCGGATGCCGTAGGGTAATGTGTCAGGACGTTGCCGAGCGCGGCCTTGAGCGGATCGAGCCAGGGCTCGAACGGTTGCCACGCCTCGGTCCCTTGGCGGAAGATCGGCTGGCGGACCTGCTCCGAGCTGGCGGTGCGCACCGCGCGTTCGGTCTTGTGGAATTCCAGGCAGGCGGGCTCGAAATCGAGGCCGCAATAGGCGAGCAGCGCGCGGACCTGCGTCTCGGTGTCGTCGATCATCGCCTCGTAGAAGACGCGGTGGACCAGGCCGGGGCGGACCGCGTCGACATGCGCCATCTGCCGCACATAGTCGCGATAATAGCGCCCCATGTCCTCGAGATCGTAACTGAACGCCTGGCCGCGCGCGAAGTGCTGCTTGAAGTTGGAGAAGCAGCAGCCGAGCGGATGGCGGCGCGCGTCGATGATCTTCGCGTTCGGCAGGATCAGGTGGATCAGCGGCAGATGCGCCCAGTTGTTGGGCAGCTTGTCGATGAAGAACGGTCGGTCGGTGTGGCGCTGGACGGCGGCGCGCCTGAGATAGGCTTCGCCCATCTCCGCGAGCTGCACGGCGGAGAGCGCGGCGGTGCCGGTGGGATAATCGGCGATCTGGCGGGCGAGCGCGGGGATGTCGGGCAGCTCGGTGGTCCCCTCGACCAGGCTGTGGCTGGAGAGGATCTGCTCGATCAGGGTCGAGCCCGCCCGCGGCATGCCCAGGATGAAGACCGGTGCGGGGGAGGCGTTGCCCTGGCCGGTGCGCGCGTCGAGGAAATCGCGCGAATAGAGCGCGATACCGGCATCGACGAACGCGCTGGTCTCGTCGGCGCTGTACTTGACCTTGGTGCGGCGGAGCGCGTTGCCGGCGGCATAGTGCGCAAAGGCTTGGGGCGGATCGGGGCGATCCTCGAATGCCTTGCCGAGTGCGAAGTCGAGGTGGAAGCGATCCTCGTCCGAAAGGTCCGGCTGGTCGAGCGCTGCCTGCATCGCGGCGATGTCGGCATCCTCGAAGCGGACGGTCTTGAGGTTGGCTAGGCTCCACCAGGCTTCGCCGAGCGTCGGCGTGAGCGCGAGCGCCTTGCGATAGGCGGCGATGCCCTCTGCCTGGCGGCCGACGGTCTTGAGCATATGGCCGAAGCTCATCCAGACGCGCGGCTGGTTGGGGGCGGCGGCGAGGATCGCCTCGTACAGTCCGATCGCCTCGTCGAAGCCGCCGACCCGGCCGAGTGCGGCGGCCTTGAGATTGGCGTGGCCGACATTGTCGGGATCCTCGCCCAGCACCCGGTCGAGCTCGGCGATCGCCTCGGTCGGGCGGTTGAGACGGTAGAGGACGAGCGCGAGATTGGCGCGGGCGGCGGTGAAGCCGGGGGCGAGCTCGATCGCGCGGCGAAGCAGCGATTCCGCATCCTTGTAGCGCCCGATCCGCCCCGCCAACTCCGCCAGCATCCGGATCGCCGCGACGTCGAACGGATCGGCCTTGAGGTGCTGCTTGAGCAGCGGCTCGGCCTCGGACAGGCGATTGTCGTGCAGCGCGAGCGCGGCATCGACCAGGCGGGGGGGATAGCGGGAGGCGGGGAGGGACATCGCGCGCAGCTTATCCGCTGGCGGGCGAAGGGCAATTATGTTTGACTGCACGATATTGCAGTTTCGGGGGCGGCGATGACGGCAGCGGGACGGCCTTTCGGTTTCTGGACTGCCTCGGCGCTCGTTGTCGGCGGGATGATCGGCTCCGGCATCTTCGTGCTCCCCGCGCAGCTCGCCCCCTATGGCTGGACCGGGCTGGTCGCCTGGTTCGTCGCGGTCGGCGGCGCGCTGATGATCGCCTGGATATTGAGCAAGCTGGCCGCGGCGATGCCGGAAGAGCCCGGCGCGGTGGCGATCTGCGCGCGGGCACTGGGGCCGCTGCCGGGCGTGCTGATCGGCTGGGCCTATTGGGTCGGCGTCTGGTCGGCCAATGCCGTCATCTCGCTGACCGCGATCCGTTATCTCGCGGCGTTCTGGCCGCCCTTGGCCGCGACGCCGCTGGCGCTCGCGCTATCGGCGGTGGCGCTGATCTGGCTTATGACCTTGCTCAACCTGCACGGCGCCAAGACGGCCGGGCGCTTCCAGGTCGGCACCACGGCGCTCAAGCTGCTGCCGCTGGTCGCGGTGGTGCTGATCCTTGCGGCGCTGGCGCTGGCGGGGGGCGGCCAGTTCCGCAGCGCGCCGCATGCGCCGTTCGAATGGGGCCAGCTCACGCCCGCGCTGACCCTGGCCTTCTTCGCCGTGGTGGGGTTCGAATGCGCGAGCATCGCCGCGGAGCGGGTGCGCGATCCGGCGCGCAACGTGGTGCGCGCGACGATGGTCGGGCTGATCCTGACCGGCGGCCTTTATGTGGTGGTATGCTCCGGCATCGTCCTCGCGCTGCCCGAGGCGGTGGTCGCCAATGCGAGCGCGCCGATGGCGATGTTCGTCGAGACCTTCTGGGGGCGCGCGGCCGGGCTGGGCGTCGCGGCGCTTACCGTGGTCGCGGCGGTGGGCTGTCTCAACGGCTGGACGCTGGTGCAGGGCGAGCTGCCGCTGGGCATGGCGCGCGCGGGCGTGCTGCCGCGCTGGATCGGGGCTACCAATCGCCGCGACGTGCCGGTCGGCGCGCTGATCCTCTCCAGCGGGCTGGCCACGATATTGGTGATGAGCAATGCGAGCCGATCGACCGCGGGCCTGCTCGATTTCATGCTGCGGCTGACCACGGCGGCGACCCTTTGGCTCTATATCGGCGCCTGCCTCTCGGCCCTGGCGATCGGCATCCAGCGGCCGGTCGCGCTGCTGGGGTTGGCCTTCGCACTCTGGACGATGTGGGGATCGGGATGGGAGGCGGGCGGCCTCAGCCTGATCCTGATGCTGACGGCGGTGCCGCTCTACTACCTCACGCTGCGCAGCAACGCGGTGGCGGAGCAGGCGGCCTAGGTCATGAACCCATAAACGGCCGCTTTCAGCGCGAAGGCTGAGCGGCCGGGAATGGATGGAGAGCGGCCGGTCCGCTTTCGAGTTTGCACATCGAGTTCGCGGCCGCGAGGCTCGGCCCTCTGATACAGCCAACTCTCCGCCAGTACGGGCGTCTACTAGCGGGAGGAAGTCCCTCAATTCGACAACCAAGGCCTCACCTATGCGCTGAGGCGGATCGTCCCTACACCCGTCACGGCGAGCAGCGAAATCTGAGGAGAGCGTGATGCTTCATTGGGCTTTGTCGGCGGCGACCGGAGCTGCCATCTTGATCTCCAGCTCAGGCTCAGAGAGCTCGGCGCAAGGCCTGATTTCCGGCAGCTATATCCTGGACCGTGGACAGAGCGACGACGTCCATCAAGCGATCGAGAGCGCTGTTGCCGGCCTTTCCAACCTCACCCGCCCTTCCTTCGCTCGCAGGCTGCGCAAGGCCACCGCGCCTGCATATGCAATTAGAATCTCGATTGCAGCAGGTCGGTTCTCGATCAAAAACGATGCCAAGCCACTGATTGTGGTTTGGACAAGCGGAGAGCCGATTGAGTGGAAGCTCGAGGACGGGCAGGTTTTCAATGTGTCGGCAAAGGCGAATGGTGAAGCCATTTCGCTAACGTTCCGCGCGGCCGACAGCGAGCGGACCACAGTGTATCGCAGCGATGGGCAGCAGTTGGTGGCAGAGACTACCGTCGTCAGTCCGCTGCTCACCACACCAATTCGCTATAAGGTCGTCTACACTCGAGCGAGCTGACGGGATTTGCGAGTCGGACCTTCTGGTGGAAGCCGTTGAACGGTCTTCGTCTCGTAGTTGCGGATGCCGGTCCGGATGATCTCTCCAGCGTCTGCTTTGAGGCGCGCTACGATCGTGAACGAACGGCAACAAGTGGGGCGGACGCCGACAGGCTGCTTTTTATGAGTTTACGTCCTAGTTTCCGATTTGCTAGCCGAACAGCCGCCCAAGCAGGCTGCGGTCGCGCAGGATCTCGTGCGCGGCGTTGTGGCCGGGGGCGCCGGTGACGCCTCCGCCCGGATGGGTGCCCGAACCGCACATATAGAGGCCCTTGATCGGCGCGCGATAGTCGCCGTGCCCCAGGACCGGACGCGCCGCCCAGAGCTGATCGAGCGTCATATGGCCGTGCATGATGTCGCCGCCGATCAGGCCGAACTTGCGCTCGAGGTCGAGCGGCGAGTGGATCTGCGTGGCGATGATCGAGTTGCGGAAATTGGGGGCGTGCTTGGTGACGGTGTCGATGATGACGTCCGCCGCAGCCTCGCGCTCCACGTCCCAGCTGCGCCCGTCCGGAAGCACCGGCGCGAACTGCTGACAGAAGAGCGAGGCGATATGCATGCCGGGCGGGGCGAGGCTGTCGTCCACGCTGGTGGGGAGCTTCATCTCGACGATCGGTTCCTTCGACCAGCCGGACGCCTTGGCGTCGGTGAACGCCTTGTCCATGTAATCGAGCGTCGGCGAGATGATGATGCCGGCGGTGTGGTGCTCGGCCTTTTCCTTGCCGGGCAGCACGGTGAAATCGGGCAGCTCGGAGAGCGCGACGTTCATCCGGAACGTGCCCGAGCCTGCCTTGAACCCGTCCATGCGGCGCGCGAACTCCGGCGTCATGTCGCTGCGCGCGACGAGCTGGCGATAGAGCAGAGCGGGGCCGACATTGGCGGCCACCACGCTGGCGGCGATCTCCTCGCCGCTCTCCAGCCGGACGCCGGTTACCTTGTTGCCATCGACCAGCACTTTCGCGACCGGCGCCTCGAGGCTGATCTCGACGCCTGCCTCGACGCACGCCTCGGCCATGTACTGGGTGATCGCGCCCATTCCGCCGACGCTGTGGCCCCACATGCCCTTCTTGCCGTTGATCTCGCCGAAGACGTGGTGGAGCAGCACATATGCCGATCCGGGCGTGTCGGGGCTGGCATAGTTGCCGACCACCGCGTCGAAGCCGAACGCGGCCTGGATATAGGGGTTCTCGTACCAGCCATCGAGGAAGCTGCGTGCGGACTTGACGAACAGGTCCATCACGTCGCGCTGCGCCTCGATGTCCATCTTGGCGAGACGGCGCCCCTGCGCGGCCGCCGCGAGCAACGCGCGGATGCCGCCACCGGCATTGGGTGGAGTCTTGAGCGCCATGTCGCGCAGCACCTCGGCGACGCGCTCCAGCGCTTCCTCGTATTTCGGAAAGGTCTCGGCGTCCTTCTTCGAAAAGCGTGCGAACTCGGCCTGGGTACGCGCCTGGCCGCCGCCCAGCTTGAGATAGCCGCCCTCGTGCGGGAAGAAGTTGCTGATCGTCCGCTCGATGATCCGCCAGCCGCGCTCATGCAGGCGCATGTCCTGGATGACCTTGGGGCGGAGCAGGCTGACCGTGTAGCTGGCGGTGGAATTGCGGAAGCCGGGATGGAATTCCTCGGTCACCGCCGCACCGCCGACGATAGCGCGCCGCTCGAGCACGCGGACCTTGAGACCGGCGCGGGCGAGGTAGAAGGCGCAGACCAGGCCGTTATGGCCGCCGCCGATGATGAGCGCGTCGTATTGCTTGGTCATTGCACCTCACGGGGACGTCGGCTCCAGCCGGGAGCGGGCGGATAGGGAAGGCGCGCCTCCGGGATCAGGGCGCGGATCTTGCGCGCGAAGCTGCGCAGGCAGACCTCGCTTTCGCCGAGCGGGCCCATCGTATAGCTGCGCGAAGCCATGCCCTGCTGCACGCGGGTGATGAGCCAGGTGTCCTCGGCATTGACCATGCGGTTGATCCGCCAATTGGCGTAGCGGACCAGCCTCATCTCGCGGCGATCGTCGGGGAGGGCGAAGGCCATTTCGCGCAGCACGCATTCGGTGGGGCTGACGGGCAGCCACTGCATGAAGTCGATCTGGTCCGCGTAAAGGTCGAATGCCTGGTTGGGCCAGAGCTTGTAATACAGCCAGAGCCGCTGGTTCGCCTCCGGCAGATGCGGGGCGCGGGGCAAGTGCTTGCGGTAGACGTCTTCCCAGAAATTGCCGGGGCGGTCGGTCAGCTCGCCGGACATGCGATCGACCCAGGGCTGCGCTTCGATCGCATAGCTCCTGCCGAACAGACGGGTGAGGCCGGGGTGCGCGACGGGGATGTGGAGCCCGTCCGAATAATTGTCGCCGACATTCTTCCAGTTGACCGGCCGAGGCCGCGTGCGGACCGGACTGATCGTCCGCATCTCCTCGAACCGGTAGGGCGCGATCTCGTGGTCGTAGGGCGCCATCATCTCAGCGACCGACGGCCCGCCGTTGTCCGTCAGCCGGACGAAGACGAAACCGCGCCAGATCTCGACATCGACCGGGGCCAGGCCATGCTTCGCCGGATCGAGCCCGGGATAATCGGCGCGGAAGGGCACGCCGCTCAGCCGGCCGTCGGTCTCATAGGCCCAGGCGTGATAGGGACAGACGATCTTCTTCGCGCAGCCCGCCGGCCCCTCGACCAGTCGCATCGCGCGGTGGCGGCAGACATTGGCGAAGGCGCGGACCCGGCCGTCGGCGCCACGGACCGCGATGACGCTTTCGCCGATATAATCGAGCGTGTGATAGTCGCCCGAAGCAGCGATATCGCTTTCATGGCAGACGATCTGCCAGGAGGGACGCAGCACCCGTTCGGTCTCGGCGTCGAGGAACTCGGGATCGGTATAGAGCCAGCCGGGCAGGCTGACATTGTCGTCGGCATCCTGAGGCGCCGCGACTCCCGCGAACCGATGTGCCATATGCGTCCCCGATACTTGTTATACGATCGTATAATAACCTGGGATGTCGTGCAAGCCTGCACCGTGTAGAAGGGCGCGATGACGCGCATCGCCTTCACCCGCGCCGAACCCGACGAGCGTCGCGCGAGCCTGATCGCGGCGACGGCGCGGGTGCTGGCCGAGCTGGGCGCGTCGGGGGTCTCGGTGCGGGCGATCTCGACCGAGGCGGGGGTGTCGCCGGGGCTGCTGCGCCATTATTTCGACGGGATCGACGCGCTGATCGCCGAGACCTATCGCTGGACCGGCGCGCGGGTGAGCGCGGCGCTGGCGGACTCGGTCGAGGCGGCGGGACCCGACCCGCGCGCGCGGCTGGCGGCCTATGTGACCGCGAGCTTCCGTGATCCGATCGCAGACCCGCAGCTGCTCGCGACCTGGATCGCGTTCTGGAGCCTGGCCAAGGCCAATCCGGCGATGGATGCCCTGCATGGCGAAATCTATGCCGAGTATCGCGCCGGAATCGAGGCATTGCTCGGCGAATGCGACGTCGAGGCGCGGGCGGTGCGGCTTACCGCGATCGGGCTGACCGCGCTGGTCGATGGGCTCTGGCTCGAGCTATGCCTCGCGCCCGGCGTGTTCACGCCCGAAGAGGCGAGCGGGATCGCGGGTCGCTGGATCGCGGCGCTGCTCGATGGCGCTACTTCGTCAATTCCTTGAACACGCGCTTGTAGTAGACGATCGACGGCGCGATCTCGCTGAGCGGGGTGCGCTCGTTCAGGCCGTGCGAAAAGCCGTCGCTATCCTTCATGAAGATCGGCGACGCGCCATAGCTCGGCACGCCCTTGGCGCGGAACCACATGCTGTCGCTCGCCCCGGCCGACATCGAAGGCACCACCGGCACATCGGCGAAGCGAGCATGGATCGCGTCGCTGACGGTCTTCATCAGATCGGGACGGAGCGGCGAAGCGTCGGTGGCGACCGATCCGGCATCGAGCGTGGTGATCTTTACCTGGGGGTCGTCGACGATCTTGGTAAGGATTTCATTCACCTGCGCGAACGAGGTGCCCGGGAAGATACGGCAGTTGATATTGGCGGTGGCGCGCTGGGGCAGGGCATTGGGCGCATGGCCGGCATTGACCATCGTCGCGACGCAGGTCGTGCCGGTCTGCCCGATCATGCCCGGCTCGGCGCGCAGGAGCGCCCGCGCCTCGAGATCGTCGGGATTGGCGGCGAAGCGGCGCATCGCGTCGGCCATCTTCGGATCGCTGGTGGTCTTGGCGCCCGCGAGGAAGCTCGCCTTGGTGATCTCGTTGACCTGGCCGGGCCACTCGTACGCGCCGATCCTGTCGAGCGCCCGGGCGAGCGAATAGATTGCATTCTCCTTGCGCGGCGCGCTCGAATGGCCGCCGGGATTGGTGAAGGTCACCTCGTAATCGGCATAGCTCTTCTCGGCGCCCTGCAGCCCGAAGATCGTCGGCTTGCCGCTCTCGTCGCGCGCGCCGCCGCCGCCGTCGATGTTGATCAGCAGCTCGGCATCCGAGAATTTGTCGGCCAGCGCCTGCGTCGTCTTCATCGACGTCTCTTCGTCGCCCGACAGCAGCAGCAATATGTCGCGGCCGGGCTTATAGCCTTCGCGCTTGAGCTGGATCAGCGTCGCGACCGTGGTCGAGAGGTCGTATTTCATGTCGGTCGCGCCGCGGCCGAAGATATAGCCGTTCTCGACCACCGGCGTGAAGGGATCGCGCGTCCAGTCGGCCGGCTTGGCCTCTACCACGTCCATATGGCCGGAGATGAGGAGCGGCTTGGCGCCCTTCGCCGCCTTGCCGGTGCCGCGATAGCGCGCGGCGAGCCAGGCGGTGTCGCCGAGCTTCTCGATCTCGACATCTTCCGGCGCGAAGCCGCCCGCGACCAGCACGGACTTCAGATAGGTGGCATATTCGAAGGTCTGGTTGCCCGGCCCGGTGACGGTGCGGAAGGCGATGCCGCGCTTGAGCAGATCGAGCGCCTGCGCCTCGGCCTGGGGGTTGGTCTGCGCGTGCGCGACGGGGACGGCGGCGAGCGCCACTGCGAGGGAGACCGCGAGGTGGCGCATTCGAGCTGGCTCCATGACCGGGAGGAAGGCTGGAGCGGGTGAAGGGAATCGAACCCTCGTCGTAAGCTTGGGAAGCTTCTGCTCTACCATTGAGCTACACCCGCGCGGGTCGCTGAAATCCCCGGTTATCGCGAGGGTGTCAAGGCGGTTCGGACTTTTCCCGATCAGAGCGGCGTGCGGTCGCGGGTGAGACGGGCGGCGAGCGCTAGCAGGAGATAGCCGCCGATCGCCGCGAGCGTCGTCACCAGCGCGAGCGCCCGGCCGATCGTCACGTCCTGGCCGAACAGCGCCGCATTGGTACCGGCGACCAGCGTCGGGCCCAGACCCAGGCCGACCACCGTGGCGGCGAGCAGATAGACCGCGATCATCTGGCCGCGATGCTCGTTGGGGGTGAGCTGGTAGATCGCCAGCGGGGCGAGGCCGGTCGGCATCGCCAGCAGGAAACTGCACGCGGCCAGCGCAGCGAGCGCGATGCCGGGCGAGGGGGCGAGGCCGACCCAGAGCGAGAGCGGGATCACCGCGGCGATCGCCCAGCTCGCCAGCACCAGCGGCCGGGGGCCGCCGCGCCGCGCCATCCGATCGGCGAGCCAGCCCGAGAACATAATGCCCGATCCGCCCGCCACCGCCAGGATCGCGCCATAGGTCGCGCCGATCGTGCTGGCGGGCCAGCCGAACAGGCGGATGAACACGGTGGGCGTCCAGCTGATCAGCGAGAAGCTCGCCAGCGCGTTGCAGGCGAGGCCGCAGATCACGACCGCGAGGATGCCGATATGCGCGCGGACGAAGCCCAGGGTCGAGGACGCAGTTCCCGGAGCGGCGCGCTCGCGGCGGACGGGTTCGCGGACCAGCAGCATCGCGGCGGCGACGAGCAGGCCGGGCAGGCCGACGATCACGAACGCCGCCTTCCAATTGGCCATGGTGCCGACCAGCGGCATGTGTACTTCGGTCGCGCCCATCGTCGAGAGGATCGCCAGCGCCCCGGCGATCATCGCCACGCCCGACCCGACGAAGGTGCCGAGCGTGTAGACCCCCATCGCCCGTCCGCGCCGGCTCGGATGGAAATAATCGGCGATCATCGAATAGGCGGCGGGCGAGAGCGCGGCCTCGCCGACCCCCACCAGCATCCGCGCGACGAACAGTTCGGTGAAGTTGCGGGCAAAGCCGCAGGCGACGGTGGCGAAGCACCACACCAGCATGCCGATCACGATCAGGTTGCGCCGGTTGCCCCGGTCCGCGATCCGCCCGAAGAACACGCCGAGCGCGGTGAAGGTGATGACGAAGGCGAAGCCCTGGAGCAGGCTGAGCTGGGTATCGGTGATGCCCAGATCGTGGCGGATCGGCTGGACGAGCAGGCTGAGTATCTGCCGGTCCATCACCGCGACGATATAGGCGAGCAGGAGCAGGACCACGACGCCCCAGGCGGTGGCGGGCGCGGGGAAGCCGGCTTCGCGAGGCTCTTCGGTCATGGCTGGGGTTCCTGGACGCGGACGAGAATGTCCGGGGTGATGTCGGTGAGGGTGCGGCAGCCGGTCATCGCCATCGCGGCGCGCAGGTCGCGGCCGAATCCGTCGAGCAGTGCCGCGACGCCGGCCTCGCCGCCCGCGGCGAGCGCATAGGCCCAGGCGCGACCCAGCAGCACGCCGTCGGCGCCGAGCGCGAGCATCGTGAGCAGGTCGAGCCCCGATCGCACGCCGCCATCGGCGAGGATCGTCGTGCGGCCCTTCACCCTGGCGGCGATGGCGGGGAGCGCCTCGGCGGAGGCGAGCGCGCCGTCGAGCTGGCGGCCGCCATGGTTGGAGACGACGATACCGTCCGCGCCGGCAGCGACGGCGGCCTCGGCATCGTCGGGATCAAGCACGCCCTTGATGACCAAGGGCCCCTGCCAATGCTCGCGGACAAAGGCGAGATCGTCCCAGGTCACGGAAGGGTCGAAGTTGCGCTGGATCCAGGCGGCGAAATCCTGCGTGCCGGCACGGCTCCCGAGCACGGGTCCGAGATTGCCGAGCGTGTGCGGGCGTCCGCGGATGCCGACGTCCCAGGCCCAGCCCGGCCGCAGCGCGCCGTGGAGGCCGCGGCGCAGCACCCCCTTCAGGCCCGGCGCGCCGGACATGCCCGAGCGGAAATCGCGGTAGCGCGTCGCCGCGGTCGGCATGTCGACCGTAAAGACCAGTACCGAGCAATGCTGGGCCGCAAGCCGCAGCACGTCCGCCATGAAGGCGCGGTCGCGGATCATGTAGAGCTGGAACCAGAAGGGCGCGGTCGTGCCGGTCGCGACCTCCGCGATGTCGCATACCGCCACGGTCGACAGGCAGAAGGGCAGGCCCGCCTTTTCCGCCGCGCGTGCCGCCTGCACCTCGCCGCGGCGCGCACACATGCCCGCCAGTCCCACCGGGCCGAGGCCGAGCGGCAACGTCGCGTCCTGGCCGAAAAGGCGGGTGCTCGTCTCGATGCCGGAAACGTCGCGCATCACGCGCTGGCGCAAACGCACATGCTTCAGCGCGTCGCGATTGGCGTGGAGCGTCTGCTCGTCGTACGAGCCGCCCGCGATATAGTCGTACAGGAAGTGCGGCAGGCGTCGTCGCGCCGCCTCGGCCAGGTCCCGCGGTCCCTTCATAACCGGACGCTACCAGACGACATTGGGTGTGTCCTTCTCGAACGGGATCAGCTCGGCGAGGCGGCCGGCGCGGGTCTTCTCGATCCAGTCGGGATCGGCGAGCAGCACGCGGCCGAGCCCGATCAGGTCGAAATCGCCGCGCTCGAAACGCTCGACCAGCCCGGTGAGCGGGGCAGGCACCGCGCGGTCGCCGGCGAAGGAGGCGGTGACGTCGCGGTCGAGGCCGATCGAGCCGATCGTCATCGTGCGGCCGCCGGTCAGCTTCTTGACCCAGCCGGCGAGGTTGAGGTCCGAGCCGGCGAACTCGGGCTCCCAGAAGCGGCGCTGCGAACAGTCGATGAAGTCGATCCCGGCATCAACCAGCGGCCCCACCCAGCGGGCGAGCGCGTCGGGAGTGGTGGCGAGTCGGGCGGTATAGTCCTGCTCCTTCCACTGCGAGATGCGCATCGAGACCGGCATATCCGGGCCGACCGCGGCGCGGACCGCGCGATAGACGGCGAGCGCGAATTCGAGGCGATCCTCGACCCGCGGACCGCCCCAGCGATCGGTGCGCTTGTTGGTCTCGCCCCAGAAGAACTGGTCGATCAGGAAGCCGTGTGCGCCGTGGATCTCCACCGCGTCGAAACCCGCTGCCTTGGCGGCACTGGCGGCTTCGCCGAAGCGGGCGACGATGTCGGCGATGGCTTCGTCGCTCAGCGGCTCGCCGACGGTGAAGTCGGGGCCGCCGAGTCCGGAGGGGCTGACCAGCGGAGCGGGGCGCCACCAGGGCTCGCGGTTGAAGCGGCCGCCGGCGTGCCAGAGCTGGAGCGAGATGCGCCCGCCCGCTTGGTGGGTCTCGTCGACCAGCGCCTGCCAGGCGGGGCGGGCCTCGGCGCGGAAATCGGCGAGGACGGGAGAGTTGTTCGCGGCCGGATGGTCGATCGCCGCGCCGCCGGTGAGCATCAGCCCGACGCCGGCTTCGGCGCGGCGGCGGTGATAGGCCGAGAGCTCGGGCGTGGGCAGGCGATCGGGGCAGGCATAGCGCGACATCGGCGCCATCACGAAGCGATTGGGCAGGGTCAGCTTGCCGATCGTGATCGGCTGGAACAGCGCGTCGAGGCTCATCCGCGCGGGCGCCAGGGATGCTCGGCGACCGCATCCTCGTTCACCTCGGCGCCCCAGCCGGGGGCCTGAGGCAGGTCGAACCTGCCGTCGGCGATGCGCGGCGATGCGGTGAGCAGGTCGTATTTCCACGGCACGTCGTCGGCTTCGATCTCCATGATCTCGAGATTGGGCACCGCGGCGCAGAAATGCGCGGTCATCAGATCGGCGAGGGGGCCGTAGAAATTGTGGGGCGCGACGTTGATCTCGTGCACTTCCGCCAGCGCGGCGATGCGGACGGCCTCGGCGATGCCATTCCATGGCACGTCGACGATCGCGATATCGGCGGCGCCGGCCTGGAGATAGGGCAGGTAGCCGCGGCGCCCATAGAGCGTCTCGAGCGAGGCGAGCGGCATCGGCACGCGTGCGCGCAGGTCCGCGAGCGCGGCGGGGGAATGAATATCGGCTTCCAGCCACCGCAGCCGGTGGCGCTCCAGCCGGTGGCCGATCCGGGTGAACCCCTCGGGCGTGCAGCCGAAATTGGCGTCGAGCAGGATGTCGAGATCTGGCCCGGCACCGTCGCGAAACGCCTCGACCTGCGCGTCGATCGCCGCGAGCGTGGGGCCGTCGAGCGCGCGGCCGGGGTCGAAGCCGGGTACGAAGCCGGGGTTGAGCAGCACCGCGCCGCTGCTCGAAAAGGCGATCGGATTGGTCTTCGCGGCGGCGAACCCGCGCGCCACGGCCTCGGCACCGAGGCGCTTCATGTCGTCGAGCGTCTCGAGGCGGGGCTTGTCGAGGACCTTCTCGAAATAGTCGCCGTCGCGGGCGCGGAAGCTGCCGCAATGCGACCAGTAGAGCGGCAGGCGCTCGCGGAACGGCCCGCCGAACAGCCGCGCCACCGGGACGCCCGCGGCCTTGGCGGCGATGTCGACGCAGGCATTCTCGATCGCGGTGATCGCCTGGGCATTGAGCCCGCCCGGCGCGAAGCGGACGCTGGCATGCAGTTCGGCGGAGAGTTGTGCGAAACCACGCGGATCGCGACCGATCACGCGCGCTGCCAGCGATTCAATCACCTGGGGCAGGCCTGGCGACCATAGTCCCTGGGTGTATTCCGACCAGCCGGTGAGCCCTTCGTCGGTCTCGACCTTGAGGAAGCTGAACGGCCGCCACCCGCCATCGGCATGGATGCTGGCGACACGGGCGATGCGCATTCCGGCCCTCCTCAAGCCGCCTGCAGCGTACAGGGATGGACCACGTGTAGCAGAGGCTCGCCGCGGGAAAAGCGCCGCGCATTCTCGGTCGTGATCGCCACCAGATGCCTGCAGTCGTGCGGCGTCGGGCCCGCAGCGGCGGCATGGGGCGTCAGGATGAGATTGGGCGCGGTCCAGAGCGGGTGCTCGGCCGGGAGCGGTTCGGGCTCGGTGACGTCCAGCGCGGCGCCGGCCAGCGCGCCCTCGCGGAGCTTGGCGGAGAGCGCATCGGAATCGACGATGCCGCCGCGCGACAGGTTGATCAGGAACGCGCGGGCTCCGATCAGGGCCAGGCGCTCGGCGTTGAAGAAAGTCCTGGTCTCAGGCGTCAGGGGCGCCGCGATCACGACGAAATCGGCATCGGGCAGATACCCTGCCGCCTCTCCGAGCCGGCAGCTCCTATCGGCGAGTTCGCTGGGATGCCCGTGCTTGCTGACCGCGATCACCTGCATCCCGAAGGTGCGCGCGAGCACCGCCAGTGCCTTGCCGATATGGCCGAAGCCCAGCACCATCAACGTCTTGCCCTGGAGCGAGCTCAGCCGGGCGCCCAGGCCATAGTCCCAGCGCTTCGATCGCTGCGCCTCGATCGCTTCGGGAAGGCGGCGCGCGAGGGCCAGCATCAGGCCCAGGCCGTGCTCGGCCACCGTCGTGGCACCAGCGCCGGGGGTGTGGGTCACCACCAGCCCGTCTGGAAGCGACTGGCGCGTGACATTGTCATAGCCGGCGTTGATCAGGTGGATCCAGCGCAGCCTGTCGCACTGGTTCAGCCCTTCGATCAGCGGGGGCGAGACGTGTGCTGCCGAGACGATGAAGCCGTCCGCCCGGGGCAGCCGCTCCAGCATGTCCGGCCCTTCGTTGGCGACGACGAGATCGACCTGGTCCAGCCCGGAGAGCGAGCGTTCGAGCGCCGCGTCGCGCGCGACGTTCCAGAAGAGGATGTTCCGGGTCTCAGTCATGGGAAGCGATACTCGATCGAGCCACCCCGGCGGGGCAGGGAAGCGGCGGAGGGGGCAGGAGGACCTCCTCCGCCGCGAGGTTCCCCCGGCGCGGAAGGGTGCCGGGAGCTGTCGAGCACGGTCAGAAGCGCCGCTTGACGGTGAGCAGCCATTCGCGCGGGCGCGTCGGTTGGCCGATCTGGGCGTTGTAGACCGGCGTGCCGGTCTGGTAATAATTAATATATTTGAACGTGCCGAATACGTTCGTGACGCCGAGCGTGACGGTCCAGTCCTTCTTCGTATCCCAGGTGATCTGGGCATTGGCGAGCGCGCGGGGCTCGATCCGGGTCAGCGCGGTGTTGACCGCGTCCGAATAGGTCTCGCTCAGGTAGTTGACGTCGAAGCGCGGGGTGAACTCGCCGACATCGCCGGCGTCGAAGCTGTACTGGATGCCGCCCGACGCGGTCCATTCCGGCGTGTAGACATTGGTCATGCCGAGCGTGACGCCGGTGAAGGGCAGCACCTTGGTATATTTGAAGTCGAGATAGCCGACCGATGCGTTGAGCAGCAGCCCGCCGGCATGGACTTCCAGCTCGGCCTCGGCACCGTTGATCCGCGCATCGCCGATATTGGTCGCCGCGGCACAGGGGCCCGCGGCATTGTTCGGCGTGATCGCCGGGCAGCTGTTGATCTTGCCCTGGACGTTCTTGAAGATGTTGTGGAACACTGCGGCGTTCAGGCGGATATGGCGATCGAACAGGTCGCTCTTGAAGCCGGCCTCGTAGCTGACCAGCGTCTCGGGATCGAACGGCACGACCTGGCTGGCGAAATAGGGGCGCGGATTGATGCCGCCGCCTTTGAAGCCGGTGGCGTATTGCGCATAGACCAGGACGTCCTTGGTCACCTTGTAATCGGCGGCGATGCGATAATCGACGCGGTCGCCGTCGAAGATGCCGGTCACGCCGTCGAGCACGCCCAGGGTCGGGTGCGGACCGCCGTTCACGGCATTGCGGTGGAAGAGATAGGTCTTCTTGTCCTTGGTGTAGCGCAGCGCGCCGGTGAGCGAGAGCCCGGCGACGGGATGCAGCATGACCTGGCCGAACACCGACTTGGAGGTAGTATTGATCGGATCGTCGGTCAGCACGCGCAGATCGACGCCGCCGCCGCCGAGCGCCAGGCCGCCGCGCAGGTTGAGGCGGGTCTTCGAGACGCCCTTGGCATCGTAGTAGAAACCGCCGACGGTCCATTCAAGCAGCTTGTTGGCGATGTCGCCCGAGAGGCGGACCTCCTGGGTGAACTGCTTGTGGTTCAGCCGCCAGATCTGATCGAGCACGTCCGCCGGCGACACGTCGAGATCGACCGGGAAATAGGTGTTCGAGACGCGGTAGCCGGTGATCGACTGGAGCGTGACGCCGCCGAGATCGGCCGACAGGTTGTTCGAGAAGCCCCAGCCGTGCATCGTCGTGTGCGGATCATAGCTGAACTGCGAGGGCAGGCCGGGATCGCCGATATAGGTGGCGTAGTTGGTGTAGCTGCCCTTGGGCGTCATGAAATTGTTGGTGCCGGCCCAGGCGGCGTTCTGGACGGTGAGCTTGCCGGCCGGATTCTCGGAATCGTCCTGGATCGTGTCGATGATGAAGTTGTTCTCGATCCCGTCGGCGATCAGCCAGCGGATCGCGGCGCGGGCGGTGAAAACCTGCTGGCCGCCCTCGGTGCCGATCTTGCAGCTCTTGTCGGTGCGCTGGTTCGGGAACTGGGTCGATCCGGTGACGCAGCCATAGTCGAGCCGGGTCAGATAGCCGTCGGCGCGGCGGTTCGAGGCGGAGAAGCGGACGAACAGCTTTTCGGGCACCACCGTGAAATTGGCCGCGGCGCGCGCGTTGATCCGGTTGTAGCTGCCATAGCCGATCTCGACATAGCCGTCGGTCGTCTCGTCGGGCTTGCGCGAATAGAGCTTGATCGCGCCGCCGATCGAATTCTTGCCCGCGAGCGTGCCCTGCGGACCGCGCAGGATCTCGGTGCGGTCCAGATCCATCGTCTCGAACAGGCTGCCCGAGATGACGCCGTAATAGACATCGTCGACATAGATGCCGACGCCCGGCTCGACCGCGAAGTGCGGATCCGACTGGCCGATGCCGCGGATATAGGCGCTGGCGCCGGCGCCGGTGCCGGCGACCTGGCGCTCGACGAACACGTTCGGCACCGACTTGGCGATCTCGGCCACATCGCGGATGCCACGCGCTTCCATCATGTCGCCGCTGATCGCGGAGATGGAGAGCGGGGTATCCTGCAGGCGCTGCTGCTTGAACTGCGCGGTGACGACGATGTCGCCATAAGCCGGATCTTCGGCCTGGGCGTCCTGCGGCGCGGGTGCGGCGGCCGCGTCGGGCGCCGTGTCCTGTGCCCAGGCTTGCGAGGCCGTGCCGAGCGCCAGCCCGATCGCCAGCAGCGAGGCAGCGCGGCGCATCTGCGCGCGTCGCCGGTTCGAAGAAACCATGGTGTCCAGCCTGTTCTGCATCGTCCCCACCCACATCCTTGTTTTTGGCGCGCTTCTCTCGGAGCGACCCGAGGAGTGCAGCGTCCTTCTAGGATGTGGTTCGGTCAGGCGCTTGTTTCGCAGCGCCAGTCGCTCTTGTCGCTGCGAGACAGGCGGCGAGCGCTCAGGCGGCTTGCTTGCGCAGGTCGCGTGGAGATTGCCGATAGAGCTCGCGAAAGCTGCGGCTGAAATGCGCGGCGTCGTTGAAGCCCCAGCGGAACGCGATCTGGGTGATCGACAGCCGGTTCTGCAGCGGATCGAGCAGGTCGAGCCGGCAGCGCTCGAGCCGGCGGTGGCGGATCCAGCCGCAGACCGACCATTGCGTGTCGGCAAAGGCGCGGTGCAGCCGACGCAGCGAGATGCCGCATCCCGCGGCGATCAACGCCGGCGAAAGGTCGGGATCGGCGAGCCGCGCGTCGATGAAGGCGCGGATGCGGCTGTCGGGCAGCGCCTGCTCGGCGCGGACGGCGGCCCAGCGATCGCGATCGACCATGCGGCGAACCACGCCGGTCAGCATCTGCCGGGCATGGACCGCGTCGTCGTCGTTGAGCTGATCGGCCGAACGGGCGATCGCCAGCAGGGTGGAGCGGGCCAGGGCGCCGACGCCGTCGCGGCCGGAGATGCGGTGCGGCCGCGCCAGCGCGGTCGAGGAGAGCGAACTCGTCACCTCGGCAGCGGGCAGATAGGCGATGAGCTGGGTGGTCGGCCCCTGGAAGCGCGTGACGAAGGGGCGGAAGCTGTCGATGATCCCGAACTCCCCTCCCGCGAGCGCCAGTTCGCTGCTGCCCTGCGCGATCATCGAGCGACCACTGAGCTGCATGATCAGCATCGCATAGCGGCACTGGTCGCCTGACTGCGGTGCCTTGTTCTGCTCGATCTCATGCACATTGTGCGCGAAATGGGCGATGCTGATCCCGCCGACTTCGCGGTGCCGGATCGAGCCGCGGAAATCCTCGTTCGAAAAGCGGATCGCCGCGCGCCTGCCGCACAAGGCGGCGAGTTGCTCGCGCCATGCCTCGCGTCCTTCCTCGGGGCGCATGGCGGCCGTCGTGAAATCAAGCATATCACCCTCCCCAGGGTCCATTTCGGTTCTTTTCTTGACTCGACTGCATCCTCCAATGCGGGCCGTCCGGCAAGCGCGATTTCTCGCGCGGAGGGACGGCCGTCGCGCGGCGACAAGTCTTGCCGTCGCGGACAGGCAAGAAGGCGGCGCCACGCCTCAACCGAAGCCGATCGTGGCGCCCCGTTCCGGCTTGCAGGCCAGCTCGGCGCGCAATCGCTCGACGATCTCCGAAGCGCAGCATTCCCCCGCATGTCGGAGCTGCCGCTTTACCACGGCGAAGTCGCCGGGGGTCAGGGTGGCCAGTTCCGCCAGCTCGGCAGGCGCCGCGCGGCCGAAGAACCGCTCGAACGCCCGCGCCGCCCGCGCGCGGCCCAGCGGCCGCAGCTCGAGCTTGAACACGAAGCGCCGCAGCGCCGCCGCGTCGAGCCGGTGCGCATGGTTGGTCGCGGCGACCACCGGCAGCGGGTGCCGATCGAGCCAAGTGAGCATCTCGTTCACCTGGCCCGCCTCCCAGCTCTGGGTGGCGGTCGTGCGATCGAACAGTAGCGAATCGACCTCGTCGAACAGCAGCACGCTGCCGCGCTCGCGTGCGTCGGCAAAGGCCTCGGCGATCGCCGCCTCGGTTCCGCCGACCCAGCGCGAGAGCAGGTCCGACGCCCGCTTCACCACCAGCGGCCGATCGAGTGCGCGGGCGAAATGATGCGCGAGCGCGGTCTTGCCCGTGCCGGGCGGGCCGGTGAGCAACAGCGACACGTCGCGCGCGCCGCTCTCGGCGAGGCGGGCGATCAGCGGCGCGAGCGGCGGATCGGTCTCGAACAGGTCGAGATCGAGGCGATCGTCCGTCGCGGGCGGCAGCTCGCCGCCGCGCAGCGCCTTGACCAGGGCCTCCGCGGAGCGCGCGCCGCCATCCGCCTCGCCGGCGAGCTTGGCCGAGCGGGTCGCGACGCGGAGCACGGTCGCCGCCTCGGGCGCGGCATCGAGCAGCCGGTCGAGATCCGCACCCGGCGCGACGCCTTCCTCCCCCGCGATCCGCGCCAACATGCGCTGGGCGGCGGCGCGCGAGGGAAGGTCGAGCTTCAGCACGAAGCTCATCCGCCGCAGGATCGCGGGATCGACATTGCCGATCGCGTTGGTCGTCCACAGCACGGGCACCGGATTGGTCTCGAGTAGCCGGTTGACGAAGATCTTGCTGCCCTCGCGCTTGGCGAACCAGTCACCGCCGTTGCCGCTGGGGCGCGCGTCGCCGATCAGGTCCTCCATCTCGTCGAACAGCAGCACCGCGCCGCTGCGCCGCGACAGGATGCGCTGCGCCAGCTGGAGCGCGTTGATCCGTTCCCAGCGATTGGGCTCGGTGCCGTCCTCGTCCGCCTCGCACACGCCGTGGAGCGCCAGGGCGGCCTCGGCGGCGAGCATGCGGGTCAGCTCGGTCTTGCCGGTGCCGGGCGGGCCGTGGATCAGGATGTTGATCCCCGGCGCCTTCTCCGCCACCGCGCCGCGCAGCAGCCGGACGAGGAAGTCGACCTCCGCGACATGCGCGAAATCGTCGCGCCCAAGCCGGGAGGGCTGGCGCGCGCCGACGAGCGTGTCGATCATCGCCTCCTCCTCGGCCGGTGCGCGATCAAGCAGCCGCTCGAGCGTCCAGCGGACATCGACCTCGATCGCACCGAGCCGGTTGGCATAGAAGCCGACCAGACCGAGCTTGAGCACCGCGCTCTGCCGCATGACGCGGTCCGCCTCGTTCGGCTCGACCCCGGCCAGGGTGCCGAGCAGCGTCGGCAGGTCGTGGCCGTGCGTGCCCGCCAACTGGGTGAGCGACGCCACGCGCGGCAGCCGGTCGCACGCGACCATCAGCGCGAGCAGCGCGGCGTCGATCGGCGCGAGCACCAGCAGCTCCGCGAGCCGATCGGCAAGCAGCAGGACGTGCGGACGCGCATCGTCGGGCCGGCGCGTTTCCGCGACGGCGGCGAGCAATGCCGGCCATTCCAATGCCTCTTCCGTCTCGCTGCCGGTCAGCCAGCTGCGATGCGGTTCGGCCCATTCGAGTATCGCCTTTGCAAGCGATGCGGACGCGGACAGCCCGCGCCCGATCCGGAGCAACATGCCCCGGACGATTTCATGTTCGCCCATGATCTTTTCCGTGTCCCCGCCCGGCGGCGAGCGGACGCGCGCAGGCGTGCCGATCCCGACGGGTCGAATATGTCGTTCTGGGGTGCAGTGTCGCGGCGGCTGGGTGCCTGCCGCGCGCCAACGGAAAGGCGCTAGGGCAGGGACCGGGTGCCGCCGAACGCCACGCCCGAAAAGGCGTTGAGGTCCAGCAATGCATGTCTCCTTGGTGCGGGCGATCCGGTGCCCGCGGGGCGCCGCCTACCCGAAAATCCGGCGTTTCGCAACTCGACCTAGAACAGCTCCATCCGGTGGGTGCCCGAGGGGAGCTGCGCAAAGACGCAGCGGCGCCCCAGGAACTGCTCGATGATCGCCGCTGCGGTCAGGCTGTGGCTGCTCGGCTTCACCGTGGTGAACGCGCCGCCCCCGGCAAGCGCGAACGGCAGCAGCAGCTGGTCCGCGAGATAGGGCCCGGCGAATGCGTCCGACGCGATATAGCCGGCCATCCGCGCCGCCGCGGTCTTGGCGACGTTCTCGGCCGTCACGCCCAGCTTGCCGAAACCGCTGACCACCTCGGTGACATGCGCATATTCCGCCTCGAGCAGCAGGATGTTGCCCGGGCCCCGTTCCTCGGGAAGCTCGCGCACCGCGAATGCCGCTTCCGGCCAGTCGGCGAGCAGCTTGCGCGCCGTACGGATCTCCCGGTCGGCGATGTCGAAGGGCAGGGCGGCGAACAGTGCCTCGGCCGAGCGACGGACGAGCGGACCGCGATCCGTGCAGACGATCGGCGCCAGCGGGGCGGGCACGATGTCCACCTCGATCCGGCCGCCGCCGCGCGGATAGAAGCCGTGGCGGACCAGCCGCGCGGTCACGCTCGGCCCCATCCGGTTGACGATCGGCAGGAAGCTCTTCGCGATGAAGTCGAACGGCGGCGCGAGCATGTTGTGCGTGCCGCCCTCCAGCACGAGCCGCGACGGCGCATCGGCCAGGACCAGCGGCATCAGCACGGTCTGGAGGACCAGCCCGGTCGATCCCGCGGTGCCCACCGCGAAGCGATATTCGCCCGGCACGACCCGGCCCGGGCGGAAGGTGACTTCCGACGAGCCGACCGCGAGGCCGTTACATTCCGCACCGCCGATCGCGCACGCCGCCTCGATCGCGGTGACGTGCTGGCGCATCAGCCCCGGCTTCTCGCGCCCGCCGCGCACATGGGCGATCCGGAAGGGCTGGCCGCTGACCAGCGCCAGCGCGCACGCATTGCGCACGACCTGCCCGCCGCCTTCGCCTTCCGATCCGTCGATGATGATCATGATTGATCTCTAGTGGTTGGGGTGTGCGCCAAGGGGCTAGCCCTTCACGCACACCACCTGCTTCAGCGTATGGACGATCTCCACCAGATCGGCCTGGGCGGCCATCACGGCTTCGATCGGCTTGTAGGCGCGCGGCGTCTCGTCGATTACGCCCTCGTCCTTGCGGCATTCGACGCCGGCGGTGTCGGCGATATGCTCGTCGAGCGTCACCAGCTTCTTGGCCTGGGTGCGGCTCATCACGCGGCCGGCGCCGTGCGAGCAGCTGTCGAAGCTCTCCGCATTGCCCAGGCCCCGGACGATGAACGATTTCGCGCCCATCGATCCCGGGATGATCCCCATCACGCCCTTCGCCGCGCGCACCGCACCCTTGCGGGTCACGAGTATGTTCTCGCCGAAATGGTTCTCCCGCGTCACGTAATTGTGATGGCAGTTGACCGCTTCGGCCTCGGCATCGAACGGCTTGGCGATCCGGCGCCGGAGCGCGTCGATCACGTTCGCCATCATCATCCGCCGATTGAGCGCGGCGAAGTCCTGCGCCCAGCCGACCGCCTCGACATAATCGTCGAAATGATCGGTCCCTTCCGGGAAATAGGCCAGGTCCTCATCGGGCAGGTTGATGTGCCACTTGCGCATGTCCTGCTTCGCCAGCTCGATGAAGAAGGTGCCGATGGCATTGCCGACGCCGCGCGAGCCCGAATGGAGCATCACCCACACCTTCTGCGCCTCGTCGATGCACAGTTCGATGAAGTGGTTGCCGGTGCCCAGGGTGCCGAGATGCACGAGATTGTTCGTGTTCTTCAGCCGCGGATATTTGTCGGTGATGCGCTCGAAGCGCTGGGCGAGCGTCGCCCAAGCCTCGACGATCGCCGGCGGCGGGCTGCCCCACGAGCCTGTATCGCGCTTGCCGCGGCCAACCGAACGGCCGACCGGCACCGCCCGCTCGATCTCCGCGCGGATCGCCTCGAGATTGTCGGGCAGGTCGCTCGCCGTCAGCGTGGTGCGCGCCGCCATCATGCCGCAGCCGATGTCGACGCCCACCGCCGCCGGGATCACCGCGCCCTTGGTCGGGATCACCGAGCCCACGGTGGCGCCGATGCCGACATGGACGTCGGGCATCGCGGCGACATGCTTGAACACGAAGGGCATCTTCGCGGCACGGGCGAGCTGCTCGCGCGCCTTGTCGTCCACGGGCACGCCGCGGGTCCACATCTTGATCGGCACGCCGCCATCGACATGGGTGAACTCGAAATTTCCAGCGGTCATCATGACCTCCTTACCCTGGCCCATGTCGGGCATGAA
>JBEVLV010000085.1:0-11315 GCA_040508955.1 Sphingomonas sp. | reverse complement strand
CATGCGCTGGCCGCAGATCGTGATCTGCGTCCCCTCGGGTTCGACTTCGGTCGAGCGCCGCGCGATCCGCGATGCCGCGTCGAACGCCGGCGCTTCGCAGGTCTGGCTGATCGAGGAGCCGATGGCGGCCGCGATCGGCGCCGACATGCCGGTGACCGAGCCGATCGGCTCGATGGTCGTCGATATCGGCGGCGGGACGACCGAAGTCGCGGTGCTTTCGCTGCGCGGCCTGGCCTATTCCACTTCGGTCCGCGTCGGCGGAGACAAGATGGACGAGGCGATCGTCTCGTACGTCCGCCGCAACCACAACCTGCTGATCGGCGAAGCCACCGCCGAGCGCATCAAGCAGGAAGTCGGCGTCGCCAAGCCGCCCGCGGACGGCATCGGCAAGACGATCCACATCAAGGGCCGCGACCTGGTCAACGGCGTGCCCAAGGAAATCCAGATCAACCAGGGCCAGATCGCCGAGGCGCTGTCCGAGCCGGTCAACACGATCGTCGAGGGCGTCCGCATCGCGCTGGAGAATACCGCGCCGGAGCTCGCCGCCGACATCGTCGACCAGGGCATCGTCCTCACTGGCGGTGGCGCGCTGCTCCAGGGCCTGGACGAAGTGCTGCGTGACGAGACCGGCCTGCCCGTAACCGTCGCCGAAGACCCGCTGACCTGCGTTGCGCTCGGCACTGGTCGCGCGCTCGAGGATCCCGTGTTCCGCGGCGTCCTCATCCAAGTCTAAAAGGGCGAAGGAGATGGCGCCGCCACGCAACCGGCGCCCGGGATTTTCGCGGCGGGCGCAATATGGGCTCTTCCTGGGATATGTGCTCGCCGGCGGCGGCATATTGATCGCCGTGGTATTGCTGCTGCTCTCGACCTTCAATCCGCCGGCCTTCTCGGCGCTGCGCAGTACCGTGTCGGAGATTACCACCCCGGTTTCTTCGGCCCTGGCCTGGGTGCGGAGCGGCATTGCCGGGATACCTGAGGGGATCGGCAGCTACTTCGGCGTCCGCTCCGAAAATGCCCGGTTGAAGCAGAAGGTTGCGACCGACGAGAAGCTGGTCGCCGACGCCAAGGTGCTCGATCGCGAGAATGCGCGCCTGCGCGCGATGCTGAAGCTGCGCGACGTCGCACCCAATATCGTCGTAGTTGCGCGCCTGGTGAACTCGACCTCGTCGAGCACGCGGCGCTTCGCCACGCTCAACGCCGGATCATGGCAGGGCGTCCGGCACGGCCAGCCCGTGCGCGAGCCCGATGGGCTGATCGGCCAGGTGGTCGAGACCGGGCCCAATACCGCCCGCGTGCTGCTCGTCGTCGATGCCGAGAGCATCGTCCCGGTCCGTCGCGTCAGCGACGGCGTGCCCGCGATCGCCTCGGGGCGGGGCGACGGCATGATCGATATCCGCTCGGCCAGCGTTGCCAACATGCTGTTCCAGCCCGGCGACACCTTCGTCACCTCGGGTACCGGCGGCATCTTCCCGCCGAACGTTCCCGTTGCGCGCGTCGTCAGGACCGCGCGCGATCTGGCGCTTGCCGAACCGAGCGCCAATCCCAATGCCCTCGATTTCGCGATGGTCCAGCAGATCTTCCTGCCCGAACCGCCGCCCGCGCCCACCCCTACCCCGGCTGCCAAGCCCAAGGCGAAGAAGTGACGCCGGTCGAATTCATCGGCCTGGGCAAAGCCGAGCGCCAGCCGCGTGCGCGCTGGCTTGCGCCGCTCTCGATCATGATCGGCTCGTTGGTCACGCTGTTGCCGATCGTCACGATCGTTCCCGTCTTGCCACCGTTCGGACTGATGATGCTGCTCGGCTGGCGATTGTTGCGCCCCGATGCGATGCGCGTCTGGGCGCCCGTCCCGCTGGGCCTGTTCGACGATCTGGTCAGCGGGCAGCCGCTGGGATCGGCGATGCTGCTCTGGACGCTGTGCGGGCTGATGATCGACGTGCTAGATACTCGCCTCGTGTGGCGCGACTTTTGGCAGGATTGGCTGATCGCGTCCGGCGCGCTGGGTTTCTGCCTGATCGCCGGGCGGTTCCTCGCGGCGCCGTTCAGCGCGCATGTCGACACCGCGATGCTGCTCCAGCTGCTCGCCTCCGTCGCGCTCTATCCGCTGATCGCGCGGATCAGCGCCTGGCTCGACAGCGACGTGCGGAAAAACTGAGCGATGGTGCGGATCACCGAAGCCACCCAAGCATACAGCTTCTCCCGCCGCGCCGTCGTGCTCGGCGCGGCGCAGGGCGCGGTGGCGATGGTGCTTGCCGGGCGGATGACCTGGCTGTCGGTGTTCGAGAACGAGCGCTACCGGCTGATGGCCGAGAGCAACCGCGTGAACTTGACGCTTACCCCGCCGCGCCGCGGTTGGATCGTCGATCGCAAGGGCATGCCGCTCGCCAACAACCGCACCGATTTCCGCGTCGACCTGATCCCCGATCGGATCGAGGACAAGGACAAGGTGCTGGCGACGCTCACCCCGATCCTGGGGCTGACCGTCGAAGACATCGCCCGCATCGAGACGGACCTGAAGCGCGCCGCGGGTTTCCAGCCCGTCCAGGTGATGGAGAATCTCGACTGGGAGCGCTTCGCCGCGGTGAGCGTGCGCCAGCCCGAGCTTCCCGGCGTCGCCCCCACGCGCGGTTATGCGCGCAATTATCCTCTGGGCGCCGCGGTGGGCCATCTGATCGGCTATGTCGGCTCCGCCTCTGCCGAGCAGTTCAAGAAGGAAAAGGACCCGTTGCTCGTCACCCCCGGCTTCAAGCTGGGCAAGGACGCGTTGGAGAAGACGCTGGAGAAGGAACTCCGCGGCGCGCCGGGCGCCAAGCGCGTCGAGGTCACCGCGCACGGCCGGCTGGTCCGCGAACTTGAGACTCGCGCCGACAAGCCCGGCGCGAACGTCCGCCTGACGATCGATGCGGGGCTCCAGGAATATGCGGCGCGGCGGCTGGGGACCAATTCGGGCTCCGCGGTCGTCATCGACGTCGAGAATGGCGACATCCTCGCGATGGTCTCGATGCCGTCCTACGATCCCAACAGCTTTTCCGACGGCATCAGCCAGAGCGAGTGGAAGATGTTGTCAGAGGACGATCACGTCCCCTTGATGAACAAGGTGCTGCAAGGGCTCTATCCACCCGGCTCCACGGTCAAGCCGATGAACGGGCTGGCGCTGATGCATGCCGGGGTCGATCCGCATGCGCGCGTCGTCTGCTCGGGCTCGATGCGCGTCGGCAATGGCGTATTCCATTGCCACAAGCGCGGCGGCCACGGCCCGCTCGATCTGCGCAACGCGATCATGCAGAGCTGCGACATCTATTTCTACGAGATGGTGCGGAGGGTCGGATACGACGCGGTTGCACCGATCGCGCGCTCCGTCGGCCTGGGGCAGAAGTTCGACCTCCCGTTCGGCACCCAGCGCTACGGCACCGTCCCGGACAGCGCGTGGAAACGCAAGCGCTACAAGGCGAATTGGACCGTCGCGGATTCGCTCAACGCCTCGATCGGCCAGGGCTATGTCCTCGCTAACCCGCTCCAGCTCGCGGTGATGGCAAGCCGTATCGCCTCGGGCCGGGTGCTGACCCCGCGCCTGCTGGCCGGTGCACCGCTGCAACCCGCCCCGCTGCTTGCGGCCACACCAGAGCAGCTCGCAATCGTCCGAGACGCGATGTTCGGGGTGGTCAATGCCGGCGGCACCGGCGGCGCCGCGCGTATCCAGGTGCCGGGCATCACCCTGGGCGCCAAGACCGGTACCGCGCAGGTCCGCCGGATCACCATGGCCGAACGCCGCTCAGGCGTGCTCAAGAACGCCTCACTCCCGTTCAAGCTGCGCGACCACGCGCTGTTCGTCTGCTTCGCGCCGGTCGAGAACCCCAAATATGCCGCCGCGATCGTGCTCGAGCATAACGGCCACACCGTGCGCAACCTCGATACGCCGATGATCGGCCGCGACATCATGACCTTCCTGTTCGACCGCGACCGTGCGATCAAGTCGCTCCACGAGGTCGAGCCGACCTGGGGCGGCGACTATCGCACCCGCGCCGCGGCGCAGGCCGAGGCGTTCCGGGCGGCGCAGAGCGCCCCACCCCCACCGACTCCCGAGGACGCGGCCGAGGCTGCCAGCAACGTCGCCTCCGAAGCGGCGAACGCCACCACCAACACCACCGACAGCAACATCGCCCCTGCCGGCAGCGCGGATATCGACTGAATGCCCACGATCGGCCCCGGCATCGTTCCCCAGCCGCTCGCGCAGCTTCCCTGGCGGGTCATTCTGCTCGTCATCGCAATCGGTTCGTTCGGCCTGGTCGTGCTCTATTCGGCTGCGGGCGGCCATATCCAGCCCTGGGCGTTCTCGCAGGGCACCCGCTTCTTCGCGTTCCTGGCGATGGCGATCGGGCTTTCGCGGGTGCCCGAACGCTTCTGGGCGGTTGGCGCCATCCCGACCTATGGCGTGATCGTGCTGATGCTGGTCGGCGTCGAGGCGCTGGGTGCCGTCGCGGGGGGCAGCCAGCGCTGGCTCGATCTCGGCTTCATCCGCCTCCAGCCCTCCGAACTGATGAAGCCGGCGATCGTGCTGACCATGGCGCGCTTCTACGAGATCCTGCCCGCCGCCGAGATCCGCAAGTTCGGCGCGATCTGGCCCGCCGCGGTGCTGATCGGCGTCCCCGCGGGGCTCGTCATGCTGCAGCCGGATCTGGGCACCGCGCTGATGATCACCGGCTGCGGCGTGATGGTCGTTTTTCTTGCCGGCGTACCGCTCCGCCTGTTCATCGGCGGCGGCCTGGCGCTGGCGGTGTCCGCGCCGTTGGCGGTCAATTTCCTGCTCCACGACTATCAGCGCAACCGCGTGCTGATCTTCATGAATCCCGAAAGCGATCCACTCGGTACCGGCTATCATATCACCCAGTCGAAGATCGCGATCGGATCGGGCGGCATCTTCGGCAAGGGCTTCCTGAACGGCACCCAGAGCCATCTGGACTATCTGCCCGAGGGCCAGACCGATTTCGCGCTGGCGACGATGATGGAGGAATGGGGCCTGATCGGCGGCGTGTTCCTGATCCTCGCCTTCGGTGCGCTCATCTGGTGGGGCATCAACGTAAGCCTGCGCGCCAAGAGCCGTTTCGGGCGGCTGACCGCGGCGGGCCTGTCGGCGACGATCTTCCTCTACGTCTCGATCAACATGGCGATGGTGATGGGTCTCGCCCCCGTCGTGGGGGTGCCGTTGCCGCTGATCAGCTTCGGCGGAACCGCCGTGATGACCTTCATGATCTGCCTTGGAATCCTGATGTCGATCGATCGAGAGAGCCGCCGCGTACAGCGCTGGTGAAATTTAAGCGATTTTGGGGTTTACAATGTCGAGAACCGGGTGCTAACGGCGCCCCTCCAACGCGGTGGCGCCCTTACCAAAGGCGCCTTTCACGCCCCGGAATGGACGCATAGCTCAGTTGGTAGAGCAGCTGACTCTTAATCAGCGGGTCCTTGGTTCGAGCCCAAGTGCGTCCACCATTCTTTTCAATGACTTACGTCTAATCCGGCCACCAGTTTGAGCCTGAATCCGCTCTCACTGTGGCCATTTTTGTGACCTTCCGGCAAAATCGGATCTGGCGGATTTCCGCCATTTTCCGATGTGACCGGAAACGTCAGCTGGTCCGCATAAGGCGCCAGATGCTTCACCGACATGTGGGCATAGCGCCGCACCATCGACTCCGACTTCCAGCCCCCCAGCTCCTGAAGCACCCAGGTGGGCACGTCATTCTGCCGCAGCCAGCTCGCCCAGGTATGCCGCAGATCGTGCCAGCGGAAATCCTCGATCCCGCAAGCCTTCAATGCCGCACGCCAGGTCCGGTTGTTCGCGTTCCTGAGCGGTTGGCCCCGGAACGTGAACACATGGGTCTTGTGCTTGCCCAGTTGTCGCTGGAGCACCCCCACCGCCACGTCGTTCAGCGGCACGCCGAGCGCATCGCCATTCTTCGTGTCGCCATGCGCGATCGTCACGATGCGACGGTCGAGCTCGACCCGGTCCCAGGTGAGGCGAAGAATGTTGCCCTGACGCAATCCAGTCGCCAGCGCGAACATCACCACCTCGCGTTGATGATCAGGTAGCGCATCGAGAAGCTGCTTGGCTTGGTCGTGGGTCAGATACCGGACCCGGACCTCCCCGCCCCTGGTGTAGGTCTTGAACGCCGGGATGTGCTCCAGCCATTCCCACTCGCGCATCGCCTTCCGGAAAATGGCGCGAATGAGCGCCACATAGAGATCCTTGGTGCGATCGCTTCGTTTCGCGAGACGACGGGTGATGAGCCCGTCGATCAAGTCCCTGCTTACCTGATCAAGATACCTGCCTCTGAGGCTCGTGGTGAACCAACGGATCCGGCTCACATCGTCCCGGTGGGACTTTTTGTGGGCCATCTCCTTCAGCCACCGAAGCGCCGCTTCGTCCCAGGTTCGCCTGGGCTTCCGCTTCAGCCTGGCAAGGTCCCACAGCTCGGCCTTCAGCTTGTCGTGATATTCTTCGGCCTTCTTCCGGTCTTTCGTTCCAGTAGAGCGTCTAAGGAGCGTTCCGTCCGGCGCTGTGAGCTTGACGTAGTATATTCCTGCACGTCTCCAGAGTGCCATATTGCCTCCTCTTGAAAGGCACTCGGCTGCATTCGTGCAGGCGCAAAATACCTCTCCCGAGTCGCCGCCACAAGATCGGTTTCGATAAAGCGCCAGCCACGCCCGAACTTAGCGCCCGGGATGTGCCCGGCCTTCACCCAGGCGCGCACGGTGTTGGCATGGACCTTGAGGAGTATTGCCGCCTCCTCCACGTTGAGCAGCCGCTCGGCCATCTCAACCCGAAGTCCCTTTCCCGCTCCGCTGCACTTTGGCGAACTCGCGGTCGCTCTCCAGGAACGCGGCAAGCATCGCCGGGACCAGGTCGGCTATGGTTTCCTCGTGGCCGTAGATCGTGGCGTACAGGCTGGCATAGGCCGTCAGCACACGATGCAATTCGGGCGACACGTTGATGACGAGCTTGACCGGCGTGCGATCGGGCAATTTCGCCAGCTTCAGGTCGGGCATGTCACTGCCTCCCCTCGCGCCAGGGCGCGAGAATCAGGTCCTTGTGAACGATCAGGCGCACCTGGGCGCCGGGCCGGATCGTGATCGTCGGCTGGATATTGAGATTGCGCTGGGTGATCTGGTCGCCGGCGCGCGAGGCATTGTCCTGGGTCGAGCGGCGCATCGCCTCGACAAGGTCGCCGTCGCCGGTGAATGCCAGCTCGGAACTCACGCCGAGCAGGGTCGACAGGACGACGCCCTTGAGCAACGTCCATGTATGGAAATCGACCTTGTCCTGCAGCCCGGCATAGCCGGAAGCATCGGTCGCCGGGACATTGTCGATCCTGAGCGAGCTTCCATCGGGAAGCATGAGGCGCTGCCAGACGATCAGCGCGCGCTTCTGGCCGAAGGCCACCACACTGTCGTAACTCCCCACCAGCCGAGCGCCCTGCGGGATCAGAAGGATATGCCCGGTCGGGCTGTCATATACCCGCTCGATGACCTGGGCCGTCACCAGGCCCGGCAGGTCCGAGCGCAATCCGGTGATAAGGCTCGCGGAGATGACGCTGCCCGCGGAAAGCAGATAGGGCGAAGGCGCCGCAACCAGCTGGTGCGGATTGACGTCGCCCGCCGGGGCCAGCGCGCCGACGAAGTCGCTTTTGCGCTGCTGGGCGTTGGGGTCGCGGCCGACATCGATAGCCAACTTGGCGGAGGCCGGTGCCGGCGCTGCATCACCGCCTGCCGAAGCGATCGGATCTTGCTGCTGCAGCTGGCCCGCGACCGCACCGGATCTTCCTTGCACCAGAATACCGGACTGGAGCGCCGCCTTGCGTTCGGACGCGATACGCTCGCGTTCCGCCTGCATCGCTTGGGCGGCGGTATCCGGGCCTGCGGGCGTGCCCTCGACGGCCATTGCACGCTGGTGCTCGAGGATCGGCCGGCCGAGATCGCCGGGAAGCGGAGGCCCAAGCTTGGGCGCATCGCCATAGGTCGCCGGCACGCCGTTCAAGGTATCGCTCGCCGGCCGCGTGTTCGGCTGGGCCATGTCTTCCTGGCTGGAGACATGCTGGAACACCTGCGGCTTGAGCGCGACCCACGCGATGGTCATCAGGCTCGCCGAGCCCAAAGCGGCGATGCCGATGATCACGCCGCGACGGAAGCGGATCGCGCGCCGCGGCTTGCCGCGAATCGCCAGCGTTTCCGGATCGAGCTTGGGCGGAGGCGCGGAGACGGCTTCGGTCACGACGCCCTCCCCTTGCGCGCACGCTCGGCAGTCCGCACGATCCGCACGACCTGCTGCTTCTTCGTGCCGAGGCGGAGCTCGGCGGCCTCGAAGATGCGGTCGACGACATAGAACCGCCCGCGCACGCGGTAGTTGACCAGCTCGGCCTGACCGCTCGCCCCGATCACGAACAGTGGCGGCGCCTCGCCGACGGCCAAGGTCTCGGGGAATTCGACAAAGGTCTGCCGGCCGTCGTCGAAGGCGCGGATCGGCCGCCAGGCGACCTTGTCGCCGTCGACGATATAGTTGAACCGCAGATCTTCCGCGGTCAGTCCCTGCGCCACGGGCGCCGCTGCCTCCGCCGCGGCCGCAGCGCGACGCAACGCGATCAGCGCGTCGGCCGGATAGGTCCACGAGAGCGCGGCCATGGCCGTCCGGGAGGTCGCATTGAGCTGGAGGTGGTAGCTGCGCCTGTCGGTCGCGATGACGAGATTCGTGGCGAGATCGGCCGAGAATGGCTTCACCAGGACATGCGTTCGCTTGTCCGCCCCGCTTCCGCTGCTGGTGTCACCGATGACCCAGCGAACGGTGTCGCCCGCCGCGACCGATACCAAATTCTCGCCCGGCTGCAGGACGATGTCGGTCACCACGCCGGGCGCCGTGAAGACCTGATAGATCGCGCCTTCGCTATAAGCATAGACCTGGACGGCGTTCACGAAGCCCCCGGCTTGCGGAACCTGGGTGGCCGCGCGGTTTGCGGCTGCGACGCGCGCGACTTCCGGTGCCACCGGTCGCCGTACGCGAAGCTTGTGCGGCCGGGCCTGGTCAACCGCAGCGGGCCCGGCGACCGGCGCCGCTGGCAGTGCCGGTGGGGCGGACTGCGCATGGGCAGCGCCGAGGCTCAGCGCAATTCCGGACATGGCAAGGAAGCACTTCATGGCTGGATCTCCCTGGGGGACTGGGTGGGGACGGCGGTGCCGGGATCGAGAGACGATCCCGTCGGCACGCTGGCCGAAGGCGGCGGAGGCGGTGCTGGCGGTGGGGCCGGTTCGAGCTCGCGGCTCCAGTCGATCGCGTCGACATAGATGCCGAGCGGGTTCTTGCGCAGCGTATCCGCGTTGGCCGGCGGTACCCGCACGATCGTGACGATCGCCGTCCAGCGCGAGGTGCCGATCTGGGAGCCTCGGGCAAAGACCGTCTCGGACCATTTCACCTGGAAGGACCGGTCGGATGCGCGGACGACGCTGGTGACCTGCACGGAAATGGTCCGCTCCCCGATATGCCCGAAGGGATCAGCCGAGCGCGCGTAGTCGCCGAGGAACAGCGCGCCGCGTCGCGTCGCGAAATCATAGGCTTCCAGCCACCCTCGCCGCATCAGCACCGCATCGAGCGAGATGGAGCGGACGTCGGTGATGAAGCGCGCAAGGTGCCAGGCGATCTGCGGGTCGGTGGGCTGGAACGCAGCCTCAGCCGGCGTCACCGCCCTCGCCTCCCCCAGGCGATCGACCTCGACGACATAGGGCGTCACCCGGCTCTGCATCGACTGCCAGACGAGCCCGCCCGACAGACCGGTCGCGAGCGTGAGGCAGCCGAACGCCATCAGCCGCCAGTTGCGCGCCTGGACGCGGGAAGAGCCGATGCGATCGTCCCACACCTGGCCGGCGCGATGATAGGGCGTCTCGGGTTCGGGGGTGCGTCCGTAACGCTGGACGCTTCGCTTGAAGACCATCATTCATCCCTTTCCTTGATGTCGGGAGTGGCGGAGGCGCCGCCGCGATCGCCCTGCTGCAGCGCATGGGCGGCGACCTGGCGGTGGTGTCTGCCGGACTGTTCGGCGCGCATCGCTTTCGCCCAGGCTGGCGCATTCTCGCCTTGCTGCTCGGGTGCGGAGGAACTGCCCTGGCCGGTGCGGTTGAGCGCGTTCCAAGCCGCGGTCCGGCCGCTGCTCGCAGCCTGGCCCAGGCCGAGGGCGCTCGATGCGCGATCCCGCATAGCGTTCCCGGCCGCCTGCGCCACGCCGCCAAGCCCGGCGCCGACGCTCGGGTTCGAGGCGGTTTCCTTGCCCAGTGTGTAGGCAGTCGAGGCGGCGGATCCCATCGAGGTTCCGGCGCGGACTGCGCCGAGCGCGCCGACACCGATCGCCCGCGCCGCGCCCATGGTCGCGCCGCCGGCAAGCATGGTCACGCCCGCGGCCCCGGCGACCGTGCCGAGCGCCGCACCGGCCCCTAGCTGGGGCGCCCCGGAGACGAGGCCCGAGGCGATGCCGGGACCGAAGATGCCGAGGCCGAACAGAGTGAGCGAGGCGAGCATCAGGCTGACCGCTTGGTTGATGTCCGGCTCCTGGCCCTGGAGCGCATCGGCGAAATCGCTGAAGAAGTTCGAGCCGATCCCGATGATGACGGCGAGCACCATCACCTTGATGCCGGAGGACACGACATTGCCGAGGACGCGCTCCGCGAGAAAGCTGGTGCGGTTCCACAGCGCAAACGGCACGAGAATGAAGCCGGCGAGCGAGGTCAGCTTGAACTCGACGATCGTCACGAACATCTGCACCGCGAGGATGAAGAAGGTGACGATCACGATCGCCCAGCTGAACAGCAGCACCGCGATCGTCACGAAATTCTCGAAGAAGCTGATGAACCCCATCAGATCGGACATCTGCTCGAGCAGCGGATGCGCCGCGGAAAAGCCGATTCCGGCGAGCCGCCCGGGCTTGAGCAGGTCGCTGGCCGAGAAGGTCCCGCCGCCGGCGGTGAGGCCGGCCTGCGCGAAAGACCGAAAGATGATGTCGGAGAGCGTCGAAAAGCTGTTCAAAATGAACGCAAACGCACCGATATAGAGGATCTTCTTGAGAAAACGTCCGAGGACATTGTCTTCGCCGCCCAGTGCCCAGAACAGCCCGGCCAGCGTGATGTCGATGCCGATCAGCGTCGTGGTCAGGAAGCCCACGTCCGGCCCGAGCAGCCCGAACCCGCTGTCGATGTAGCGGATGAAGGTGTCCAGGAAGCGATCGATGACGTTGAGGTCGTGCACGGGCTGCGCCTTCGAAGGGAGGAACGGGTGCCGCGGGGCGTGG
>JBEVLV010000084.1:0-15234 GCA_040508955.1 Sphingomonas sp. | reverse complement strand
CGGGTGGTCGAGGCGATTCAGGCGGCGGCGAGCACCGGCGCGATCGGCGACGGCAAGATTTTCGTCCTCGATGTGGGTCAGGCCGTGCGCATCCGCACCGGCGAGACCGACGAAACGGCGCTGTGATGAAGGGGGTCACGATGAAAAACGCATATAAACTGGCCGCAGCCGCTGGCTTCGCGGCATTTGCGGCGCTGCCCGCATGGGCACAGGCGCCCGCCGCCGCGGCGGCGACCGTCGTGCCGACCGATGCGATGGTCAACAAGGGCGACGTCTCCTGGATGCTCGTCTCGTCGGCGCTGGTGCTGATGATGTCGGTACCCGGCCTGGCGCTCTTCTATGGCGGCCTGGTCCGCTCCAAGAACATGCTGTCGGTGCTGATGCAGGTGCTCACCATCGTCTGCGTGACCGGCCTGATGTGGGTATGCTGGGGCTATTCGATGGCCTTCACCAACGGCGGGGGCCTGAACGCGTTCGTCGGCGGCTTCTCCAAGGTGCTGATGCACGGCGTCGATGCCAACACCTTCGCGGCGACCTTCTCGAACGGCGTCTATCTGCCCGAGACGACCTTCGTCGTCTTCCAGATGACCTTCGCGATGATCACCCCGGCGCTGATCGTCGGCGCCTTTGCGGAGCGCGTGAAGTTCACGCCGCTGATCATCTTCGTCGTGCTCTGGTCGACTTTGGTCTATTATCCGATGGCGCACATGGTCTGGTACTGGCCGGGTCCGGACTTCACCGCCGGCCTGCCTGACGATCACGGCTATCTCTGGGGCCTGGGCGCGATGGACTTCGCGGGCGGCACCGTGGTGCACATCAATGCCGGTATCGCCGGCCTGGTCGGCTGCCTCATCATCGGCAAGCGCACGGGCTACAAGATCGAGCCGATGGCGCCGCACTCGCTGACCATGACCATGATCGGCGCCGCGCTCCTCTGGGTGGGCTGGTTCGGCTTCAACGCCGGCTCGAACCTCGAGAGCAACAAGTTCGCCTCGCTCGCCTTCATCAACACCATGGTGGCGACCTGCGCTGCCGGCGCGATGTGGGCGATCATCGAGCAGATCATCCACAAGAAGCCGTCGCTGCTGGGTGCCGCTTCGGGCGTCGTCGCCGGCCTCGTCGCGATCACCCCGGCTGCGGGCTTCGCCTCGCCGCTGACCTCGATCGTGCTGGGCGCCGTCGCGTCGTGCGTCTGCTTCTTCTTCGTCACCACGGTGAAGAACAAGCTGGGCTATGACGACACGCTCGACGTGTTCGGCGTGCACTGCGTCGGCGGCATCATCGGCGCGCTCGGCACCGCGATCGTCGGCGATCCGGCGCTGGGTGGCCAGGGCGTGATCGATTTCACCAAGATCCCGGCGGTCGCCGGCGCCTACGACCTGGGGCACCAGCTCGTGGTCCAGGCGACCGGCGTGGGCGTGACCCTGCTGCTCTCCGGCGGCGTCTCGGCGATCCTGTTCCTCGCGCTCAAGCACACGATCGGCATCCGTCCGAGCGTCGACGTCGAGCTCGAAGGCCTCGACATCAACGAGCATGGCGAACGCGCCTACAATTATTGACGAATTCGGGCGCCGCACCCGCCTTTTCCAGGCGCGGCGCCCACACGATGTTCCTCCTGCGGACGACTGGGCCGGTGGTTTACGCCATCGGCCCATTTTTTTATGCGGTTCGGGCGAGGTCCTCGCGGACGAACGCGGCGCAGCGCTCGCCGATCATGATGCTCGGCGCATTGGTGTTGCCGCCGATCAGGCGCGGCATGATCGACGCGTCGGCGATATAGAGTCCCTCCACGCCGCGCACCCGGAGCCGGGGATCGCACACCGCCTCTCCGTCGCTGCCCATCCGGGCGGTGCCCACCGGATGATAGACCGTATCGGCGCGGTTGCGGATCATCGTCTCCAGCGCTTCATCGTCGGTCAGGTCGACCGGCCAGCGGTCACGCCCGTCGAAACGGGCGAGCGGCGGCGCCTCCAGGATCCGGTACATCGCCCGCACGCCGCGCTTGAGCACCGCCATGTCGGCGGGTGCGGTCAGGAAGGCGGGATCGATCAGCGGCGCGTCGTCCGCCTTGGCCGATTGCAGCCTTACGGTGCCGCGGCTTTCGGGGCGGAGCACGCAGGCATGGCAGCTGAAGCCATGCCCCTTGAGCTGCGTGCGGCCATGGTCCTCCACCACCGCGATCAGGAAGTGGAGCTGGACGTCGGGGCGCGGATCGTCCGGAGCGGTGCGCAGGAATCCGCCCGCTTCGGCATAGGGGGTGGTCATGCCGCCCTTGCGGGTCAGCAGCCAGCGGAACAGCGCGCCGGTCGATTTGAGCGAGCCCATCGCCGATCGCCCGACGAAGAAGCTGCCTTCGGTCTCGAAGCTCGCGACATAGTCGATATGGTCCTGGAGATCGGCGCCCACCGCCGCGCGATCGATCCGCACCTCGAGTCCCATGTCCCGCAGATGCGCGCCGGGGCCGATCCCCGACAGCATCAGCAATTGCGGCGTCTGGAAGGCGCCGGCCGCGAGCACCACCGCGCGCTTCGCCCGGATCTCGCGCGCCGCGCCGCCGCGGCGATAGGCGACGCCCGACGCGCGTCCGTCGGCGAACAGGATGCGATCGACCGTCGCGTCGCAAAGGATCTCGAGGTTCGGCCGCGCCTCGGACAGGAAGGCGCGGGCGGCGCTCCAGCGTTCGCCGTGCCGCTGGGTCACCTGATACAGGCCGACGCCCTCCTGCCGGGCGCCGTTGAAATCGGGATTGACCGGGATTTGCAGCGCCGCCGCCGCATCGAGGAAAGCCCGACTGCCGGGATGGGCGTGGACCTGGTCGCTGACCCAGAGCGGGCCGCTATCGCCGTGAAAGGCGTCGGCGCCGCGCGTGTTGTGCTCGACGCCCCTGAACCAGGGGAAGACATCGTCCCACCCCCAGCCGGTGCAGCCGAGATCGCGCCACTGATCGTAATCGGCCGGCAGCCCGCGGATATAGAGCATCGCGTTGATCGCGCTCGATCCACCGAGCCCGCGCCCGCGCGGCTGGTATCCGCGGCGGCCGTTCAGCCCCGGCTGCGGCACCGTCTCGAACGCCCAGTTGGTCGTTGGGCCCTGGAACGGCATCATGCCGGGCATGATCGTCTTGAGCCCGGTATTGCGCCCGCCGGCCTCCAGCACCGCGACCGAACAGCGGCCGCCTTCGCTCAGGCGGCCTGCGGCGGCGCTCCCGCCCGATCCTCCGCCGATGACGACGATATCGGCTTCTTCCATGTCGCACCCCGCTCCTGCCGCGCTTCCCACTGCGCCTTGATCGTCTCGGACGTGTCGCGGCTGCCGTCGTGGCTCCAGCCCGGCGGCGCGATCATGTAGAGCAGCCGCGCCTTCCAGCTCGGCGCGCGCCACACGTCCCGGGCGATGCCGATCCACTCATGGGTGGCGGCCCAGACGATGTTGAAGCTGCCGAGATTCTTGACGATGCCGTAGCGCGGCCGGTCGTCGTCGCGCTCGGGGGTGAAGGTGCCGAACCAGCGATCCCAGACGATGAAGACGCCCGCGTAATTCTTGTCGAGATAGCGTGGATTGGTCGCGTGGTGGACGCGGTGGTGCGAGGGCGTATTCATCACCGCCTCGAACCAGCGCGGCATCCGGTCGATCACCTCGGTATGGATCCAGAACTGGTAGATCAGGTTGATCCCGGCGACGAAGAACACCAGCGGCGGCGGGAAGCCGATCAGAAACAGCGGAATCCGGAAGGCGAAGGAGACGCTGATAAAGCCGGTCCAGGTCTGCCGTAGCGCCGTCGACAGGTTATAATGCTGGCTCGAATGGTGGATGACATGGCTCGCCCAGAACCATCGCACCCGATGCGCCGAGCGGTGGAAGGCGTAATAGGCCAGGTCGTCGATCACGAAGGCGATGGCGAACCAGTACCAGGCATAGCCGATGTCGAAGAGGCGGAACTGCCAGATCCACATCGCCAGCGCGAACACCGCGCCGCCGGTGAGCAGCCCGGCCACGGTGCTGCCCAGGCCCAGCGCCAGCGAGGTCAGCGTGTCGCGCGGGCAATAGCGCCGGCGGTCCCTGGCCCAGGCGACGACCATCTCGGCCAGCACGAGCAGCACGAAGCCGGGAATGGCGAGATTGACGGGATCGGGCAGCTTATCCATCAGATGCGCGGCTTCCTAACAATGATGTTAGTAAGCGCGCTTCCTCCGCAGATTCAAGTGTGATGACGAACGGCTTGATCAGCCGCTCGCCGCTCGCGACGATCAGGACGGGCCCCTTGGCATCGATCTGGGCGGGCCAAACCAGCTTGCGCGCGACGAAGCGCGCGCCGTGGCGGCGGACCAGCGCATGGCCTCCCTTCCTGCCCGCGACGACGGCGCTTTGGCCGTCGACATCAAGCCAGGCGCGCTCCGCCTCGAAGTCCGCAAAAGTCGCCTCCGCAACTTCGCAAGCTTCGCTTTTGTCGGAAAGTCGCGCCCCGCCGAGTCGCAGGAACCGCGCCACCAGCGCCAGCAGCAGGATCGCCGCCAGCGAGCCGCCGAGCAGCGCGAGCTGGTTCATTTTGCTGCCGAAAGCGTCTCGAGCAGCGGACGAATCCCGGAGATGTCATAGCCCGCGCCGGCGGCCTTCTCGATGAGCTCGTCGGGCGTGCCGCCGTCCTGCGCGGCGGCCAACGCCCACAGGTTGCACGAGCGCGTGCCCGAGCGGCAGAAGGCCAGAACGGGGCCATCGGCCTCCTTCAGCGCCTTGGCCATCGCCTCGACCTGCTGGCTCGAAAAGCCGCCCGCGACCGGAATCGCGGCATAGCCCAGCCCGGCGGCCGCCGCGGCGCGTGCGATCGCCTCGCCCGCGGGCTGGCCGGGCTCCTCGTCGTCGGGGCGGTTGTTGATGACATAGGTGAAGCCCGCGGCGGCCAGAGTGGGGATATCCTCCGGCGAAATCTGCGGGGCGACCGAGATCCGGTCGTCGATGGTCCTCGGCATGGTATCCTCCTTGGGGTGTTGGCGCAGGGTCTAGCGCAAGATTGCGCCCTTCCGGAAGCCGGAACGGGCGCTCAGTTCTGGCGGATCACCGTCAGGAATTCGTCGCCATAGGATTCGAGCTTGCGGGTGCCGACCCCAGCGATCTTGCCGAGCTCGGCCAGGCTGGCGGGGCGCACCGTCGCCATGTCGCGCAGCACCGAATCGTGGAAGATGACATAGGGCGGCAGGCCGGTTTCCTGGGCGATCTCGCGGCGCTTGGCGCGCAAAGCCTCGAACAGCGGATTGCCGACGGGATTGGGGGCGCCCGCCTTGCCGCGCTTCGAGCGCCGCTCGCGCTTGGGCGGCAGCACCAGCGCCAGGTCGGTCTCGCCCTTCAGCAGCGGCCGGGCGCCGGGGCCGAACTCCAGCCCGCCATGTTCGTTGGTGCGGAGCGCGTCGCGCAGCAGCAGCGCGCGCGAGACGGGCTTGAGCAGCGCCGCTTCCTCGCCATCGACGATGCCGAAGACCGACAGCGCCTCGTGCCCGTTCATCAGGCTGCGCTCGCTCGACTGGCCGAGCAATATGCCCTCGATATAGCCCGCGCCGAAGCTCATGCCGGTGCGGAACACCGCGGAGAGGAATTTCTGCGCCGTCACGGTGGCGTCGATCGCGGCGGGCGGGCTCAGGCAATTGTCGCAATTGCCGCAGGTCTCGGGCGCATCCTCGCCGAAATGGCGGAGCAGGATGCGGCGGCGACAGCCGCCGGTCTCGACCAGCGCGCCGAGCGCGCTCAGCCGCGCGCGTTCGCCGGGCTGGCGCGCCGCTTCGACCTCGCCGATCCGCTGGCGCGCGCGGGCGAAATCGTCGGCGCCCCAGAAGAGATGCGCCACCGCCGGATCGCCGTCGCGCCCGGCGCGGCCGGTTTCCTGGTAATAGGCCTCGATCGACTTGGGCAGGCCGGCATGCGCGACGAAGCGGACGTCGGGCTTGTCGATGCCCATGCCGAAGGCGACCGTGGCGACGACCACCATCTCCTCGGACGCGACGAACGCGGCCTGGTTGCGGCGACGGACGCCGGGATCGAGCCCGGCATGATAGGGCAGCACCGGTCGGCCGGTCTCGGCGAGCTTCTCGGCCAGCTTCTCCACCCCGGCGCGGGTCTGGGCATAGACGATGCCCGGGCCGGGCTGCTCGGCGATCAGGTCCATCACCTGGCGCGTCGTGTTCTCGCGCGGAGCGATCGCATAGCGGATGTTCGGCCGGTCGAAGCCGGCGACGATCAGGCCCTCGGTCGGGATGCCGAGCTGTTCGAGGATGTCGGCGCGGGTATGCGCATCGGCGGTGGCGGTGAGCGCGAGGCGCGGCACCTGCGGGAAGCGATCGAGCAGCGGCCGGAGCAGGCGATAGTCGGGGCGGAAGTCGTGCCCCCATTCGGAGACGCAATGCGCCTCGTCGATCGCGAACAGCGCGAGCCTGGCCTGGCCGAGCAGGTTGCGGAAGCCCTCGCCCGATGCGCGTTCGGGGGCGATGTAGAGCAGGTCGAGATCGCCGGCGCGGAAGCGCGCGATCGTCTCCTCGCGATTGTCGTCGACCGAGGTCAGCGTCGCCGCCTTGATCCCGACCGCCTCGGCGGCGCGGAGCTGGTCGTGCATCAGTGCGATCAGCGGGCTGACGACGATACACGTCCCCTCCAGCGCGAGCGACGGCACCTGGTAGCAGAGCGACTTGCCCGCGCCGGTCGGCATCACCGCCAGCGTGTTCGCGCCCGCCATGACGCGGCCGATCACTTCGCTCTGGACGCCGCGAAAGCCGGGAAAGCCGAATGTGGTGTGCAGGATGTCGAGCGGATCGGCCATTATCTATCCGCCTAGCGGCGCGGTGGCCCGCGTGTCGAGGCGATTGCGCCCGGGATCGGCGAACCGCCAACAGCTTTTCGGCAAACCGAGCTTGCCGGGTGCTGCCTTGATCCTGCAAAGCCGCGCGGGATGACGGTCAGCGTAGACATGGGGGTGGACGGCAGCGGCAACGCGGTGTCGATGGACCTGGAGGAGCTGCTCGCGACGCGCCTGCTCGTCCAGGGCAATTCCGGCTCGGGCAAGTCGCATCTGCTGCGCCGCCTGCTCGAACAGTCCGCCGGCCATGTCCAGCAGGTGGTGATCGATCCCGAGGGCGATTTCGTCACGCTGTCGGATCGCTACGGCCATGTCGCGATCGAGGCGGTCGATCATAGCGAGCGCGACATCATCCGGATCGCCGCCCGCATCCGCGAGCATCGCGCCTCGGTGGTGCTCAGCCTGGAAGGGCTGGAGGCGGAAGGCCAGATGAAGTGCGCCGCCGCGTTCCTCTCCGGCATGTTCGATGCGCCGCGCGACCATTGGTATCCCGCGCTGGTCGTGGTCGACGAGGCGCAGCTCTTCGCGCCCGCCGGCGGCGGCGAGGTGGCCGAGGAGGTGCGCCGCGCCTCGCTCGGCGCGATGACCAACCTGATGTGCCGCGGGCGCAAGCGCGGCCTGGCCGGCGTGATCGCCACCCAGCGCCTGGCCAAGCTGGCCAAGAACGTCGCCGCCGAGGCGTCGAACTTCCTGATGGGGCGCACCTTCCTCGACATCGACATGCAGCGCGCCGCCGATCTGCTCGGCATGGAGCGCCGTCAGGCCGAGGCGATCCGCGACCTGCAGCGCGGCCATTTCCTGGCACTCGGCCCGGCGGTGGCGCGCCGGCCGGTCTCGATCCGCATCGGCGCGGTCGAGACCAGCGCGCGCAGCTCCAGCCCCAAGCTGACCCCGCTGCCCCAGGCGCCGGCGGAGGACATCAAGGACCTGCTGCTCGCCCCCGCCGAACCGACCTGGACGCCACCCACGCCGTCGCCAGCGCCGCAGCCGCTCGCGTCCGAGACCTTGCTCGAGGCGCTCGCGCGCTCGGTACCATCGATCGCCGAGGCCGAGCCGGACCGCGATCCCGAGGAAGTCGCCGGGCTGATCGCCGACGTGCTGCGCGATATCGTCGCGGACGGCGAGTCCGCGCTGCGTTCGCCCGCGGTGCTCTACCAGGATTTCCTGGTGCGCTGCCGGATGGTCGGGCTCGCGCGCCCGCCGCTCGACCTGTCCGCCTTCGTTCGCCGGCTCTCCGCGGCGCGCGCCGGCATCCATGGCGATCCGGACGACGATTGGGGCCAGGCGCTCGACGCCGCGCGCGCGCTGCCCGACGACATGCTCGGGCCGTTCCTGCTCGTCGCCCGCGCCGCGCGCGAGGGCCTGCCGTGCCCGAGCGATACCGAGATCGCGGCGAGCTACGGCACCAGCTCGCTCGGCCGCGTCCGCCGGCTGATGACCTATATCGAGAGCCGCGAGCTGTTCGTCACGCGCGTCGACCTGTCCGGCAAGCGCTCGATCACCATTCCGCGCCTCGGCTGGACGACCCAGCCGGCCGAATTGAGCTAGCCGGCAAGCACCCGCCGCAGCCAGGCCTCGGTCTCGGCGGCATGCGCGACCGGCAGCATATGGCCGCCATCGATGGTCTCGACCGCGCCGCCTGGGATCGCTTGCGCGGTCTTCGTGCCGTGCAGGTCGGGATCGAGCAACGCGTCCTGCCGGCCGTAGAGGATCGCGACCGGCACGCGGATCTCGCCATAGCGCGGGGCCTGGCGCTCCATCTCCGCCTTGCCGATGCCGATCTCGAACGTGCCCTGCAGGAACGCCGCCGGCCGAACCGTCAGCACGCCGCCGCCGCGCGTGCCGAAGTCCGCCGGCACCGGATCGGGGGCGAAGACCGCTTCGCTCTTCGCCTTGCCGGTGCGTATCGAGACCGGCACCGCCACCGTCCAGGCGAGCGGCCCGCGCAGCACGCTGGGCACCACCAGCCCCTTGAACACGTCGGGCGGCCGGTCGACCGGTTGCGTATAGGGCGCGACCAGCGCCAGGCCGCGCACCAGCTCGGGACGGTCCAGCGCCAGCGCGAGCGACACCGCGCCCCCCATCGAATGGCCGACCAGCAAGGGCTTCTCCAGCCCGAGCTGCTCGATCAGCGCGGCGATCATGCCGGCCTGCGCGGCGATGCCGGGGCGTGGACCGGTCAGTTTCGAATAGCCCCAGCCCGGCCGGTCGATCAGGATGACGCGGTGGTCCCTGGACAGCCGCCCGGCGAGCGAATGCGAGAAGTTGCGCATCTGCCCCATCAGGCCGTGCAGCATCACGATCGGCGGGCCCGTCTCGACTTCGGGCCGCATGTCGAGGAAATGCAGCCGCGCGCCGGGCACGTCGGCGAAACTGCCGTCCGGGGGAACCGCCTCCTCGACCTTGCGCGAGACGAAGGCCGACCATCCGGCGAGTCCCAGCACCAGCACGCCGACGATTCCCAAGGGTAGCAGCATGGCGTTCCTCTCCGCGCGACCGGCTGGGCCGTCGTTCAGTGGATATAGCCATTCTTCCGCAGGAAGTCGCGCAGGTCTCCCGGGAAGTCCTTGCCGGAATGCGGTTCGCCGGAACCATAATGCTGGAGCATGATCTTCCAGGCGGCGTCGAACTGGCCCACCCGCGCGGCGTCGGCGACATAGCCGGCACAGGCGCCGTTGCGTTCCCAGCCGGCTTCCTCGGGGTTGATGCAGGCCTCGCGCGCCTTCGCCATGTCGATCAGGAACAGCGGCGCGAACGCCGGATCGCGCGACACGTCGATCGATCGGCCATCGCGGACGTTCAGGATCAGCGGCGGCGCGACGCTGCCGGCATAGCTGGCGAAGCGGTAGAGGAACGCATCGTCGTAGAGCACGAAATCGGCTGCGCCATCGCCCGACAGGTCGATCGGGAATTCCTCCAGCGTCGCGTCGAACATATCGCTGCTATTCCCGTCCGGCAGCTTCCTGCGCAACCGGACGATCCGATAGGTATCGCCCTCGGGCACGGCGACATCGATCACGCTGCAGCAATGCGCGCCGCCCGTGAACGTCTCGAGGATGATCGCGCGCCGGGCGGAGCCGGTCTCGATGCGGCCCATGCCGAAGCGATAGGTGGTTCCCAACGCCCCGGTCATCGTGAAGGGCTGCATCCCGGGCGCGGTGACGGTGACGACCGGCACCTCGGTTCGCTGCTTCTCGACGCAGGCGGGAACGCCGTCGCCGTCGCAGGCGCGGGGGGCGATGACGAGCCGCGTGTCGCCATTGGCATAGACGCGCGTGCCGTCCGCGGGCTGCCACTCGAGCAGGGCGCGCCAGGGCAGGCTCCGTGTCTGCGACGATGCCGGTTCTGCCCGCTCCTGGGCATGTGTCGGACACGCGAGGCAAAGCGCCGCGAGCAGCGGCAGGAGATGCGACATTTTCATTGCGGGAGACGCTCCGATTCGAGGAACGCACGCAGAATTACGCCCTCACCGGAACTCAGTCCATCGTGAAATTACAACGCTTCGTCTCAGCTATTCGGCCGGGACGCCTTCGCCTTCCTCGCGCTCCTGCGCCTGGCGGGCCCACATTTCGGCATAGAGGCCGTCCTTGCGGAGCAGCTCGGCATGCGTGCCCTGCTCGGCCACGCGGCCGGCCTCGAGCACGATGATGCGATCGGCATGGACGACGGTGGAGAGCCGGTGCGCGATGACGATCGTGGTGCGGCCATGCTCGATCGCCTCCAGCGTCGCCTGGATGTCGGCCTCGGTCCGGCTGTCGAGCGCGCTGGTCGCCTCGTCCAGGATCAGGATCGGTGGGTTCTTGACCAGGGTGCGCGCGATCGCGACGCGCTGCTTCTCGCCGCCGGAGAGCTTCAGGCCGCGTTCGCCCACCCGCGTATCGAAGCCCTCGGGCAGCGACTGGATGAAGCCGGCGATGGCGGCGCCGCGTGCGGCCGACGCGATCTCGTCCGGCCCGGCGCCCTCGCGGCCATAGGCGATGTTGTAGCCGATCGTGTCGTTGAACAGCACCGTGTCCTGCGGGACGATGCCGATCGCGGCGCGCAGCGTCGATTGCCGGACCTGCGCGATGTCCTGTCCGTCGATCGTGATCCGGCCGCCGGTGACGTCGTAGAAGCGGTACATCAGTCGCGCGAGCGTCGACTTGCCGGCGCCCGAAGGGCCGACCACCGCCACCGTCGCGCCGGCGGGGATGTCGAGATCGATGCCCTTCAATATCTCGCGGTCGGGATCATAGCCGAAATGGACGCCCTCGAAGCGGACATGGCCGCTCGTCACCGCCAGCGCGGGCGCGCCGGGCATGTCCTTCACCTCGGCGTCGGTATCGATCAGGTCGAACATGCTCGCCATGTCGATCACGCCCTGGCGGATCGTGCGATAGACCATGCCGAGCAGGTCGAGCGGGCGGAACAGCTGGGAAAGGAGCGTCGAGACCAGTACGACGTCGCCGGGCGTGAACCTGCCCTGCGACCAGCCGACCACGACCAGCACCATGCCCGCGCCGAGCATGAAATTGGTGATCAGCGACTGGCCGATATTGAGCCAGGCGAGCGAATTCTCGCTCACCGTCGCCGCCTTGGCATAGGCCGACACGGCATTGTCGTAGCGCGCGGCCTCACGCCCCTCGGCGTTGAAATACTTCACCGTCTCGAAATTCAGCAGCGAATCGACCGCATGGGCGACCGCGCCGGTATCGAGGTCGTTCATCTGCTGGCGCAGCTTGGCGCGCCAATCGGTCACCCAGCGGGTGAACGCGATGTAGATCACCACCATCGCCAGCGTGCCCGCCACCAGCCACATGCCATAGCGGGTGGCGAAGATGCCGATCACCAGCGCCAGCTCGAGGATCGTCGGGGCGATGTTGAACAGCAGGAAATAGAGCATCGTGTCGATGCTCTTGGTGCCGCGCTCGACCACCTTGGTGACCGCGCCGGTGCGCCGCTCCAGGTGGAAGCGCAGGCTCAGCTGGTGGAGATGGCGGAACACGTCGGACGCGAGCCGCCGCGTGGCGTCCTGGCCGACCCGCTCGAACACCGCGTTGCGCAGATTGTCGAAGAAGACCGAGCCGAGCCGGGCGGCGGCGTAGCCGATGACGAGCAGTGCGACGAGCAGGGTGGGGTTGGAGAGGCTCCCGGGCTTCGCCATCCGGTCGATCGCGCCCTGCAGCGCGAACGGTGCGCCATAGACCTGGACCAGCTTCGAGGCGACGACCAGCAACATCGCCACGACGATGCGCGCGCGCAGCCCGGGCGCGTCCTTCGGCCAGAGATAGGGCAGGAAGCGCTTCATCGTGCCGAGCATGGGCCGCTCGGGCGCGGAAGACGGGGTCTGGGGAGGCATCCGCCCGGATTTGGGGCGTCGGTCGCCCGGATGCAACGCCGGTCGGAACGGGCGCGGCCGTATTTCGCCGAATGCGCGCGCACAGGTGCAGGGCGGGCCGGGCGACAGGTCCCGTCCACCGTTCCCCTTTTCTCGCCCAGGCTCTACAACGCCGTCATGCTGCTCGCCATCCTCGCCTCGGCGCTCGCGATGACGCTGATCGTCGGCGTGCGCTATCTGGCCGCCTCGGGCGGTTTCGCGCTGGCAACCCGGCTGAAGCATCCCGGCCTCTATGCAGGGCTCGACCGGCAGATCCGTCGCGAGATCGGCTGGAGCCTCGCGTCTGCGGCGATCTACGGCGTTCCCGCGGGGATAGTCGCCTGGGGCTGGGCCAATCGTGGCTGGACCCGCATCTACACCGACGTGCACGCTTGGCCGCTCTGGTACCTGCCGGTCTCGGTGCTGCTCTATCTGCTCGCGCACGATGCCTGGTTCTACTGGACGCACCGCGCGATGCACCGGCCGCGGCTGTTCCGCATCGCTCACGCCGTCCATCACGCCAGCCGGCCGCCCACCGCCTGGGCGGCGATGAGCTTCCATTGGATCGAGGCGCTGACCGGCGCGGTGGTGATCCCGCTGCTGGTCTTCGCGATTCCGATCCATGTCGGCGCGCTGGGGCTGGTGCTCGCGATCATGACGGTTATGGGGGTGACCAATCATATGGGCTGGGAGCTCTTCCCGCCCTTCCTGTGGCGCGGGCCGCTCGGCGCGTGGCTGATCACCGCGAGCCATCATCAGAGGCACCACGATTATTATGCGTGCAATTTCGGCCTCTATTTCCGCTTCTGGGACCGGCTGTGCGGCACCGACAGGGGCCTGGGCAGCTTCGAGGCACGCAGCTTCGCCGCGCCGGGCGATACGCCTCGCCGCCGCATCCGCGTGCCTGGTGCTGCTGCCGGGGGGCGTGCCGGTCGCCAGCCTTGACGTCGAATTCGTCAACCTGCGCTCGGCCAAGGGCGTGCTCCGGATCTGCCTGACCGCCGATCCCGCCGACTTCCCCGATTGCCGCAGCGCCGCCGGCGCGATCAAGCGCACCGTCTCCGCGGCTTCGCCGCGGTTGCGCATCGAGGGACTGGCGCCCGGCGACTATGCGATCGCCGTGATCCACGATGCCAATGGCAATTCCAGGCTCGATACCTTGCTCGGTATTCCACGCGAGGGTTTCGGCTTCTCGCGCAACCCGGCGATCGGCTTCGGCCCGCCGCGCTTCTCTGCCGCGCGTTTCACCGTAGGTACAGGTACCGAAAAGCAACAAGTTCGGATTCGCTACCTTTTATAGGAACCCCGGCATGTTAGAGGGCGTTTCGCGGGTGCAACATTTATCGTCGGGAGCGCCTTTGTGGCTTTTGTTCTTCGTTCCATGGTCCTGGCGCTCGGGCTGGTCTCCGCCGCGCCGGCCCTTGCCCAGCAGCGCGAGGCGCCACCCGTCGACGACGGCAGCGATCATATCATTCTCGGCCTGGGCGCCGGGCGCATCCCCGATTACGAGGGCTCCAACGACTATATCTTCTCGCCGATCCCGGCAGCGATCGGCCGGGTCGGCGGGTTCGACTTCCAGCTGATCGGCAACCGCGCCAGCATCGATCTGATCCCGGACGGGGTGGGCCCCGGCTGGAACGTCCAGGCCGGCCCGGTCGCGGGGGTCAACCTCAACCGCACCGTCATGTCGCGGATCGATGATGCCCGGGTGAAGGCGCTGGGCAAGGTCGGCGTCGGAATCGACCTCGGCGGCTATGTCGGTATCGGTCGCACCGGCGTGATCACCAGCGACTATGATCGCCTGTCCGTGACGGTCAGCTATCGCCACGATGTCGCCAATGCGTCCAAGTCGGGCATCTGGACGCCGGCGGTCAGCTACATGACGCCGCTCAGCCGCAAGTCGATGGTCGCGCTATTCGCCTCTGCCGATCGCGCGGAGGATGGCTATGCCGAAACCTATTTCGGCGTGACCCCGGCGCAATCGGCCCGAAGCGGGCTGCCCGTCTACACGCCCAAGGGCGGCTGGAAGAGCTGGACCGCGGGGATCGGCGGCGCGATGTCGCTCACCGGCGATCTCACCCACGGCCTCCAGCTGGTCGCCGGCGGCAGCTACAGCCGGATGCTCAACGATTTCGGCGATTCGCCGCTGGTCGCCATCGCAGGCTCGCGCAACCAGTGGATGGGTACCGCCGGACTCGCCTTCAGCTTCTGAGCAGCGATCCAGAAGCGGGACGTTAACCAGAAAAAATAAGCGTATATAAAGACTTGGGGCCGGGCTAGCGCTTTTCTCGGGAAAACTGAGGAAGCAGAAACATGAAGATGAAGTTGTTCGCCGGCGCCGCGTTTCTCGCGCTCGGTCTGGCCGCCGCCCCCGCCATGGCGCAGGATATCGATACCTCCGGCACCCATGTCGGCGACATCTACAGCTTCGGCGTGCCGAACACCGCGACCTATGGCCAGACCTTCACCGTCGGCGGCGAGAATGCGCTGAACAGCTTCTCGATGTACCTGGTCGGTTCGGCCGACGAGGTCGATTTCCGCGCCTATATCTATGCCTGGGACGGCAGCAAGGCGACCGGCAACGCGCTGTTCACCAGCGCGATCCAGGGCTATTCGAACGGCACTCAGACGCCCACCGAGTTCGCCTTCGCCACGCCGGGCCTGACGCTGAACACCGGCAGCCAATATGTCGCATTCCTGTCGACATCGGCCGTGCAGATCGAGCGCCCCTCTGTTGCGGTCGGCATGCCCAATGCCGGGGACGCCTATGCCGGCGGCAAGTTCGTGTATCTCAACAATGGCGGCGACTTCGCCGCGCTGACCCGCGACGGCTGGGCGACCAACTACATCGGCAACGGCGATGTCCAGTTCAAGGCCGATTTCGGCGCCTCGGCGGCGGGCGTGCCCGAGCCGGCGGCCTGGGGCATGCTGATCGGCGGCTTCGGCCTGGCCGGCGGCATGATGCGCACGCGCACCCGCAAGGCCCTCGCCCGCGCCACCGCCTGAGTTTTACCGAGCGACCCGACTGGGCGCGGTGGCC
>JBEVLV010000083.1:0-8540 GCA_040508955.1 Sphingomonas sp. | reverse complement strand
CGCAACTCGTCATCATCCAAGATGTCGATGCGCTCGGGGCGAAGTGCGTCGTACGATCGCATCGGGTCGTTCATGGTCGCTCCGCTATCGAAGAATGACCTAACCGCCAAATTTGCCGGAGGTTTCGCGCTCGTGAGCGAGCCGGGATGATGCGAGCAGCAAGTGCGGTGGTCCGATTAGGACCTACCGAATGCCTGCGGACTGCTAGGGCTAGCGTGGTGGCAATGAAGCGCCGGCATAGGGGTCATAATTAGAAGACGGCGCGGCGGGCTTTGGCAGGTTTGCCAGAGCAGAAGGCTCGACCAGCGCTGCGGGCGGCAGTGGCAAAACCGCTTCGCGACGAAGCGCATTCTGCATTCCGAGGGCAATGCCGGGCGCGCCGAACAGGATGAAGCATCCCAGAATGACGGTCCCACCGCGCCGGAGATGTATTCGTCCAGTCAGCATCATCATGCCGACTCCCGCGACGGCGATCAGCGCTAGCGTGCTTGCGACTGTTCCCAGCACCGTCCCTTCGAGCCAGGTCGCAGCCGCGACCAGCGGGCTCGAACCGCTTGGATCGGCGAGCGACGCAGAAGCGCTGAATGCGATCGCAAAAATCGTCACGCCAACAGCACTTCGGCGACCTGGCGGTGGCCTCCGATCCGCGCGAGCTGGACGAACACGTCGACGGTGCTCTTCACATAGTGCCGGACGTCGTCGCGGCTGAGCTGGGTACCTGCTTGCAGAACGAGCAATACGATTTGCTCGATCGCCTGCTCGGCGGAATCGGCATGGACCGAGGTCATCGAGCCCGGATGGCCGGTGTTGATCGCGCGAAGGAAGGTATAGGCCTCTTCGCCGCGCAACTCGCCCAGGATGATCCGATCAGGTCGCATGCGCAGCGACGCCGCGAGCAGGTCGGTCGCGCTAACGCGCGCCTCGCCCAGCGCGCCGCGCACCGCGAGAAGGCCCACCAGATTGTGGTGGTGTTGAGGGAGTTCCGGGGTATCCTCGATCAGGATCAGCCGTTCCTCGGCCGGAATCTCCCGGATCAGCGCGTTGAGAAAGGTGGTCTTACCGGTCGACGTACCGCCGGAGACCAGGATGTTCTTTCGCGCTCGCACGGCCAAGGAAAGCATGCCAGCGATGTCGCCCGCATCGAGCATCTCTGCCAGGCGGGCATCGATATCGGACCTGCCCGGGCCAGCCCCGCGCTTCGTCGATGTGAAAGCACCCGCCGCGACATAGTCTTCCAGTCTCAGGTCCGATGAGATGTGCTTGCGGATCGCGATCGCCATCGGCCCGCGCGTCGCCGGCGGCGCCACGACCTGGACGCGTGCGCCATCGGGCAAAGCTGCCGAGAGTAGCGGATGCTCGCGGCTGATGCCTTGATGCGATAGCGCCGCGATCTGCCGCGCCAGCCTATCGAGCGTCGCGGCATCGAGTGCAGGCGCATCATGCCGCTCGATCGCGCCGCCCAGCGTCTCTGCCCAGATCTCGCCGGGGCGGTTGACATAGATGTCGGTGACGTCCGGCCGCGCCAGCATGCCGGTCAGCGGCGCCAGATAGGAGCGAAGATAGACCTGCCCATCGGCTTCGACCGCCGCGCGGCTCATTTCTCGACGCCGGTAAAATCGAGGTCGCGCGCGACGAAGATCGAGATGCTGGTCGCCGCCTTGACCTTGAGCGTTGGCCGAACCTCGTTCTGCGCGAAGCTCTGCCCGCCCTGGAACGAGCCCGGAAATCCGAGATAGACCGAGGAGCTCGCCGCACGCGACGCGAGGTTCACGCCGATGTCCAGCGCGGATTGTAGGATCGCGCCGGAGAAGCGCTCGAAGAAGTGGCTATTCACCTCCGCCTTGATCCCGCCTTGTCCCAAGGGATCGCTGGCCGGCGAGCCGATGGCGATCGTGGCGCCGTCGGGGCGGATCAAGCGGATCCAATTCACCAGCATCCGGTTCTGGCCTTGTTCTACGTCGGAGCGATATTCTCCGATCAATCGGCTGCCGCGCGGCACGAGGATGCGGCTGCCGTCGAAGCCGCGGATGTCGCGCGATACGATCGCCCGGGCGAGGCCGGGGCGCGTCGAGTCCAGCGCGGTTTCCAGGACAGCCGGGATCAGCGTACCCTGCGGTACCGTGGTTGGGCGATTGGCCAGCACGCCCGCTCCGGTCCGCGCACCAGCGACCGAGGCCTGCTGCGGACCACTCCCTGAACCCGGTCCAGCATTGGCCAGCCCTTGTGTCGGAGAAGCGGCCGCTACCGTCGTGTCGATGACGAGAGCCGGCTCGCCCGCGACGCGCTCCGGCGCCGGACGTGTGGACTGGATTACCGGCGACGCCTGCTGCGGCACATAGACTATCTGAGGCTGGGGTTGCGGCGCGTGCGGAACAATAACCGGCGACGGTGCTGCGGTCGGCGCTACGGGCACAAGCACCGGCAATGGCGGAGGCGCTGGCTCGGCCGGGATATACAACGCGGGCGGCGGCGCCGGGGCAGCGACGGCATCCGCCGAGCGCGGCTGGATCGCCGGCGCCGTCAACGCCCTGCGCCGCGCGTCCAGCACTAGGAAAAGCGCGATTGCGAGCAGGGCGACTATTCCCGCGATCAACCAGACCGGCGTGCCGCCGCGTGCCGGTGCGACGACCGGGCGGACGTCGGCCTGCTGGGTCAGCCGCGGATCGGTGGGCTCGGGCAACGTCGCCATCAGCGCACCTTCTCGACGATGCGCGTCGCCGTCGCGCTGCTGTTGTCGATGCGGAAGACCAGCCTGGGCTGGATGCTGTCGATGACGATGCGGCCATCGCGCATCATGCCGTTGACCAAGCTCTCCTTACCCTGGTCGTTGACGGCATAGATCGCGGGCAGCGAGCGATCGACGGGCCATTCGATATAGGTGTGGACGCCGTCGTCATGCATGCCGGCGGGCATCAGGTTCTTAGAGCCGCTCAGCTTGTAGCGCCCTACCTGGGCTTCCGGCGCCGTATTCGCGCCTTGGGGAGGCGATGGGTAGAGAAAGCGCACCGTATAGGCCATGTCCGGCTGCGGTTGGCTCAGCGGCGCCAAATCGAAGGAATAGCTTCGCGTATCGGTTACCACGACCATATTCGTCGTGACGCCCGGCTGGAGGAGCTTGAGGAACAGGCGGTCGCCGCGCTTGTTCGCCGCGACCTGCCAGGCACCACTGTCGCCGATCGCGACATTCTCGATATGCTCGTCGGCGGCGAACTCGACTGTCAGCTGATAGCCGGGAGCCGCCTGCAGCAGCACGACCTGGTCTTCGGCATAGGTGACGGACTGGACATGCGGATTGCCCAAGCCCGGACGCGGAGGCACCTGGGCTTGGGCCGCCAACGGCGTGAGGAGCAGGACGAGAGCGAGCCTCACCGCCGTATCTCTTGGAGCGTTTTTGTGGTTGGGACTGAAGGCGCCGCTTGAGGCGCGACCAAAGGTGTCGATGCAACCGGAGAAGGTTCGGGCTGTGGCAGCGCCTCGGCATTGCGCTGGTAGCGCACGACCTCGAATCCGAGCGGGTTGATGAAGCGGTCTTCCAGGCTCATCGGCTCGCCCGAATAGCGATAGCGGATCACCGCGACCCAGGCGCGCGCCGGCTGGGCGCTGCCGCCGGCGTCGCGGCGCACCGTCTCGAACCGCACCAGCGCGCTGTTACCAGACAGGGGCGAGACACTTTTCACCCGCGTCTCGATCACGCTCGTGCGCGGCAGCCGCGCCAGCGGGCTATCGGGATTCGAGGCCTGGACGCCCGCGACATAGGCGCTGCGTGCGTCGCCTTCCGACCAGAGCGAAACCTTACGGTAATTGGCCTGGAGCGCGGAGATGTCGAAGCTCTCGCGCGCGATCACATATTGCACGAGGAAGGACTGGGTCAGCGCGGTGTTGCCGCTCACCTGCTGTGCATCGAGCGGCTTGAGCGCCTGGACGAACCCGGTCTGCTTGTCGACCAGCAGCGTATAGGGCTGGACCGTCTTGAGCGGAGTCAGCAGCAAGAGCGCCAACGCCTCCATCACCGCGATGGTCGCGGCGGCGCCGGCCACGATCCACGCGGTACGCCGCGAGGCACGCAGCGCATCCTGCCGATCCAGCGCCCAGCTGCCGGCTTCCCGATAATAGGCGTCGAGCGCCTCGCGCGATTTGTTCTTCACGCGCGGCCATCCCTTCGCCCGACACTGGCGGATATGCGGCCCTGGGTACGTCGCCGATAACTCTGGCCAAGCGGAGATGGCGGGGAGACGACAATATCTCGCGCCGCTCCCGGCGCCACTGTGCGCGACGGTGCGCCTGTCGCGACACCGGCCGCGGCTTCACGACGCTGCGTGCTGGCTACGGCTCCCGCGATCGCCGCCGCGCGGGAATATTCTTCGGATGGCACGTGCGTGATATTCCCGCTGATGATCGCTGACCGATTGTTCTCTGCCGCAGGGCTCTGGGCGGCCTGGCCGGCAAATGCGGATCGCCATGCGGGCGGCATCCGGAACGCCATGGCGAGCCGCGCGGACATGCCGAGCCCGGCCAGCAAGGCCAGGGCGAAGGCAAGTGCGACGACGAGCAGTTCGGTATCCGCTCCCCCGATCGGCTGCCCGGTCTGGCGGGACGCGATCAGCTGCGCAAGCCACGGCTCGAGCAGCGCCAGCTCGACGCCGAGCAGGATCGTGACGGCGACCGCGCCGACGATCGCGGCCAGCATCCCGCGCACCCAACCCTCGAACAGGGCTCGCGTGCCTTCAAACAGCAGGAAGGCGATGAACAAGGGGCCCAGCGCGAGCAACAGTCCGGCTACGAGGCGCACCGACGCGAAGCCGGCGATCGTCGCGGTAAGAAACACCAGCCGCGCCGTGCCAAGCGCGAAAGGACCGAAGATCGTGCCGGGCTCCTGGACCGGCTCTTCCAGCGCGGTTTGCTGGCCGTTGACCGTGCGCACCGTGTTGATCGTCCCGAGGAGGCGCGATCCGGTCCCAAGCCGGTTCAGTTCGATCAACGCATTGTCGACCTGCCCCAGCCGGTCGGCGATCCTGCCGCCGGCACCCGGAATACCGGCCGGCGACCCGATCGTCGCGACCAGCTCGGCCGGCCCGTGGAACGCCACGTCATAGGCGAGCGTGCGATAGGCGGCCCAGCTCGTCGCGAGCGCCAGCACGATCCCGATCTTGACCAGCGCGACCACGCCGTCGCGCACGCCCGGCGTCTCGCCGAACAGCATGCGGAAGCCGAAGAAGGCGATGAACAGCGTCAGCATCGCCGTCAGCATCAGCGACAGTGGCGATCCTGGCGCGGCCATTGCCTGATAGCCGCCTGCGCCGATCGCCTGAGCCTGGCAATCGACGAATGCCAGCACGCTCGGCAGGAACGCGCCATCGGTTATGCCCGGGCAGTTGCCGTTCATGCGACCTCCAACAGGCGCGGCAGCCATTCGGCCGGATCGTTGCCGCTTTCGGCGCGAATCGCATCGAGCAGGCGCACCGTGCGCTCGCGTCCCGAAAGGATGATGAGCAGGTCGCGCTCGCCGCTCAGGTTCAGCCGCGCCACGACGCTCTCGTTGCCATGCTTGATCAGGAAGCAATGGGCATTGTCCGGCAGTGTGCGCACGAGATCAAACTCGTGCGGCGTGAGGCCAAAACCCTCGACATAGTCCGCCGCGCGCGCCTTGGGATTGGCCATGAAGATCTGCGTCGCGGCCTGCTCGATGATCGCACTCGCGATCCGGCTCTCCAGCGCGTCCTGCGCGCTCTGCGTGGCGAAGCCGACGATGCCGTTCCGCTTGCGGATCGTCTTCTCCCAATCCTTGATCCGCCGCACGAAGACATCGTCGTCGAGCGCCTTCCAACCTTCGTCGACTACGATGATCGCCGCGGTCCCGTCGAGCCGTTCCTCGACGCGGTGGAACAGGTACATCATCGCCGGCGTGCGCAGCGCCGGATCGTCGAGGATCTGGGTCATGTCGAACCCGACGGTCTCCGCGCTGAGGTCAGTCTCGTCACGCGCATTGTCGAACAGCCACGCGCGCTCGCCCTCGCCCCACCAGGGCCGCAGCCGCGCCCACAGGTCCGCGGCATGGGGACGGTGCCCGCCACGAAACAGCTCGGCGAGGTGCCGCAGGCGTCGATGCTCGAGCGGCTGGTCGAAATTGGCGTCGATCGCGTCCTTGATCCGCGCGATCTCCTCGATATCGGCGCCGCCGGCGAGCAGCGCGATCCAGTCGATCAGGAACTGCCGGTTGGCCGGCGTGTCGTCGATCTGGAGCGGGTTGAGACCCGAGGGCGTCCCCGGGCGCAGCAGATCGTAGCGACCGCCGATCGCGCGCAGGAAAAGTTCCGCGCCGCGATCCTTGTCGAAGAAGATGATCCGCGGCCGGAACTTGCGTGCCTGGGCGAGCAGGAAGTTGAGCACCACCGTCTTGCCCGATCCCGAGGGGCCGATCACGGTGAAGTTGCCCAGGTCGCCCTGGTGGAAGTTGAAATGATACGGGCCCGCCGCGGTCGTCTCCAGCAGCGTCACCGCCTCGCCCCAGTGATTGCCCTCGGCCTTGCCCTGGGGGAGGTTGTGGCCGCTTGCGAAACCGGCGAAGTTGCTCGTCGAAAGCAGGCCGCGCCGGGCGATATATTTGAAGTTGCCGGGGAACTGCGCCCAGAAGGCCGGCTCGAGCGCGATCTCCTCGCGCACTGCGATGATCCCCATGTCCGCGAGCACCGCCTGGACCTCGGCCACGCCTTCGTCGACTTGGCCCGGCGTGTCGCCGCGCACGGCGATCGTCATGTGATGCTCGCCAAAGCCCGCGCGGCCGGCGGCAACATCGTCCTTGGCGTTGGATAGATCGGCGCGAAGGCTCACCGCCTCGTCTTCCGCCGAGCGCATGCGGCGAAGCGCGAGGTTCATCTTCGACAGTGCCGCCTGGCGATCGACGAAGCCGAAACTCTGCGAGATCGCCAACTCGAACGGCAAGCGCAGCAGCTCGTCGAGCATGCCGGGTGCGGTCTGCCCAGGATAATCCTTGATCGAGACCAGCCCGACGAAACTGCGCGGCGACGCGCCGGCGGCGCCGAGCTCGACGGTCTCCTGCCCGAAGCTCACCCGGCGATAGGGCAGATAGGCGCCCAGATCCTGCATCGGCAGCAGCACGGGACGCATCTCGCCATTGTACAGCGACGACAGGAACTCGAGCGGTTCGGAACAGGGGCCATGTGCGGTCTGGTAGACCCCGAGCAGCCGAGGTTCGTAGCTGCCCAACGCCGCAAGCAATGCGTCGCGGGCGGTATCGAGCTGGTGCAATTCATTGGCGGCGTTCGCCTGGGCCTGGGTCCCGCGCAGCCGGTCGAACAAGCCGATCCGTCCCTGGAGCGGGCGGCGCACCAAGGTCAGGAACAGGTCGTTGACGTAGAGCCTTTTGTCCGCGAGCCGCACCCGCCATGCCGCATCGAGCCGCGCCGAAAAGCTGTCGGGAAACTCCGCCGCGAGCTGCGCATCGACACGCCGCCGGACGACATGGTGATAGAGTGCGAAGCGCGACGTGCCGATCGACTGGAGCATCGCGTCGCGCAGGCGCTTGCGATAGTTGATCTCCTCGGTATCGGCGGTCTCGAACAGCAATCCGCGCAGGTGGATCGTCTGCATCAGCAGCCCGTCGCGCGTCTCGATCGTGTGATCGTCGACATGCCGCGCATAGGGGAGATGCCGGCCCGCCGGCGCCTCCCGTGCGACGACCTTGGGGTCCCGCGTCAGGGGCGGTAGGAGTTGCATCGCCAGATCGCATGGTTGCGCACGCGCGGGCAGCGGCTGATGCGGGTGATCCACAGATCGAAGAAACGCGGCTCGCGCAGGCACAACACCACGCCCGCCAGATGGATGGCGAGCGCAATCGCCACCACCCAGGCGGATTTGAAGATCAGGAACAGCTCGGTCGCCGCCACGCCGTTGGCGATGAAATAGCTATAGGTGACCCCGGCGAACATCTGCGGCCGCGTCAATGCCACGAACAGGGGATCGCGCTCTATGCCGTTCACTGGCTCATCTGCGCGGTCGACTGGATCCCCGCGACGATGCTGGCGGCACCGAACAGGATGAAGCAACCCAGGATCACCGTCGCGCCGTAGCGCCAGTTGATCCGGCCGGTGAGCATAAGTAGGCCGACCGCGGCGACAGCGATGACCGCGACGACTGTCGCGACAGTGCCCAAAAGCGTTCCCTGCAGCCAGTGCATGGCGGAAACGAGCACGCCAGAGCCCGCAGGATCAGATAAATCCTGCGAAAACGCCGCATGGGACCACAAACCGCATGGGAGGACAAATGCTAGTGCGATTTTACGGATTCGTCTCTGGAGTGGCACTCTATCCCCCAACATTTCCGAAGCAGTCCAATATGTGACGGTACGGCAATTGCCAATCGCCAACTTCCGATCAATCAAGGCGCCGAGTGTGCCCGGTGAGACATGCATCTCCTCGGGTGAAGGGTTGCTCTTCCCATACACCGAGCATCGGCGCGATTCATCCGTTCCAACATGTACGCAACGCATCGCGCGGCATCCCCCGCTCCACCCACATCAATTT
>JBEVLV010000082.1:0-4145 GCA_040508955.1 Sphingomonas sp. | reverse complement strand
TGCCGCGACGTTCGCCCGGCCGCACTATGCGCCGCCGGCGCTCCAGGCGGTGACGCGCGACTTCGCCTTCCTCGTGCCGGCCGCTCTGCCGGCGGGCGATCTCGTGCGGGCGATCAAGGGCGCCGACAAGGCGACCATCGCCGCCGCCCGCCTGTTCGACGACTTCCGCGGGACCGGCGTGCCCGAAGGGCAGAAGTCGCTGGGAATCGAGGTCACGCTGCAGCCCGGCGAGAAGAGCTTCACCGACGAGGAACTGAAGGCGGTGGCGGACAAGGTCGTCGCGGCCGCGGCGAAGCTCGGCGCGACGCTCAGAGGGTAAGCCGGCGGCGCCGCCAGATGGTGGCGCCGATCAGCCCGATGCCTCCCAGCACGCCGCCGGCATAGCTCGCGCCATGCGCCCAGAGGTCGGCGAGGAAGGCGGTGTGCTTCTCACGGGGAACCGCGTCGGCGAGCCATCCGACGAGCCAGACCTGTTCCGTCGCGGCGCCGACCGCTCCGGCGATTCCGGCCAGTAGGGCGAGCGCACCGCAGCCGAGGATCAGCAGCAGGATCGGTCGATACAGTTCCGCGAGCGATAGCTTGGGCGCGCGCCCGAACCGCGCGGCTGCGGCCAGCCCGACCCCCAGTGGCAACCCCACCCACCAAGTGGCGATCACGCCCCATCCCAGTGCGAGCAGAAAGGGCGAGCTTGTCGGGAAGACGGGCGGGTGGCCGATCGTGAAATATTCGACGCATAGATGCGCGGTCACCTGATCGTGCAGTACGCCATAGAGGACCGCCGCCAGCGTCGCGAAGCCGATGATCCTGATCGTTTCCATGGATTCCCCGCGGGGACAATTGCAGCCGCTGCGCGGATTGACCATAGGCCCCGCAAGGATTCGAGAAGGAGACACGCATGCCCGTAGCACTCATCACCGGAGCAACCGCTGGCATCGGCGAAGCGGCGGCGCGGGCATTCGTGGATGCGGGCTGGCATGTGATCGGGACCGGGCGCCGTGTCGATCGGCTCGAAGCGCTGGCGGCCGAGCTGGGCGAGCGTTTCCATGGCGCGGTGTTCGACGTGCGCGACGAAGCAGCGCGCGATGCCGCGCTCGACGCGCTGCCGGAAGGTTTTCGCGAGATCGACCTGCTGGTCAACAATGCCGGGCTCGCCCTCGGGCTGGAGCCGGCGCAGAACGCATCGCTCGCCAATTGGACGACGATGATCGACACCAACATCACCGCCCTAGTCTCGATCACGCACAAGCTGCTGCCCGGCCTGGTCGCGCGCAAGGGCGCGATCATCAACATCTCGTCGGTGGCGGCGAACTATCCTTATCCGGGCGGCAACGTCTATGCCGGCACCAAGGCGTTCGTGCGCCAGTTCAGCCTGGACCTGCGCGCCGACCTGCACGGCACGGGCGTGCGCGTGACGTCGATCGAGCCGGGCATGGTCGAGACCGAGTTCACGCTGGTGCGCACCGGCAGCCAGGAAACGTCGGACAAGCTCTATGGCGGCGTCGATCCGATGACCGGCGACGATATCGCCGAAACGCTGCTCTGGGTCGCGACGCTGCCGCCGCACCTCAACATCAACACGCTCGAGCTGATGCCGGTCAACCAGAGCTGGCAGGGTTTCGCGGTGCACCGCCAGGACTGATCGCGATGATCGAGATCGCATCGGGCGCGCTCAGCGCGGCGATCAACCCGCTGGGCGCGGAGCTGAGCTATCTGCGCGACGCCGAGGGGCGCGAGCTGATGACCGATGCCGATCCGGCCTTCTGGGCCGGGCGGGCGCCCTTGCTCTTTCCGATCGTCGGGCGGCTGGCGGGCGACCGATACCGGCTTGGGGGCAAGGAATATGCCCTGCCGCAGCACGGCTTCGCCCGAAGACAGAGGTTCGAGCTTGTCGAGCAGGCGGCGGACCGTGCGGTGTTCCGGCTAACGGACAATGATGCGACGCGCACGGTCTATCCCTTCGCCTTCACGCTCGACGCGGCGTACGCGCTTGCAGGAGCGACGCTGTCGATCGACATCACCGTGACCAATCGCGGCGATGCGGACATGCCGGCGAGCTTTGGCTTCCATCCGGCCTTCGCCTGGCCGCTCCCCTACGGCGCGCCGCGCGAAACGCACCGCATGCTCTTCGCGGCCGACGAGTCCGGCGCGCTTCGGCAGATCGTGATGGGCGAGGGCCTCATTTCTCCCGAACCGCGGTCGAGTCCGCTCGCAGGCCGCACGCTCGCGCTGTCCGATGGGCTGTTCGACAGGGATGCGCTGATCTGGGACCCGGTCGCCAGCCCGTCCCTGGTCTATGGGCCCGAGGGCGGGCCCAGCCTGGAGATCGGGTTCGGCGGTGCGCCCGGTCTTGGCATCTGGACCAAGCAGGGCGCGCGCTTCGTCTGCGTCGAGCCCTGGTGGGGGATCGCCGATCCGGCGGGCTTCGCCGGCGAGATCTGGGACAAGCCGGGCATGCTGCGTTTCGCGCCGGGCGAAAGCCGCACCTTCAGCATGCAGGTGACGTTGGAGCTGTAAGGCGCTAGGGCGCCGCGATGTCTGTTTCCGACCGCCGCACCTTCGCGATCATCTCCCACCCCGACGCGGGCAAGACCACGCTCACCGAAAAGCTGCTGCTGTTCGGCGGTGCGATCCATCTTGCCGGCGAGGTCAAGGCGCGGGGCGCCGCCCGCCGCGCCCGCTCGGACTGGATGAAGATCGAGCAGCAGCGCGGCATCTCGGTCACCTCGTCGGTGATGACCTTCGAGCGCGAGGGGATCACCTTCAACCTGCTCGATACGCCGGGCCACGAGGATTTCAGCGAGGATACCTATCGCACGCTGACCGCGGTCGATTCGGCGGTGATGGTGATCGACGTCGCCAAGGGCATCGAGAGCCAGACCCGCAAGCTGTTCGAGGTCTGTCGCCTCCGCAACGTGCCGATCATCACCTTCGTCAACAAGGTCGATCGCGAGGGCCGCGAGGTGTTCGACATCCTCGATGAGGTGGCGAACCTGCTCGCGCTTGACGTGACGCCGATGACCTGGCCGGTGGGCATGGGCGGTACCTTCGAAGGCATTTACGACCTCGCCAACAAGCGGCTGCTGCTGCCCGAGGGCGACAGTCGCGAATTCCACGGCAAGGTGATCCAAACGAGCGGACTCGACGATCCGCAGCTCGATGCGATCCTGTCGTCCGACAATCTCGCCAAGCTGCGCGAGGAGGTCGAACTGGCGCAGGTCGGCTATCCCGAGTTCGATGCGGCGACCTACCAGCATGGCGATTTGACGCCGGTCTATTTCGGATCGGCGCTGAAGGAATTCGGGGTCGATTCGCTGATCAACGCGATCGCCGAGTTCGCCCCGCCGCCGCGCGCCCAGCCGGCCGAGCCGGCACCGGTCGAGCCGACCCGCGACGAAGTCACTGGCTTCGTGTTCAAGGTCCAGGCGAACATGGACCCCAATCATCGCGACCGCATCGCTTTCATGCGGCTCTGCTCGGGCACCTTCAAGCGCGGCATGAAGCTGACGCCGACGGGCCACGGCAAGCCGATCGCGATCCATTCGCCAATCCTGTTCTTCGCGCGCGAGCGCGAACTGGCGGACGAGGCGTTTCCGGGCGACATCATCGGCATCCCCAACCACGGCACCTTGCGGGTGGGCGACACGCTGTCCGAGCGCGCCGACGTGCGCTTCACGGGCCTGCCGAACTTCGCGCCGGAAATCCTGCGCCGCGTCGCGCTCAAGGACCCGACCAAGACCAAGCAGCTCCGCAAGGCGCTGGACGACATGGCCGAGGAGGGCGTGACCCAGGTCTTCTACCCCGATATCGGCTCGAACTGGATCATCGGCGTGGTCGGGCAGCTCCAGCTCGACGTGCTGCTCTCGCGGCTCGATGCCGAGTACAAGGTGGCGGCGGGGCTCGAGATGGCGCCGTTCGAGACGGCGCGCTGGATCTCGGCCGAGGATCCCAAGGACCTCCAGGACTTCATGGCGCTCAATCGCGGGGCGATGGCCAAGGATCGCGACGGCAATCCGGTGTTCCTGGCCAAGTCCGCCTGGGAAGTCGGCTATATTGCCGATCGCTATGCCAAGGTGAAGTTCGCGGCGACCCGCGAACGGTAAGGCAAGTCGCGCCGTCTGGCGACGGGGTCAGCCGCGATCCTCGGC
>JBEVLV010000081.1:0-40788 GCA_040508955.1 Sphingomonas sp. | reverse complement strand
GCCGCCTCGAAACGCGCTCTTCCGCGCGTTTTCGAAAAGACTCAGTCGCGTTCGGGCACGGGCACGTTGAAGCCGTTCAGCGTGGTCGAGACGAGCGCGTACAGCCCGACCAGGTAGATCAGCTCGTTCGTGCCGTGCTGGCCGAACGTCTTCACCGCCAGCCGGTAGACCGGCTCGGGCAGCGTGCCGCCGCGGACCAGCGTGAAGGCCAGGTCGAACGCGACGCTCTCCCCCGGGCTCAGGTCGACGGGCTTGAGGTCGGCGGTCAGCGTCGCGAGTCGCTCGGGCGTCATGCCCTCCTTCTCGGCGACGGCGATGTGCGCGTAGATCTCGTACGCCGCGTCGAACCGCGCGCCGACGACGAGGATCACGACCTGGCGGACATTGTCGGGCAGGCTCGCCTCGGCGGTCATCGCCAGGGTAAGGTCCCAGATCGCCTTGCCGATGCGCGGCTCGTGCAGCCAGGGGTTCCACGGCCCCATCAGCGCGCCGTCCTCGCGCTCGACCTTGAAGGCGTTGAAGTTGCTGGCGATGCCCTTGCGCATCGCGTCATAGAGCGGCTTCTGCTCGGGGGTCAGCTCGGCGGGCGGGATCAGGGGCAGGCGCATGGACGCTCCTCTCGGTACTGGCAGGGTGCCGTAGCAGGCTCGCATGACAGTTCGAGCGATGGCGCGCCAGCTAGTCGAGCACGATCTCGCGCAGGATCGCCTCGAGCACCGGCATCCCCGCTTCGGTGGCGCGCAGGCGGTCGCCGTCGCGCGCCATCAGCCCCTGGTCGACAAGCCGCGCGATCACGAGATCGTCGAGCGGCGCGGTGCCGCCCGCCAGCGCGGCGATGCGCGTGACGTCCACGCCCTCGCCCAGCCGCAGCCCCATCACCAGCCCCTCGGTCGCGCGATTGTGCGGCGTCAGTTCGTCCTCGACCTGGAGGCCGTTCGCGTTGCGCGCGATTGCCGCCATCCAGTTCTCGGGCTTCTTGTGGCGCACCGTCGCCAGCCCGCCGCGTCGGCCATGCGCACCGGGGCCGATGCCGGCATAGTCGCCATAGCGCCAATAGGTCAGGTTGTGGCGGCTCTCGGCGCCCGGCCGGGCATGGTTCGAAATCTCGTATGCGGGCAGCCCGGCCGCGGCGGTGATCGCGCGCGTCGCCTCGAACAGGTCGGCGCCGGCATCGCCGTCGGGGATCGTCAGCGCGCCCTGCGCCGCCAGCGTGGCGAAGCGCGTGCCCGGCTCGATCGTGAGCTGGTAGAGCGAGAGATGCTCGGTGCCGAAGCCGATCGCGCGGACCAGCTCGGCCTCCCAGGCGCCGAGCGACTGGTCCGGGCGCGCATAGATCAGGTCGAAGCTGACCCGGCCGAACGTCTTTTGCGCGGTCTCGAGTGCCGCCAGCCCCTCGTCCACGCCGTGCGCGCGGCCGAGGAAGCGCAGTGCCGCATCGTCTAGCGCCTGGAGCCCCAGCGAGACGCGGTTGACCCCCGCAGCGGCCAGGTCGGCGAAGCGCGCCGCTTCCACCGAGGAGGGGTTCGCCTCCAGCGTGATCTCGATCTCGGGCTCGAAGTCCCAGTGTTGCCCCGCCGCGTCGATCAGCGCCGCTACCGTCTCGGGCGGCATCAGCGAGGGCGTGCCGCCTCCGAAGAAGATCGAGCCCAGCCGCCGCCCCGGCAGCAGCGCCGCCTCATGCGCGAGATCGGCAAGCAGCCCGGCGCGCCACGCCTCCTGGTCCACGCTCTCGCGGACATGGCTGTTGAAGTCGCAATAGGGGCATTTCGACACGCAGAACGGCCAGTGCACATAGAGTGCGAGCGGGAGGGTGTCGGTTTTCATAAGGGGCGATTGGAGCGGGTAACGGGAATCGAACCCGTGTATTCAGCTTGGAAGGCTGCTGTACTACCATTGTACTATACCCGCTAGCCGCGCGCCGACTGCCACAACCGCGCGCACAAGGTCAACCGCTAAGGACGATGCCGGCTGCGGTGCGCGTGCCGATCCGGACGCAAAACGACCACCCGGAGCGGGCGCCGGGTGGCCGTCGTTGCGAGGGCCCTGGGGCGGGGCAAACGCGGTGCCGCCGTTACCGGGGGGGGAGAACGGGGCCTCTTTCGGATAGGCGAGCCGCCGCCGCGCGTCCTGCCTGCCGCGACCAGCGTGCGACGAAGCGACGGAACGGCAGGCGCTCGATCCCAAACCTAGGTCGGGGTGGACAGCGTGCGCAGGCCGGCTAGGCTGACGCCATGAACCTGCGCCATATCGAGATTTTCCATGCGGTCTATGTGAACGGCTCGGTGAGCGGTGCGGCGCGGGCGCTCAACGTCTCGCAGCCCTCGGTCTCGAAGATGCTGCGCCACGCCGAATCGCTGCTCGGCTTCCAGCTGTTCCAGCGCACCAACGGCCGGCTGGTACCCACCGACGACGCCCACACCTTGTTCACGGAAGTCAGCGAGATCCAGGACAAGGTCTATGCGCTGCGCGAAGCGAGCCGCAACCTGCGCCGCGGCACCGGGCACATGCTGCGCGTCTCGGCACTGCCGTCGATCGCGCTTCACGCGCTGCCCATGGCCGTGGCGGAGTTCATGCGCACGCACGAAAGCGTGAAGTTCGATCTCCAGACCGTCCATCACGACGATCTGCTCCGGAAACTCTACGAGCGCGAGACCGATATCGCGATCGCCTATGAGGTGCCGCACGCGGCGCCGATCGGCCATCGCTGGCTGGGCGAGGGCGAGCTCGTCGTCCTGTATCGCGAGGAGGACATGCCCGATGCGCCGCCACGCATCGAGCTGCAGCGGCTGCGCGACCACAAGTTCATCAGCGTCGTCGCGAGCGGCCCGATCGGCCAGCTCTTCACCCAGGAGCTGGAGCGCGCGGAGGTCGTGCTCAACGAGGTCGTCTCCGCCCGCACCTTCTACATCGCCACCGCCCTGGTGCGGCAGGGGGTGGGGCTGACGGTGGTCGACAGCTTCACTGCCGAGGCCTCGCTGGCGCCCGGCCTGTCGATCCGGCCGCTCAAGCCGCAAGTGACGTTCGACGTCCATGCGATGTTCCTGCTCAATCGGCCGCCCACCGCGCTTGCCACCGATTTCCTCAAGACGCTCGCCAAGGTGATCGACGCGCCATAACGGCTGGCTATGCCGAGCCGCGCCATTGATATGCGCGGGCACGCCGCGCCGACGATAGCGTTATCACGATGATACCCGCACCCTTTCTGCTCTATCTGGGCCACAGCACCGACTTCGCCGGCATCAAGACCTCGCGCGGTCTCGCCGAGTTCCGCCGCGACGATTGCGTCGGTGAATTCCGCCACGACGATTCGACGCTCACGCTCGGGCTGCCGCGCATGACGATCGCCGAGGGCGCCGCAGCCGGCGCGAAGACCTTCGTGCTCGGCGTCGCCAATTCGGGCGGCATGATGGGCGGCGACCTGGTCGACGACGCCGTGGCCGCGCTCGAGGCGGGGATGAACGTCGCCGCCGGGCTCCACCAGCGCCTGCGCGATGTGCCGCGCCTTGCCGAGCTTGCCGCCGCGAAGGGGCTCCAGCTGTTCGACGTGCGCGAGCCGCCGGCGAACATGGTGGTCGGCAACGGCAATCCGCGCGCCGGACACCGGCTGCTGACCGTCGGTACCGATTGTTCGGTCGGCAAGATGTACACCACGCTGGCGCTCACCCAGGGCCTGCGCGCACGCGGGCTCAAGGCCGATTTCCGCGCCACCGGCCAGACCGGCATCCTGATCGCGGGCGAGGGCGTGCCGATCGACGCGGTGGTCGCCGATTTCATCTCGGGCGGGATCGAGACGCTGACGCCCGCGCGCCACGACGGCGGCTGGGACCTGATCGAGGGCCAGGGCTCGCTGTTCCATCCCTCGTTCGCCGGCGTCTCCACCGGGTTGCTCCACGGCGCGCAGCCCGAGGCGCTCGTGCTGTGTCACGATCCGGTGCGCGCCCATATGCGCGGCATCCCCGGCCGTGCGCTGCCGGGGCTCGAGGAGTGCCTGGCCGCCAATCTCCAGGTCGCTCGGCTGACCAGTCCGGACGTGCGTGCGGTCGGTATCTGCATGAACACCTCGCGGCTCGACCGGGCAGAGGCGGAGCGGCTGTGCGCCGCCACCGCCGACCGGATGGGCCTGCCCTGCACCGATCCGATCGCGCTCGGCGTCGATCCGATCCTCGATGAGCTGCTATGCCTAGAACCCTCCGCGCGCAGTACGATAGCTTCGCGCTGAGCCGCCCGTTCCGCATCTCGCGTGGGGTCAAGTCCCAGGCGGATGTGGTGACGGTGACGGTGGAGGCCGATGGCATGATCGGGCGCGGCGAGGGCGTGCCCTATCCGCGCTACGGCGAGAGCGTCGAGACCAGCCTTGCTGCGATCGAGGGCATTCGCGGTGCGATCGAGGATGGGGCCGGGCGCGCGGAATTGCTGGCGTTGCTGCAGCCCGGCGCCGCACGCAACGCAGTCGATTGCGCACTGTGGGATCTCGAATCGCGCCTGGCGGGCAAACCGGTTGCGGCGCTGATCGGCGCAGCCGAGCCCGATCGGCTGGCGAGCGCGCTGACCATCGGGATCGACACGCCGATGATGATGGGCGTCGCGGCGCGGCAGATCGCCGATGCGCCGCTGATCAAGGTCAAGGTCGACGCCTCATTGCCCGATGCGCAGATCCGCGCGGTCCGCTCCGCCGCGCCCGATGCCGCGCTGATCGTCGATCCCAACGAGAGCTGGAACCAGCGGCTGGTCGAGGCGATGCAGCGCGTGCTGGTTGAGTGCCGCGTGGCGCTGCTCGAGCAGCCGGTGCCCGCCGACGACGATGCCTGGCTGGAAGGCTTCACGCCCGACGTGCCGATCTGCGCCGATGAATCGGTGCATGTCGCGGCCGATCTCGATCGCGTCGCGGCGCGATACCAGGTCGTCAACGTCAAGCTCGACAAGTCGGGCGGGCTCACCGCCGGGCTCGAACTGGCGCGCGCGGCGCGCGAACGCGGGCTCGGGCTGATGACCGGCTGCATGATCAGCTCGTCGCTGTCGATCGCGCCGGCGCTGCACGTCGCCCGCCTGTCCGATTTCGTCGACCTTGACGGTCCGATCTGGCTCGCGGAGGATCGCGCGGGCGGGGTTCGCGACGCGCACGGCTATCTGCTTCCGCCGACAAAGGGATTTTGGGGATGACCATGCGAGTCGCGTTGCTGCTCGGGATCGCGACTTGCACGCTGGGTGCGGCATCGCCGCCGGCGCCGCTGAAGGTCGACCTGCTGATCCGTGGCGGCACGATCTACACCGGCTCGGACGCACCTTTTGTCGGCGACGTCGCGATCTCGGGTGACCATATCGTTTCGGTCAGCCGCCATGCCGACGTGACCGCCGCGCGCACGATCGATGCGAAGGGCATGATCGTCGCGCCCGGCTTCATCGATCCGCACACGCACATGGGCGGCGATCTCGCATCCGACGATCCCGCGAAGCGGCTGATCCCGGCTTTCCTGATGCAGGGCGTGACCACCGCGTTCATCGGCAATGACGGTGGCGGCACGCCCGATATCGCCAAGGTGCTCGGCAGCGCCGCGACCAAGCCGGTCGGCATCAACTATGCCGCCTATGTCGGCTTCGGCGCGGTGCGCGAGAAGGTGATCGGCGAGGCGGATCGCGCGCCCACGCCGGACGAGCTGGCGCAGGAAAAGGCGCTGGTCGCCGATGCGATGTGCCACGGCGCGCTCGGGCTCTCCACGGGGCTGTTCTATGCACCGCAGAGCTTCTCGAAGACCGATGAAGTGATCGAGCTCGCCAGGGAGGCCGGCACGCGCGGCGGCGTCTATGACAGCCATATCCGCGACGAATCCTCCTACACGGTCGGGCTCGCGGCGGCGATCGACGAGGCGATCCGCATCGGCAAGGAAGGCGGCCTTCCGGCGCATATCAGCCATATCAAGGCGCTCGGCGTCGACGTGCAGGGCCAGGCGCCGGCGATCATCGCCAAGGTCGAGGCGGCGCGGAAGGCCGGCCAGAACGTGACCGCCGATCAATATCCCTGGTCCGCCTCGGGCACGAGCCTGGTCGCTTCGCTGATGCCGCTCTGGGCGCAGGACGGCGGCCGACCGGCGCTGCTCAAGCGCTTCGACGATCCCGCGCTGGCCGAGAAATTGCGCGCGGGCATCACCGAGAATCTCCGCAAGCGCGGCGGGCCGGACAAGCTGCTGATCGTCGAGGGCAAATACGCCAACCAGACGCTCGCCCAGGTCGCCAAGGCGCGCGGCGAGGATGCGGTCACCGCCGCGATCGCTGCGATCCGCCTGGGCGATTCGGGCACCGTCTCGTTCAACCAGAGCGAGGCCGATATCGCCGCCTTCATGGCGCGTCCCTGGGTGATGACCGGCTCGGACGCGTCAGGCGGCCATCCGCGCGTCTATGGCACCTTCGCGCGCAAATATGCGAAATATGTCGTTGCCGATCATGTGCTCACGGTGCGCGAGTTCATCGAACGCAGCAGCGCCTTTCCCGCGGACTGGTTCGGCCTGAAGGGGCGCGGGCACCTGAAAAGCGGCGCGTTCGCGGATGTGGTGGTGTTCGACCCCAAGACCTACGCCTCGCGCGCTACCTACGAGGCGCCGACCCTGCTCGCCGCGGGCGTGCAGACGGTCGTGGTCAACGGCGTGGTTGCGGTCGACAAGGGCGCGCTGACGGGCAAGGCCGCCGGTCGGGCGCTGCCGCATACGCCCACATCCGGAAGCTGTCGCTAGGTGTTGAAGGCCTGGTTCGCCACCGCGCTGTGGAAGCGCGTCCTCGGCGCCCTGGCCCTGGGCCTGGTCTTCGCCCTGGTCTGGCCCTCCGCCACGCCGCACGTCCAGTTCCTCGGCGACCTGTTCGTCCGCGCGATCCGCATGCTGGTCGCGCCGATCGTGCTGGTGACGATCGCCTCGGGGATCACTTCGCTCGCCGATCCCAAGCGACTCGGCGGGCTGGGCGGCCGGACGATCGGGCTGTTCGCCCTCACCACCGCGGTCGCCGTCTCGGTCGGCATGCTGGTCGCGGCGCTGGTCCGCCCGGGCATCGGCGCCCCGCTCGGCACCGCGGCGCCGCACGCGCTCGGTGCACCGGTTACCCCCTATGACCAGCTGATCGGCATCATCCCGCTCAACATCGTCGATGCGCTCGCCAAGGGCGACATGCTCGCGCTGATCTTCGTCGCGATCCTGGTCGGTTGCGGCACGGTGATCGCCGGGGAAGCGGGAAAACCCTTCGGGGCGGTGCTGCAATCGACCTCCGCAGTGTTGCTCAAGATCGTCGGCATCGTCATGGAAGCCACCCCGTTCGGGGTGTTCGCGCTGATCGCCAATGCGGTCGCGGCGAACGGTGCCGCAGTGTTCGTCCATGTCGGCTGGCTGGCGCTGGCGGTGGTGCTCGGATCGCTGATCCAGATCGTCGTGGTGCACAGCCTGATGCTCCGGCTGCTCGCCCGCCTGCCGGTGCTGCCCTTCTTCCGCGGCATCGTCGATGCGCTGGTCGTCGCCTTCTCGACCGCGTCGAGCTCGGCCACCCTGCCGGTGGCGATGCGCGTGGCGGAACAGAATCTCGGCGTCGGCCGCCCGGTCTTCTCCACGGTGCTCCCGCTCGGCGCGAGCATCGGCAAGGACGGCACGGCGATGTATGTCGGCCTGCTCAGCATGTTCGCGCTCCAGGCGTTCGGCACGCCGCTCAGCCCGCAAGTCTATGGCACGGTATTGCTCACCGGCGCCCTCGCGGCGTTCGGCACCGCGCCGGTGCCTTCCGCGTCGCTGTTCATGCTCGCCGCCGTCCTCTCCGCGGTCGGCATCGCGCCCGAGCAGACCGCTTTGGTGGTCGGTTTCGTGCTGCCGTTCGATCGGCTGCTCGACATGACCCGCACCGTGCCCAGCGCCAGCGCCAACCTCGCCGTTGCGACCAGCGTCGCACGCTGGGAGGGCGAGCTCGACGAAAAGGTCTATCGCGCACCCGATCGGGCCTGACCCGATCGCGCAATCCCGTTCACGCGCCCGAATCGCACCCCTGTACCGCGGATAAATTGTGCCATTTGCGTAAACTACGGATGCTGCGCGCGCATCGCCGCCGTTGAGAGACAGCGGTGTCTAGGGTAACGGTCCATTATGGTATCGGATCGCGCCAGTCTGCTGACCCCGCGAGAACGCGATTGCCTGCTCCTCGTCGGGCAGGGCAGGTCGTCGAAGGAGATCGCGCAACTGCTCGATCTCTCTCCCTATACCGTTGACGAATATATCCGAACCGCCGTTTCCAAGTTCGGCTCGCCCAATCGGCGCGAGGCGGCACGGGCGCTCGCCGCCGAAACGACTCGGCCTTTCCAGCCCCCCGAGAAAATCGGGGACGAGCCGCGGATGCTTGTCCACGGCCCGGATTCGGCGGAAGTCGGGGCTCGAGCCGGGCATCGGGATCACCCACTCCAATGGTTCCCCCTGTTGCGGTTCGGAAGGCGATACAATGACCTTAGCGCGCTGCAACGGCTTGTGTGGATCGCCCTCGGTGCTGTCGCCATCGTCGTTCTGATGGCCCAGCTCTCGCAGGGGATGCATGTGATCCAGAGCATGTTCAAAGGCCGGTAAAGCCTTTCTTCTCAACGACAACGCAACAGCGTGGCGGCTCGGGTCGCCGCGAAGGGGAAAGTCATGCCTTCTTTCAAGACCATCACCGCCGTGCGGGTCGCCCGCTCCCTGAAACCCGCCGAAATGGCGATCAACGACGCCGCCATCGAAGTGCTGGCGGTTGGCACCGAAGTGCTCCGCGCTCGGGTTTCCGGTGCGTTCGGGCTTACCGAAGGCCAGGTCGCCGTCGACCAGATCGGCCGCGCCACCACCCTTATCTTCAGCGCGATCTCCGAGATGGCGCAGGCGCATGGCTCGCTCCGCCAGGTCGCGGAGGATCATGAGATCCTGGGCTATGGCGATCTGTGCCCGGCGCCCGAAGGTCGCCTTTCCGGGATGGAAGGCAATGTCACGCCGCTCCACCTCGTCGGCTGACAAATGTTCCGGTTGACCGTCTCGGTGGCCGCTGCTCCAGATCGGCGGGATGATGCCAGCAATATTCCTTACCTTGCTGATCGGGAGCTGCGTGTACGCAGGGTTTCGAGGCGGAACGCCGGAGCGGATCGCGGCGGCCATATTGGTCGTCGCGACACTGGCCTCGGCGTTGGCGCTCGGGGCCAGTGTGCACCGCTATATGCGGACCGAGATCGTCACCATGTGGGTCGACGTGGCGATGACCGCCGCGTTCCTGGCGCTGGCGCTGCGCGCGCAACGTTATTGGCCGATGTGGGTCTCCATGGTGCAGATCGACATCGTCGCGACGCATCTGGTGATGTTCTCGCCCGAGACTCAACCCTGGTCCTATTGGGCGATGCAGGCATTGTGGAGCTATCCGGCACCGCTCCTGCTCGCCATCGGAACGCTTCGGCACAGACAGCGCCTGAAGCGATATGGGGACGATCCGTCCTGGAGCGTCCCAGCCTGACGGAGGCACGTCATGGAAGATAACAGCATTATCGGCGCCAATTCGGTTGTGGGGGAGTGGGAAGGGCTGTTCCGGAGCCCGAGCGGCGCACCACGGGTAACGGTAGCAAAGGTCCCGTCCAGCCCGACCCCGGGCGAGAAGGCCGCTGCCGTCTATCACGCGCGTCGCGTCCGTGACGGGGTGTTCGGCGATTCCGCGCATCTCTTCACGGATCCCGCATGGGACATGATGCTCAACCTGTTCATTTCGCAGGAGGAGTCCCGGCAAGTGTCGGTCAATCATGCCCGCGCCGCCTCGGGGGTTCCGCCGACGACCGCGTTGCGCTGGATCGGTATCCTGACGGCCAGCGGGATGATCGTGCGACGCGCCGATCCCACCGACAGAAGGCGGTGCTACCTCGAGCTCAGCGCCCGCGGCGACGCGATGATGCGGGAATGGCTCGCGCTCCTGCCCTGAAATCGGGTGAGCATGTCGCGCGGGGCGCATCGCGCCGCGCGACATGCTCCTCGACGGGAAGCGGCTAGGCAGCGCGGCTATGACGGTGCCAAGGGTCTGAATGCCCCCTGCGCCATTGCTCGCGGCGCGGTTGGCGTTACGCTCCCGGCATGACAGCATCCCGCACCGCCATCCTCTTCCTCGCCCTCTCGATCGCCGCGCCGGCCGCCGCGCAGGACACGCTGCAATCGCGGGTCGAGGCCAAGCTGGGCGAGGCCGGTCCCGGCGTGCGCTACGGCCTGGTAGTCGCAGGCGAGGACGGCAAGGAGATCGTCGCGGTCAATCCCGACGGCCGGTTCATCCCCGCCTCGAACACCAAGATGTTCACCACCGCCGCGGCCTTCGCGACCCTGCCTGCCCTCGACCAGCCCGATACGATCGGCGGCGCGTCGGTGCGCCTGGAAGGCCGCGACGTGGTGCTGAAGGGGAATGGCGATGCGCGCCTGTCGAGCGCTGCCGATTGCGTCGCGGATTGCCTGGCGACGCTCGCCGACGCGGTCGCCGCGAAGACTCGCACCGTGCGCGACGTGATCGGCGACGACTCGCTGTTCCCCGATCAGCGCTGGGGGCCGGGGATGAGCTGGAACAATATTCCCTCGCCGTCCGGCACCGCCGCTTCGGCGCTGACGCTCGACGACAATGAACTGGAGCTCAGCGTGACGCCCGGCATGGCCGATATGCCGCCGGCTCTGGCGGGGCGCTTCTATTACAACGTCGTCAACGAGGCGCGGACCGTGGCGGGCGAAGCCGACAATCTCGGCTATGCACGCGAGCCCAACGAGCGCGTCCTTCGCATCACGGGCACGATCGGCGCCGCGGCCAAGCCGCGGGTGATGCGCTTCGGCATCGACGATCCCGCCGACTATGCCGCGACGCGCTTCGCCGAGATGCTGCGCGATCGTGGGGTGAAGGTGACGGGCAGGGTCCGCGCGGTCCACCGCCCGCTGTCGCCGGCCGACGATCCCGAAGTGCGCAAGGGCACGCCCGCCGCGCGTCCGCCCATGCCGGAGCCGCTGGCCAGGCTGACCCCCGCGCCGCTGATCGAGGATCTGACGCACACCAACAAGGTCAGCCAGAACCTTCATGCCGAGCTTTTCCTGCGCCGCGTTGCTGCGCAGCAAGGGAGCGGATCGATCGCCGACGGCGTCGCCGTCGTCGAGGCGATGCTGAAGGGTGCCGGCGTTCCGCGCCGCGCCTATGACTTCTCCGATGGCTCGGGCATGTCGAGCTACAACCGCGTCGCGCCGCGCGGGGTGGTCGTGTTCCTCCGTTGGATTGCTGCGCAGCCCTGGGGTGCAGCATGGCGCAGCACCCTGCCCATCGCCGGCACGGACGGCACGCTGGCCCGCCGCTTCAAGGGCACGCTGCTGGAGGGCAAGCTCTTCGCCAAGACGGGCACGCTCAACGCCACCAATGGCCTGTCCGGCTATATGGTCGCCAAGAGCGGCAAGACGCTGACCTTCTCGGCCTATGCCAATGACGTGCCCGAAGGCGTGAGCGCCACCGGGGCGATGGACGCGGCACTCGCGTTGATCGCAGCGGAGAATTGAAGCGCGATTGAGACTGATTTCTCCAATTATACAATCCGGGCTTGCCGTGCCGTATTGCCGATGCAATACACTATGGCATGACCGGACTTCAGCTGCATGAAATCTCCAAATCCTATGGACGCAAGCAGGTGCTTGCGAACGTCACCCTGGATTTTCCCGCCGGACTGACCCTGCTCACCGGCCCAAGCGGGGCCGGCAAGTCCACCCTGCTGCGAATCATCGCCACCGCCGAGAAGCCGAGTCGCGGGACGGTGCGATGGGACGGCGCTCCGCTACCGGCTGCGCGCGCCGCGCTGCGCCGGACGCTTGGCTACGCGCCTCAGGCCGTCGACCTTCCGGACGATCTCACCGCGCGCGAATTCGCGCTGCACATGGCCTCGCTCAAGGGGCTCGATCGGGATGCCGCAGACCTGCAGTTCGGCGCGATCACCGAAGCGATCGGGCTGCGCGAGGATATCGACAATCGCATCTCCACCTTTTCCGGCGGCATGCGGCGCCGCCTGATCTTCGCGCAGGCGCTGCTCGGCGAACCCCGGCTGCTCGCGCTCGACGAACCGACCGCCGAGCTCGACGGCGAGACGGCGCGTCGGCTCGGTGCGTTGCTCCTGGAGCAGGCGCGCACCGCCGCCGTGATCATGACCACCCACCTGGCCGAAGAACTCGCCCCGGACGCGCAAGCCGTCCTGCGGGTCGAGGGCGGCCGGGTAATCGCGGCATGACGGCAACCGCCGCCGCACGCTCGACCCTGGTCACCAGCCTCCTGCGCTATTCGCGCAGCTGGGGCCTCGGGCTGTTGCTGCTGGCTGGACCGGTCGGTGCCCGGTTCATGGTCGCGCGCGACGATGGTTCGGGCGTGCAGATCACCGTCGGGCATCATCTGCCCGTGATGACCTCGGCGATGCTCGGCGTCTCGCTCGGCATCGTGGTCTCGACGCTGCTGCTGCCGATCGGCTTCCTCTATCTGCGATCCAACGTCACGCGGCGACAGCCCTGGCAGATCGAGGAGGTGACCGCGGCCTCGCGCATGGCGATCGCGCTCGGCCGGTTCGGTGCGGACGTCGCCATATTGTTCGCCATGCTGGCCTCGTTGATCGTGGCGGGATGGTTCCTCGGCTGGCTCATCGTGTCCGGTCCTTTCGATATCGGCCAGATCAGCTGGACGCTGTGGCTGGTCGCGGCGCCTGCGCTGATCGGGCTCGCCGCCATCCATCGGCTGCTCGATGCGCGGCCGCTGCTGCGCCGGGGCGCCGGCGACGCGCTGTTCTTCTGCCTGTGGCTCGCGAGCCTGGCCGTGCCGGCGCTGGTCGCCGACCGCGCGTCGAGCTTCTCGTCGAACCTCACCGATTTCGCCGGCTATGTCCGTCCGCTGATGGGCCCGACGCCGCTGAAGGGCCAGGACTTCACGATCGGAAACGCCGGCAGGGTCGCGCCCGGCCGGGTGCCGCTCGACGTGATGGCGGGCGTGCACGCTCCGGGCTACATCCCGTCGCGTATCGCCTGGGTGGGCATCGCTGTGATGATCGCGATCTTCGCTGGTCTTCTCTATCGGCCGCACCGCGCGGCACAGCGCCGCCGGCGCCGCATGATGGAAGCCGTGGATCGCTGGCTTGCGCCCAAGGCGCTCCCGATGATCGACGCCGATGCACCGCCTGCCGGCTTCGTCGCGGCGCCCTTTTTCGGGCTCGTCGTCGGCGAGTTTCGCCTGATCGGCGCGGGACGATTGTTCAAGTTGCTTGCGATTATCGCCGTTTGTGCCGGGTTGGTCGCGGACTATCGGCACATCGGCAGCCCGGCCGCGCTGTTGCTGCTGGTGTTCGGGCTCGTCGCGCATGCCGGCCGCAGCGAGGCGAAGGGGTTGTTGTCGTTGACGCATACCGCCTTGCTCGGTCCCTGGATGCGGCGCATCGCGTTCGTCGCGGCGGGGACCGGCTGGGCGCTGCTGCTCGCTTTGCCCGCGGCGCTCGTCCGGATCTCGCCCGAGCCCCTGCTCTTCACCGGTGCCGCGGGCGCGGCGGCGGCGCTGGTGGCGATCGGCCTCGCGACGATGAGCCACAGCGCATTCGCGCCGCGCCTGGTGCTGCTCGTGCTCTGGTACGCCTATCTTTCTTCCTGACCGCGCCCGACCCGACGCGAATCGCTGGCAATGTAGGATTTCGCCTGCTGGGTTGTCGCGGTGACTTCTGCTGCACCGCTCCTTGAACGCTGGATAGATGCGGACCCGCCACCAGGGCGTCGATGGCGCGTCCATCTCGCTACATGGCGCGTAGGTGGAGCGCCGGTGTCGCGTGCGAGTCGCGTCCGTGGTGCGTGGCTGTAGCTTCCCCGTCGCGTTCCGCCGCCCGCCCTCTGGGAAGAACGAAATTGGGACCGCCAATTCACCAACTTCATCAACCGAGACGGTCAACCGACCGGTTGGCCTTCGCTCAGGCCGCGTCCCACGCCGCGATCACCGCGTCGCCGGTCTCGGGCCGTAACGTGAAGATGCCGCTGTCGAAATGCCGGGTCGGATGGACCCGGTTGGTCAGCAGGGTCCAGGCGATGCCGCGTTCGAAATCGATCCACAGCCCGGTGCCGGTGAAGCCGGTATGGCCGATCGTCTCGTCGGAGCAGGCCTGGCCGCCGGACCAGCCGGCGAACTTGCGCTCCCAGCCGCAGGTGCGGTGCCCGTACTGCGCCGTGCGGATCGCCTGGAGCATTGCCGGGCTGGCGCCGGTACCGTCGAGCAGTCCCTGGGCGAAGCCGAGCACGCCCTCGACCGTGCCGAACAGCCCGGCATGGCCGGTCTCGCCGCCCATCGCCGCGCAATTCTCGTCGTGGACCTCGCCCTTCAGCACCCGGTTGCGCCACATGCAGTGCTCGGTGGCGACGGCGGGACCGGGCGGCGGGCCGAAGCCGAGGCCCGGGCCCAGCGGCCAGTCGGACAGCGGCTCGCCGGTGATCCGCTCGATGGCGATGCCGAGCAGGATGAAGTTGATGTCCGAATAGGTCGGCGCGACATGCTTCCATTCGCGCTGGAGCACGAAGGCGCGCAGCCGCTGGGGATCGTCGCCATAGGTGTAGATCGGCTCGACGGCGGGAAGATGGGTACGGTGCGCCAGGCAATCGCGGAAGGTCAGCTTGCGCTCGGCGGCATTGGCGACATCGTATTGGCGCAGGTCGGGGATCGAATCGGTCAGCGGGCGGTCGAGGTCGAGCCGGCCCTCGTCGGCGAGCTGGAGGATGATCGTGGTGGTGGCGATCACCTTCGAGACCGAGGCGAGGTCGAACCAATGCTCCTCGGTCAGCGCCTCGCGCTCCGGCACCAGCGCCGCCATGCCGGCGGTCCGGACCCAGCGATGGCCATCGGCGGTGACGACGCCCAGCGTGGCGCCGGGAATGCGGCCCGCCGCCACGGATGCTGCGGCGGGGGCGAAAGCGGGATCGATCATGCGGTGGCGGGGTCCATGGCGTCGGGGCGCGGCCGGGCGCGCAGGATCAGGGGCAGGAAGACGAGCGCGGCGAGGCTCATCGTCCCCGCCATGATGAAGAAGCCGTCATAGCCGATCGCCTTCTGGAACACCCCCGACAGTCCGGCGAGCAGGCGCGGCAGCAGGAACGCCAGTCCGGACAGCAGCGCATATTGCGCGCCGGGGAAGCGCGGGTTCACCAGCAGCGACAGGTAGACGACGAACACCGCGCCCTCGAAGCCATGGCCGAACTGGTCGACCGCCATGGCGAGATACAGGTCGAAGTCGCCCGCCGTCACCGGCAGCGAGCCGATCTCGAACCATATCGGCCCGCCCGGCGCCTGGTGCGCCAGCCAGGCGAAGATCCAGTTGGAGAGCGCTGACATCACCGCGCCGATCGTCAGCGCCCAGCCCATCGGCGCCTTGGCTGCCAGCCAGCCGCCGAGCGCCACGCCGAGCATGCTCGAGAAGAGCGCGACGAAGCCGTCCGCCACGCCGATCTGGGTCAGGCCATAGCCGAGCGCGTTGAACAGCGGGTGCGAGAGCGTGAGCGCCATCACGTCGCCCATCCGGTAGACCGAGACGAAGAGCAGGATCGGAATGATGACGACGCCGTAGCGCCAGGCCACGTTGACGTAAGGGGCGAGCGCCGAGGTGTTGAGCAGCGCATGGCTGGCCGGGAGCCTGGAGATCCAGGGCACGGCGGCGCCCAGCGCGATGAACGGGAGCAGCGCGATGCCGAACACGTAATAGCTCATCACGCTGGGATTGCTCATCCCGATCGAGCCGATTGCCGCGAGCAGCACCCAGCCGACCGCCGCTGCGATCGCGAGGCTCGCTCCGAGCACCAGCCCGCTGGCCAGTACCCCGGTGGCCAGCGCCGCGCCGCGCCCGCCGCCATGCCCGGGGTCGGGGCGCATCGCCGCGAGGATCGGGAAGGGAAGGAAGGCTGCTGCTGCGATGACGAGGTATGCGGCGGTCCAGTCCCAGGCCGCCGCGATCAGGATCGCGCCGCTCCCGGCGGCCACCATCGCGCTGCGATAGCCCCACAGGTTGGCCGCCACCAGCGGTCCCTGCTGCTTGGCGGTGGGAGCAAGCTCGATACGCCAGGCGTCTGCCGCGACCTCGAGCGTGGTGGTCCAGAAGGCAAGCAGCACCGCGAACAGCGCGGTCACCGGCAGATTGGTGTCCGCCGAGGTGAATGCCATCGCCACGGTCGAGAGGAAGATGCCCAGCTGGGAGAGCATGATCCAGCCGCGGCGCTTGCCCCAGAAGCGGCCGAAGCCGGGTACGTCATATTTGTCGAGCAGGGGCGCCCAGGCGAACTTGAAGGTCGGCAGCAGCGCCACCCAGGCGAAGAAGCCGACCGTGACGATGTCGACGCCGTGCCGCGACAGTCGCAGCAGCAGTACCGCATTGAACATGTAAAAGGGCAGGCCCGCTGCGAATCCGAGCAGCAGGTACAGTGCGAGCCGGCCGAAGCCGGGGCGCAGCGCAGGCGTGCCGACGGCGGCGTCAGCCAAGTGACCGGTTCGCGATTTCGAACGAAGAGCGCAGCAATTTTCAGGTCCCCGGCGAGCAGTTGGGCGAGGTTCGACCGTGCGATGCGTTACGTCAATGGCCTGCGGGTTGCGGGGTGTTGCGCGCATGCCACGATTTATGACGTTTTCGGGTCTTCTGATGCCGGGACGTTATGGTTTGCGCAACAGATGCTATGGCGCACCGCAACATTCTTGTTACTTAATGGGTTGGTCCGTTCTGGGGTTGAACGGGTTCCTTAGGGGGACCAGACCATGCTTGCTGCGAAGTCGTTCAAATTGATGCTGGTTTCGGGCACGGCGCTGGCCGGCCTCGCGGTTTTCGCTCCTGCCGTAGCGCAGGCGCAAACCGAAGCGGCACCGGCGCGGGAAGCGCCTGACACATCTGCCGTCGATCAGGAAAATGGCGAAATTCTCGTCACCGGTTCGCGCATCGTCCGCAGCGGCTTCCAGGCGCCGACGCCGCTCACGGTGCTGACGCAGGAAGAGATCCAGAACCAGTCGCCGACCAACAACATCGCCGACTTCGTCAACCAGCAGCCGGCGCTCGCCGGCTCGACGCGCCCGGCCAATTCGCGGCTCAACCTCTCGAGCGGCCAGGCCGGTATCAACGCACTCAACCTGCGCAACCTGGACGGTTCGGCCACCGGCACCCGTACCCTGGTGCTGATCGATGGCCACCGCTCGGTAGGATCGGCGATCACCGGCACCGTCGACATCAACACGATCCCGCAGGCGCTGGTGAAGAGCGTCGAGATCGTCACGGGCGGCGCCTCGGCCGCCTATGGCTCGGACGCGGTCGCGGGCGTGGTCAATTTCATCCTCGACAAGAAGTTCGAGGGGCTGAAGCTCTCGGCGGACGACGGCATCACCACCTATGGCGACGGCTTCAACTATTCGTTCGATGCCGCGTTCGGTCACAGCTTCGCCGGCGGCCGCGGCCATATCCTGCTCAATGCCGAGCTGGCACATCGCGACGGAATCTTCTCGGTCGACCGCGACTGGAACGCGACCGGCTATGTGCGCATCCAGGATCCCAACTGGACGGCGACCAGCACCACGCCGCAGTTCCTCATCCGCCGTCAGGTCGGCGCGGCGAACTCCGCGCCGGGCGGCCTAGTCACCAGCCCCTATCTGCGTGGCCTCTATTTCGGCCAGGGCGGAGCGGTGCAGCAATATCAGTTCGGTGCGCTGACCTTCCCCTCGCCGACGGGCACCTCCGCGCCGTCGCTGACCCAGGGCGGCAGCTGGCAGGTCAATGATTCGGGTCGCCGCATCGGTCTGGATCCGCAGGACGACCGCCACGGCGTGTTCGGCCGTCTGAGCTACGAAGTGGCGGACGGCGTCGAAGTGTATGCCGAGGGTTCGTACAACCAGCAGCATATCGTGTTCAATGCGGGCCCCAATCTGCAGACGGGCATCACGCTGCGGCCGGATAACGCCTTCCTGATCAATACGCTGGGCGCGGCAGGCATCGTGCCGACCGCGAACGTGACGCTGGCAACCACCTCGGCCGACCTGCCGTATCGCGGCGTGGACAATCGGCGGAAGGTTCAGCGCTATGCGATCGGCGCGGATGGCGAGTTCCAGGCGTTCGGCAAGGCCGCGCATTGGGACGTCTACGCCCAATATGGCCAGGCGGACCTGCGCGAGCAGCTCACCAATATTCAGAACGTCACGCGCATCGCCAATGCGACCGACGCCGTGTTTGCGCAGGCGGGCAATCCCGGCGGTTATGCCGTCGGATCGATCCAATGCCGCGTCAATGTCGACACGAGCACGACCAACAACGACACGGCCTGCGTGCCGCTCAATCGCCTCGGCCTCGGCGTCGCCGATCCGGCGGCGATCGCCTATGCGCTCGGCTCGCCCTATCGCGACGAGAAGATGGAGCAGAAGGTCGCCGGCCTGAACCTGGCGCTTACCCCTTTCGCCACCTGGGCCGGCGACGTGAGCGTTTCGGTTGGCGGCGAATGGCGCGAGGAGTCGATCCGCGGCTTCGTTCCCACCCAGTTTCAGCCGATCGCCACCACGGACTCCAGCGGGCGGCCTTCGACGACGAACGTCTGGTCGGTCGGCAACTATCTGCCGACAAACGGCAAGTACAATGTGAAGGAAGCCTATCTCGAGACCGTGGTTCCGCTGGGCCTGGGCCTGGAGTTCAACGGTGCGGTGCGCGCCACCGACTATTCGACCGCGGGCTATGTCACGACCTGGAAGCTGGGCGCGACCTGGCAGCCGATTCCCGATATCCGCTTCCGCGTTGCGCGCTCGCGCGACATTCGCGCGCCCAACCTCAACGAGCTCTATCAGGCTGGGTCCGCCAACAGCGATGCGGTGCGCAACCCGCTCTTCACCGCCGACGGCACGCATGGCCCGGCGACCTATTCCTATTCGGCAACGGTTACCGGCAACCCGAACCTGCGTCCGGAAATCGGCAATTCGTGGACGATCGGCGGCGTGCTGACGCCGCGCTTCCTGAAGGGTTTCAATCTCTCGGTCGACTATTGGCGCATCAAGATGACCGATGCGATCAGCAGCTTCGGCGCCCAGGACATCATCAACCTTTGCTCGCTGGGCAATCAGCAGTTCTGCGATTCCTACACGACCGATCCCGCTCGCTCGACGCCGACACAGCCCTATCTGCTGTTCCGCACCCAGCCGTTCAACGCGGCGAGCCAGCTGGTGCGCGGCATCGATTTCGAGACCTCGTATCGTCTCCCGCTCGGCAGCGACACGCTGACGCTGCGGGGTGAGGCGACGCGCTACATCGACAATCTGTTCAACTCGGGCGTGCAGGGGGCGGTGGTCGTCAACACCGTCGGCGTGAATGGCGGGCAGGCCAGCACGCCCAAGTGGATCTACCGCGTAAGCGCAACCTACGACCTGCCCACCACGTCGATCACGGCAGTGGCGCGCGGCGTGAGCGCGGGCAAATATTCGGCCACCGGCATCCAGTGCACGACGGGCTGTCCGCTCTCGACCACGAACTTCCCGACCTATGACGTCAACCACGTCTCGGGCCTGTTCTACGTCGATCTCAACCTGACGCAGAAGGTTGCGGTCAGCAGCACGGCCGATGCGCAGTTCTTCGTCAACGTGACGAACCTGTTCAATCGCTGGCCGCTGCTGGTACCCGAAACCGGTCTTGCCGCGAACAGCACCTATTCGGACCTGCTCGGGCGGACGTTCCGCATGGGCATCCGCTTCCAGCTGCGCTGATCGTGCTACCGGCTCCGTCCCGCCCGGGATGGAGCCGGGCATGGGAGGTGGCGCTGTACCTCGCGGGGTTCCTGCTCACAGTTTCGCCGACCGCCAGCCCGGCCGCAGCAGACGAACGCGCCTTCGAGAAGGCGTTGAACGACTTCCGCAAGCTCCATCGCGTCGAAATCCAGCGATCCGGCATCGTTGGAAGCAGCCTCTACGTCGTGCGTGACGGCCGTGTCGTCGTTGCGGACCATCTCGGACAGCAGGACGCCGATGCCAACGTCCCGGTGGACGCGCAGACGATCTACCATTGGGCGTCGATAACCAAGACGATGACCGGGATCGCGATCCTGCAACTGCGTGATCGCGGCCTTCTCCGCCTGGATGACCCGATCGTTCGATACGTGCCCGAACTCGCCGCGGTTCATAATCCGTTCGGCGACACGAACGCGATCACGCTGCGTCAATTGATGAGCCACAGCGCCGGCTTCGGTGGCGCGACCTGGCGCTGGCGGGACCGCGACTGGCAGCCGTTCGAACCCAAGGGTTGGGCGCAGCTCGCGGCCATGCTTCCCTATACCGAAGTGAAGTTCCGGCCCGGGACCCGGTTCAGCTATTCCAATCCCGGCATCGTCTATCTGGGGCAGGTGATCGAACGGCTCTCGGGCGAGGATTTCGAAGTCTATATCGACAAGAACATCCTGAAGCCGCTCGGCATGCATTCGAGCTATTTCGACCGCACGCCGCCCTATCTGCTGCCGCACCGATCGCACAGCTACTATATCCGGGACGGCAAGCGGGTCGAAGCGCCGTTCGACGTCGATACGGGCGTGACGGTGTCGAACGGCGGGCTCAATGCCCCGTTGCCCGACATGGCGAAATATGTGGCTTTCCTGCTCGGCGATCCGAAGCGCCAGGCCGAGTATGACCTGGTCCTCAAGCGATCGTCGCTCGAGGAAATGTGGCAGCCGCAGATCTCCGCGGGCGCCGACTTCACTCAGGGGCGGATGGCGGCGACAACGTGGAGCGGGCTTTCCTTCTTCCTCGACCGGAGCGATGGGATCCGCATCGTCGGTCATAATGGCGACCAGAACGGCTTTCGGGCCTATCTGAGCCTATGCCCCGACCAGCACATGGGCAGCTTGCTTGCCTTCAATACCGAGACGCGTGGCGTCGAGAACGATGCGTCCAACCGGACCACCGCCGAATCCCGCATCGCGCTTGCGACGGACAGTCTGTGCAAGGCGGTGGCGAGCCGGCCGGGAAGCTGACTAGCGGGCGCGCAGCAGCCGCCCCGAAATGCCGGTCCGTTTGCCTCCCTCGAAGGCGGGCTGTCCGTTCACCATCACCAGATCGAACCCTTCAGCCGTGGCGAAGGGATCCACATAGGTGGAGCGCGCCCGAATCTTCTTGGGATCGAAGATGACGAGATCGGCCTTCATGCCGGCCCGGATCGCGCCGCGATCGCCGAGGCGCAGGATCTGGGCAGGAAACCCGGTCGCCTTGCGGACCATTTCCTCGATCGTCAGCTTCCGGTCGCGCACGACATATTCCTCGATCAGCTTGGCATAGGTGCCGGTCGCGCGGGGGTGCCGCATGCCCGGACCGCCATCGGTCGAGAAAGCCACATACGGATCGACGAGCAGCACGTCCTGAAGCGCCTTGTCCTGCGTGAAATGCGCGCCAGATCCGCTTTGCGGCCCGATCTTGATCAGGAAGTCGGCATAATGGAGCCCGGCCTCCTGGGCCGCCTGGGCCAGCGTCTTCCCGGCATAGGGTGCGGTGCCGATCAGCAGCGCCTCGGGTCCACCGCGCTTGGTCATACGCTGCACCAGATAGTCGCGCAGCTCCTGCCTGCGCTCGGCAGCGACCTTCGCATAGTCGGTGGGCGGCAGCGCCCATTTGGGGAAGAGGATCGCGATGCCGGTATAGCCGGCCTCATAGGGATATTGATCCGCGGTGAGGTCGATTCCCTGACGGCGTTTCTCGGCCAGAAAGGCGAGCAATTCGCGGGCGCGTTGCTCGCCTTTGCCGAACACGACCTTCAGATGCGAGATGTGCGGGCGCGCGGGCAGGGAGGACGCGATCAGCTCGTCGATCGAGGTTTCGATCTCGTCGTCATTCTCCGAGCGCATGTGGCTCATGACGACGCCGCCATAGCGGCTGACCACCTTGCCGAGGTTCGTCAGCTCCGGCGTCTCCGAATAGATTCCGGGCACATATTCCAGGCCGTAGGAAAGCCCGAATGCGCCGGAGCGGAGTTCGGCATCGAGCTGTGCCGCCATGCGCTGAAGACCGGCGGCGTCCGGACGGCGAACCGAATCGGGCACGCCGGCCGCGCGCCGGAGCGTGCCGTGGCTCGCCAACAGCGCGACATTCACGTCGATATGCGCGGCATCGACGGCACGCATCCAGCTTCCGGGGTCGAGGTCCTTCCCGATCCTGGGCCCGCTGCCGTCCTGCCCGAGCGTGATCGTGGTGACGCCCATAGCCAGGAAGGATTCGTACGAATCCTCCAGCGGATCGCCATGGCTGTGCATGTCGATGAAGCCGGGTGCGAGGATGCGGCCCTCGCCCGCGACGATCCGTGCCGCGGATGCCGATGTCCGATCGGCGGGCGGCGCGATCCGGGCGATCCGGTCGCCGGTGACGAGCACATCGGCAAGCCGCGGGGGCGCGCCCGTCCCATCGACGAGCAGGACTTCGCGGAACAAGGTCGAGCTTTCGGCCAGCACTGCCGCACGGGTCGGGAGGCTCGCCAGCCCAGCGGTTGCCATGGCTCCGCCGATAAGCTGTCGCCGCGTCAGATCTTGCGACATCGACCCCTCCTCATTGCACCCTCGCTCAGGAAGACGGGTGCCAGCTGCGTCCGCTATATCAGCGTCTTCACTGTGGTGAAGGGGCCCCTTCCGTCGTCTGAGCCTTGGGACCGGTGCCGGTCGGCTCGAGCAGCGAATCGCCGCCGAGCGTGCGGTAGAGCGTGACGAGGTTGCTCGCCGCGGTCAGCCGCGTGCCCACCAATCCGCGCTGCGCCGAATAGAGCGAGCGCTGCGCATCGAGGCTCGACAGGAAGGTGTCGATGCCGCCGCGATAGCGCGCCTCGGTCAGTTTGTAGGTATCCGCCGCAGCGTCGGCCTGGGCCTGGTCGGCGCGGAGCTGCTCGGCGATGGTGCCGCGACGAGCGAGCGCGTCGGAGACTTCTCGGAACGCGGTCTGGATCGCCTTCTCATAGGTGGCGACCGCCGCCTGCTGCTGCGCCTCGCTGAGCGCGACGCCGGCGCGGCCGGCACCGGCGCTGAAGATCGGATAGGCGCCGCTGGCCCCCGCCGACCAGTTGAAGCCGTTGCCCGAGAACAGACCGGTCAGCGCGTTGCTGGCGAAGCCGAGCAGCCCGGTGAGCGAGATCCGCGGGAACAGCGCGGCGCGGGCGGCACCGATCTCGGCGTTGGCGGCCCGAAGCTGATATTCGGCCTGCACGACGTCGGGACGGCGCAGCAGGATGCCCGAATCGAGGCCGGCCGGCAGCTCGGCGATCGCGGTGGCGGTCTCGTCGATCGAGGCGGGGAGTTGCGCGGCATCGATCGGCGCGCCGATCAGCAGCTGCAGCGCATTGATGTCCTGCGCGAGCGCGGTGCGCTGCAGCGCGACGTCCGATTGCGCGGTGGCCAGCACCTGCTCGGCCTGGCGCAAGTCGGTACGCGGGGCGATGCCGCCGTCGAGCCGGGCCTTGGTGAGCGTGACGCTGCTCTCGGCGCTGGTCGCGGTATCCTGGGCGATCTTGAGCAGGCTCGCATCGGATGCGTAATTCAACCACGCATCGGCGATGTCGCCCACCAGCGTGAGCCAGGTTGCGCGCGCGCCGGCCTCTGTCGCGAAATAGCGGTTCTGCTCGGCGCGGGTGAGCGACGCCAGCCGACCGAACAGGTCGATCTCGAAGCTGGTGACCCCGACATCCGCCGAGAAGCGCGTGACTCGACCCGAGCCTGCGGTCAGGGCGCCGGTGGTGGTGCCGTGGGAGACCGTGCCGCCCGCGCTCGCATCGAGCTGCGGGAGCTGGTTCGCGCGCTGGATCCGGTAATTGGCGCGCGCCGCGGCGATATTGGCGGCGGCGATGCGCAGGTCGCGATTGTTGGCGAGCGCCTGCTCGATCAGCTTCTGCAGCCGCGCGTCGCGGAAGATGTCGCGATAGGTGATGGCGGGCAGCGCCGCCTCGCTCTGTTTCAGGTAGGCATCGCCGACCGGCCAGGACGCCGGAACGGGGGCTGCCGGCTGGACATATTTGGGATCCATCGAGCAGCCGGCGAGCGCCGTGACGCTCAGAAGCACTGCGATCCGCTTCATGGCTGCGCCTCCGGGTCCGATTGGGGCGGGGGCGCGTCGTGGTGGTGATGGAGCCGGTTGAGCGCATCGCGCGTCGTGCGGCGGACGATGACGAAGAACAGCGGGATGTAGAAGATCGCGAGGATCGTCGCCGTCAGCATGCCGCCGATCACCGAGGTACCGATCGCGATGCGGCTGTTGGCGCCGGCACCCGTGGAGATCGCCAGCGGCAGCACGCCGAAGATGAAGGCGAGGCTGGTCATCAGGATCGGGCGGAGGCGGATGCGCGCGGCTTCCAGCGCCGCCTCGATCACGCGCTTGCCCTCTTTCTCGGCGCGCTCGGCGAACTCGATCATCAGGATCGCGTTCTTCGCGGCAAGGCCCATGGTCGTGAGCAGGCCGATCTGGAGATAGACATCGTTCTGCAGCCCGCGCAGCGTCACCGCGAAGATCGCGCCGACCAGCCCGAGCGGGATGACCAGCAGCACCGCGACCGGGATCGACCAGCTCTCGTACAGCGCCGCGAGGCACAGGAACACGACGAGCAGCGAGATGCCGTAAAGGATCGGCGCCTGGCCCGAAGAGAGCCGCTCCTGATAGGAAAGGCCGGCCCAGGCGACGCTGGTGCCCGGGATCTGCGCGGCGAGCTGTTCCATGCGCAGCATCGCCTCGCCCGAGCTCTTGCCCGGGGCCGCCTGGCCCTGGAATTCGAAGGTCGGGATGCCGTTGAAGCGCGACAGGGTGGTCGGCGCGGTCGCCCAGTCCGTCTGGGCGAAGGAGGAGAAGGGCGTCATCGAGCCATTGTTGCTGCGGACGAACCACTCGTCGATATCGCCCGGCTCCGAGCGATACTGGGCGTCGCCCTGGACATAGACGCGCTTCACGCGGCCGCGATCGATGAAGTCGTTGACGTAGCGGCCACCCCAGGCGGTCGACAGAGTGCTGTTGACGTCGGCCTGGGCGAGGCCGAGCGCCGAGAGCTTCTCCTGGTCGATGTTCACCTTGAGCGTGGCGACGTCGGGTAGATCCGACAGGCGGACCTGGGCGAGATCGGGATCGGCATTCGCCGCCGCGAGCAGCTTGTCGCGGGCAATCACGAAATCCTCGCGCGACATGCCGCTGGCGTTCTGCAGCTCCATCGTGAAGCCGGTCGACTGGCCGAGACCGCGGATCGCGGGAGGGACGAGCGCGAAGACCTGGGCGTCGCGAAAGTTGCGGAACGCGCCCGATGCGCGCGCGACGATCGCGTCGGCGGTGTTTTCCTTGCCCTTGCGATCGGACCAGTCGGAGAGGTTGAGGAAGCCCTGGCCGGTATTCTGGCCGCTGGCACCGCCGCCGCCGCCGCCGCCCGCGACGGTGAACATGGTGGAGACGTTCTTGCCCTCGTCGCCCAGGAAATAGCGCTCGATCGCCAGCTGTACGTCCTGGGTGCGGCTCTGCGTCGCGCCGGCGGGCAGGCGGAACTGGATCGTCGCGGCGCCCTGGTCCTCGGTGGGCAGGAAGCCGGTGGGCAGCCGGGTGAACATCAGGACGAGCAGCGCGCAGACACCGGCAAAGATCAGCAGGAATATCCACTTGCGATCGACCACCTTGGTGACGGTCGCGGTGTAGCGGTTCACGCCCTTGTCGAAATTGGTGTTGAAGCTATTCCGGGCACGATCGAGGAAATGGCCGACTGCCGGAACGCGCCGGTTGAGCCAGCCATTATTCTCCTCGCTCTTCTTCTTGAGCAGGGTCGCGGTGAGTGCGGGGCTCAGGATCAATGCGACGAACACGGACAGCACCATCGCCGAGACGATCGTGACCGAGAACTGGCGATAGATCACGCCGGTCGAGCCGCCGAAGAACGCCATCGGCAGGAATACCGCGGAGAGCACCAGCGCGATCGCGACCAGCGCGACCTGGATCTGCTCCATCGACTGGATCGTCGCCTCGCGCGGCGTGAGGTCGGGATCCTCCTCCATCAGGCGCTCGACATTCTCGACCACGACGATCGCATCGTCGACGAGCAGGCCGATCGCGAGCACCAGCCCGAACAGGGTCATCGTGTTGATCGAGAAACCGAGCGCGTAGAAGATCGCGAAGGTGCCGAGCAGCACCACGGGCACCGCGATCGTCGGGATCAGCGTCGCGCGCCAGCTTTGCAGGAAGACGAACATCACGATCACCACCAGGATGATCGCCTCGATCAGCGTCTTGACGACTTCCTCGATCGAAAGCTTGATGAAGCCGGTGGTGTCGTTGGCATAGGCATAGTCGAGGCCGGGCGGGAAGGTCTTCGCGATCTCCGCGACCTTGGCCTTCACCAGCTCGGCGGTGGTGAGCGCGTCGGCGCCCGGGGCGGTCGAGATGGCGATGCCCGCGCCGGGATGGCCGTTGACGCGGCTGACCGAGTTGTAGCTGTCCGCGCCCAGCTCGATCCGGGCGACGTCCTTCAGCAGCACGGTGGCGCCGCTGGTCTCGGTCTTGAGGATGATCTTGGCGAACTGATCGGGCGTCTGCAGCCGCGACTGAGCGGTGACGGTCGCGTTGAGCATCTGGGTGCTCGGCTGTGGCTGGCCGCCGATCTCGCCCGCGGCGATCTCGGTATTCTGGTTGGTGATCGCCGTGACGACGTCGCTCGGCATCAGCGAATAGCTCGCCAGCCGATCGGGGTTCAGCCAGATGCGCATCGCATAGGGTGCGCCGAACACGTTGGTGTCGCCGACACCTTCGACGCGGGCCAGCGGATCCTGCATGTTGGACGCCATCCAGTCGGACACGTCCTGATTGGTGCGCTTGTCGGTCTTGTCATAGACGCCGACGAGCAGCAGCTGGTCCGGGTTCGACTTGGTGACGCGCAGGCCCTGCTGCTGCACCTGCTGCGGCAATCGCGACAGTGCCTGCTGGACCTGGTTCTGTACCTGGACCTGGGCGATGTCCGGATCGGTGCCCTTCTCGAACGTCGCCGAGATGCTCACCTGGCCGCGCGAGGTGGACGAGGTGCTGAAGTAGAGCAGACCGTCGATGCCGGTGAGCTGCTGCTCGATCACCTGGGCGACGCTGTTCTGCACCGTCTCGGCCGAGGCGCCGGGATAGGTGGCGCGGATATTGACCTGGGGCGGCGCGATGTCGGGATATTGCGCGATCGGCAGCGAGAAGATCGCGCCGATGCCCATCAACATGACGATGATCGCGATCACCCAGGCGAAGATCGGGCGATCGATGAAGATGCGCGACATCGGAGATCAACCGCCCTTGTTCTTGGGGGCGCCCTGGCCCTTGCCGCCCTTCGGGGGCTTGATGTTCTGCGGCGCCGTGAAGGGCACCGGCCTGATCTCTGCGTCGGGCTTCACATTGGCGGTGCCCTGGACGATCACCTTGTCGCCCGGCGCCAGGCCCTGGGTCACGACCCAATTGGGGCCGATCGTGCGATCGGCGACGACCGTACGCGCCGCGGCGCGGTTGCCCGGGGCGACGACCCAGACGATGGCGCTGCCCTTCGGATCGCGCGAGACGCCGGCCTGCGGCACCAGGAACGCCCGGGTGTCGATCGCCTGGGCGAATACGGCGCGGACGAACATGCCGGGAAGGAGCACGCCCTGCGGATTGGGGAAGCGCGCGCGCAGCGTCACCGTGCCGGTATTCTGGTCGACCATCACTTCGGAGAACTCGACCGTGCCGGTCTGGCCGAAATCGCTGCCGTCCTCGAGCTTCAGGCGGACCGCGGCGCTGGCCGGGACCACGCCGTTCTGGCTCAGCGCCTTGCGCAGCGTGAGCATGTCGGTGCTCGACTGCTGGATGTCGACATAGATCGGATCGAGCCGCTGGATCACGGCGAGCGGGTCGGTCTGGTTGGTCGTGACCAGCGCGCCCTCGGTCATCAGCGTGCGGCCGATGCGGCCGGTGATCGGCGCGGGGACGCGCGTGAAGCGCAGGTTGATCCGCGCGGTATCGAGCTGGGCCTTGTTCTGCGCGACCGCGGCCTCGGCTTGGCGCGCCTGGGCCAGGGCATCGGTATAGTCCTGCTGCGCGACGGCCTGCATCTGGGCGAGCGGCTTATAGCGATCGGCCTTGACGCGAGCGGCTTCGGCATTGGCGCGCGCGCTCTGTAGGTTCGCCTCCGCCTGGGCGACGGCGGCCTGATAAAGGCTGGGATCGATCTGGTAGAGCGTCTGGCCCTGCTTGACGATCGCGCCTTCCTCGAAGAAGCGGCGAAGGATTATGCCGGCGACCTGCGGGCGGACCTCCGACATCTGATAGGCGGTCACGCGGGCCGATAGCTCGCTCGTGACCGGCACGCTGCTCGGCTGGACGACGACGAAGCCGACCTGCGGCGGACCGCCCTGTCCGCGCCCCTTTTTCTGGGCATTGCCGCCCCCCGCGCTGCAGGCCGAAAGGATGGATGCCGCGGCCAGCAAGGTCAGGCCCGATCGGCGGAGGCTGGTCGGTCGAAGTAGAGCCAATTCAAGAACCCGCTCAGAGCGTCCTCCAGGTGGGGGGACGCAGGTTAATTGCGAAACTCGCTCATAGGCAAGGGGTTTCGCTCGTTCCACAGGAGAAATATCCTGGAAACGCGAAAGACTGTGGCGTTCGGGATCGTGTTTCGCTTTTCGAGTGCCTGCCGAGATGCTTGACTTCCGAAGCTCAGAAACGGCGACGAATCCACGCCTATGCAGCGGCTTCGAGCGCGCACCATGATATTTGGGACCGCCTGCAAGTATCCGGCTCGATTGAAGCGGAACAGTGCGGTGATCCGCTACACGCGTCTGGGAAACTCGACGGCAACAAATCGAAGCAAACCGACATGGATTTCACTTCCGCAGGCCGCCCCCAAGTCCCGGAATCGGGCATATTGGATGAGGTTCGGGAAGTCAGCTTCTCGTATCGCTCCGTCACGGCTCCCGGTCCGCCCGTCGAGCACGCCATGGAGCAGGTTTCCATCCTGTGGCGACGCGGTCCGTCGCATCGGCAATTGAATGGTTCATCGTCATCCTCGATTTGCTTTCGTGGCAAATTGGAACGAGATGTGACCCAGCCTCTAGGATCGCGCATGCTGCGGGAGCGATAAAATATGACCAATGGATGGGCGCTTGACGCGGTGCCCTTCATCAATCGCATGGCGACAGGCTTCAAAAACAAGGCGATTGTCATCATCCCGATCCACATCGCACTGTACGCGGCATGGTGATGAGTTTCGGGGGCTTCCTTGCGGTCGACTGGGGGACGACCAACCGGCGCGTATTCGTGATCGAGGACGGTCGGGTGGCGCATACGGAGCGCGACGGCAGGGGCGTAACCGCGGTACAGGACTTCGCCGGCGAAGCAGCGGCCATCCGCGCGCACTTCGGCGACCTGCCGATGCTGATGGCAGGCATGGTCGGCTCGAATATCGGCTGGCGGCTCGCGCCTTATGTCGCGGCGCCGGCGGGCATTGCCGAGGTTGCGGCCGGGTTGCTGCGGATCGACGAACGCACCGCGATCGTGCCGGGCGTCTCTACGCTGGAAGACGGCAGACCCGACGTGATGCGCGGCGAGGAAGTGCAGTTCCTGGGCGCCGTCGCGGCCGGGCTGGTGCCGGGCGATTCACTGCTCGTCCAGCCGGGGACGCATTGCAAATGGGCGAAGATGGCGGGCGGCCGCATCGCCGGCTTCACCACGGCGATGACCGGCGAGCTGTTCGCGCTGCTGCGCCAGCATGGTCTGCTCGCCGCGCAACTCGGTGGCGACGTGACGCCAAGCGCGGCGTTCCTGGAGGGTGTGGAAGAGGGGCGGCGGCAGGATCTCGCCGCCTCCTTGTTCGGTATCCGCGCGGCCGGGATGCTGGGGCAGCGCGACGATGCGGACGCCGCCTCCTACGCCAGCGGGCTGCTGATCGGCAGCGACGTCGCGGCGCGGCTGGCGACTGCCGGGCACGACACCGTCCATATCCTCGCCGACCAGATGCTCGGCGAACTCTATATCACCGCGATCGAGGCGCATAACCGCCGCGCGCTGCTGGTCGACAGCCATACCGCCTTCGTCGCCGGAATCCTTGCCATCGGAGCGCAATTCGCATGAGCCATATCGCCGCCTTCGACACCGCCTTCGCCCGATGCCCGCTGATCGCGATCCTGCGCGGCGTACGGCCGGACGAGGTGGAGGACATCGGTGAGGCACTGGTCGCAGCCGGGTTCACCTTGATCGAGGTGCCGATGAATTCGCCCGATCCGCTCGACAGCATCGCGCGGCTGGCGAAGCGATTCGCGGAGCGCGCCGTGGTGGGCGCAGGCACGGTATTGCAGGAGCACCAGGTCGGCTCGGTAATGGCGGCAGGCGGGCAGATGATCATCTCGCCCAACGCGGACCTGAACGTGATCGACGCGAGCGCGGCGGCGGGGCTGGTATCGCTGCCCGGCATCGCGACCCCGTCCGAGGCGTTCGCGGCGCTTGACGCGGGGGCGACGGCGCTCAAGCTGTTTCCGGCCGAGGCAGCGACGCCGGTGGTGGTCAAGGCGATGCGTGCGGTGCTGCCCAAGGAGGTGCGCGTGCTGCCGGTGGGCGGGATCGCGCCGGACACCATGCAGCCCTGGCGGGATGCCGGCGCGGCCGGGTTCGGGCTGGGATCGGCGCTCTACAGGCCCGGCATGTCCGCCGCCGATGTGGGCGCGCATGCCCGCGCGTTCGTCGCGGCGTTGCGATAGACGGCGAACGCGCCTAATCGCGCGCCAATGGCACGTATCGAAACCCCCAAGCGCATCCGGGGCACCCAGGACATTTTCGGCGACGAGCAGCGGCGCTTCGCGACCGTGCTCGAGAAGTTCGAGTGGGTGCGCAGGCTCTATTGCTTCCAGCGGGTGGAAATCCCGGTATTCGAGGCGACCGGCGTGTTCGCGCGCTCGATGGGCGAGACCAGCGATGTCGTCTCGAAGGAGATGTACACGTTCGAGGATCGCGGCGGCGACTCGATCACGCTGCGGCCCGAGTTCACCGCGGGCATCGCGCGCGCCTTCATCACCGAGGGCTGGCAGCAGCACGCACCGATGAAGCTGGTCACCAGCGGCCCGGTGTTCCGCTACGAGCGACCGCAAAAGGGGCGCTTCCGCCAGTTCCACCAGATCGACGCCGAGATCATCGGCGCGGCTGAGCCGGCGGCGGATGTCGAGCTGCTCGTGCTGGCCGACCAGCTGCTGCACGAGCTGGGCATCGCCGATGGCGTGACCCTGCAACTCAACACGCTGGGCGATGCCGAGACGCGCGACGCATGGCGGACGGCGCTGGTGGCGCATTTCGAGAAGCACCGCGAGGAGCTGTCCGAGGACAGCCAGACGCGGCTCGAGAAGAACCCGTTGCGCATCCTCGATTCGAAGGACCCGCGCGACCGGCCGATCGCCGACAGCGCGCCGGGGATCGACGCATTCCTGACCGAGGAGGCCGCTTCCTTCTTCAAGGCGGTGACCGACGGGCTCGATGCCGCGGGCGTGGCCTGGACGCGCAATGCGCGGCTGGTGCGCGGGCTCGATTATTACCGGCACACCGCATTCGAGTTCGTAACGGATCGGCTCGGCGCGCAGGGCACGGTGCTGGCCGGCGGGCGCTATGACGGGCTGATCGGCTCGCTGGGCGGACCGGAGACGCCGGGCGTGGGCTGGGCGGCGGGGGTCGAGCGGCTGGCGATGCTGATTGCGGAGCCCTTTGCCGAGAAGCCGGAGTTCGCGGTGATTCCCGTGGGTGAGGAGGCCGAGCGTTACTGCACGGGATTGGTGGCATTGCTCCGCCGCAAGGGCGCGTTCGCCGATATGGGCTTCCGCGGCAATCTCAAGAAGCGGATGCAGCGTGCCGACGCAGCGGGGGCGAGCTATGCCGTGATCGTGGGCAGCGAGGAGCTTGCGGTGGGCGAGATCACGATCCGCAGCCTCAAGTCGGGCGAGCAGGTGAAGCGCAGGGTCGCCGAGCTCGAAAGCGGCGAAGGCGTGGGTCGCAGCTATTTTCTGGCAAGCTTGCTCGCCGGCCTCGATGGGCGGGTCGGACCGGCCGCATGACCAGCATCCCAGCAGACCGAATCGCCGCGATCGAAGCGCGGCGCGACGAGTTGCAGGCGCTGATGGCGACCGGCGACCTGTCGGGCGACCGCTTCGTCCAGGTCTCCAAGGAATATGCCGAGGTCGAGCCGGTTGCCGTGGCAGCGGGCGAGGTGCGGCGGCTGCGCGCCGAGGTCGAGACGCTCTCGGCGATGGAGACGGACGGCGATCCCGACCTGCGCGAGATGGCGCGCGAGGAGCTTGCCGCCATCCGTGAGCGCCTGCCCCAGGCCGAGCGCGGGCTGGCGCTCGCGTTGCTGCCGCGCGATGCCGCCGACGAGCGCGCGGCGATGCTCGAGATCCGCGCCGGCGTGGGCGGCGACGAGGCGGCCCTGTTCGCCGCCGACCTGTTCCGCATGTACCAGCGCTATGCCGACAAGATGGGCTGGCGGGTGGAGCTGATCTCGGCCAGTTCGTCCGAAGCGGGCGGCTACAAGGAAGTCATCGCCAGCGTGACGGGCGCGGGCGTGTTCGCCAAGCTGAAGTTCGAGAGTGGCGCACACCGCGTGCAGCGCGTGCCGGCGACCGAGGCGGGCGGGCGCATCCACACCTCCGCTGCGACGGTGGCGGTGCTGCCTGAGGCCGAGGAGGTCGACGTCAAGATCGACGACAAGGATCTGCGTATCGACATCTATCGCTCGTCGGGCCCCGGCGGCCAGTCGGTCAACACGACCGACTCGGCGGTGCGCATCGTCCATATCCCCACGGGGCTGGTGGTGATCCAGCAGGACGAGAAATCGCAGCACAAGAACAAGGCCAAGGCGCTCAAGGTGCTGCGCACGCGGCTGTACGAGCAGGAGCGCGAGCGGCTCCATGCCGAGCGCGCCGGCGCGCGCCAGTCGATGGTCGGGTCGGGCGATCGCTCGGAGCGCATCCGGACCTATAATTTCCCGCAGGGGCGGGTGACCGACCACCGCATCAACCTGACCCTGCACCGGCTTCCGGAAATCCTGGAAGGCGAGATGGACGAGCTGATCGGCGCACTGATCGCGCAGGACGAGGCTGACCGGCTGGCGCAGCTCGACTCATGATCCGCGCGGCGTTGACGGCCGCCGCCGAGCGCCTTGCCGCCGCAAGCGAGTCGCCCCGTCTCGATGCCGAATTGCTGATGGCGCATGCACTGGGCGTCGAGCGTGACGCGTTGCTGCTACGGCATCTTGATGATGCGGTGCCGGGTGGCTTCGACGCGCTGGTCGCGCGCCGGCTCGCGCATGAACCGATTGCCTATATCACCGGTATGCGCGCCTTCTGGACGATCGATCTCCAGGTCGGCCCGGGTGCGCTGGTGCCGCGGCCGGACAGCGAGACGCTGATCGAGATCGCGATCGACTGGTTCGGCGATCGCGCGCCGGCCGCGATACTCGATCTGGGGACCGGGCCGGGCACGCTGTTGCTGGCGGCGCTGGACCATTGGTCCGCGGCAAAGGGGCTCGGGGTGGACCGGTCGGAGCAGGCGCTCGGCTATGCCCGCGCCAATGGCGCGCGACTGGGCATGGCAACGCGGGCGGAGTTCCGCATCGGTGACTGGGGGCAGGAACTGGATGCGCGGTTCGATCTGATTCTCGCCAACCCGCCCTATATCGGGACGGATGAGGCGCTGCCCGAGGACGTGCTGCGCTACGAACCCGCCTCCGCGCTGTTCGCCGGGGCGGACGGACTCGAGGATTATCGGCGTATCCTGCCCGACCTGCCGCGCCTGCTGGCGCCCGGCGGCGCGGCGGTGGTGGAGATCGGCTGGACCCAGGCGGAGGCGGTATCCGCAATTGCCCGCAATTCCGGTCTCGCGCCGATCGTCTATAACGACCTTGCCGGGCGTCCTCGTGCGATACGGCTCACTTGAAAATCGCATCACAACGTCACATATTTCTGCTTGGAGATTGATGTTGCACCGGCTAAGAACGAGGCCGGGGCGAGGCACTTTCAACCAAGTCGTTGAAATTATGGGCTATAGCCCTCTCCATGGTCATGTGAGCCGCTGCAGTCCGGCGGCCGTGGCAAGCGGGAAGCGCGGGAGACATCCGGCGCGCCCCGCGAATGTAACTTGCATCCGGAACCCATGATGGACCGACGGACGGCTTAGTAAGACAGGACACACAGATCTTGATCAACAATCGTCAGGCAAACGGCCGCCGTCGCGGTCGTGGCGGGCAGCAGCAGGGTCGCGGTGGCAACCCGAATCAGCGCGACAACGGTAACCGTATCGACAATCGTGCCCGCGGCAATGCGGCCCAGCTGCTCGAGAAGTACAAGAATCTCGCCCGCGACGCGCAGATGCAGGGCGATCGGGTCAACGCCGAATATTATCTCCAGTTCGCGGACCATTATTTCCGGGTGCTGAGCGAAACCCGCTCGCGCTTCGAGGAGCAGAACCCGAACCAGGCCCAGAATCGCCGCCCGCGCGACGAGGACGATCAGGACGACGATTTCGATTTCGAGGCCGACGGCAATCGCGACGAGCGCGACTATCAGGAGCCGCGCCAACAGCAACCGCAGCAGCGCGACAATCGCGAGCCGCGCGGCAACCGCGAAGACCGCGAGCCCCGTGAAGCACGCGGCAATCGCGACGATCGTGAGACGCGTGGCAATCGTGAGGATCGCGAACCCCGCGAGGCGCGTGGGAATCGCGATGAACGCGAAGGCCGTGAGCCGCGCGAGGCCCGCGAACCGCGTGAGGCTCGCGAGCCCCGCAACGGCCGCGCCAACGGAAACGGCTATGCCAATGGCAACGGCCAATATGCCGAGGCCGCCCCTGTCGCCGAGACCGTCGAAGCCAGCGTCGAGGAAGCGCAGGAGCGCGCTCCGCGCCGCCGCGGTCGCCCGCGTCGCGAGGAGGTTGCCGAGGCCGAAGCGACGCACGGCATCGACGTCGCGGTTCTGCCGCCCGCCTTCGGTGTCGAAGCGACCACCGAAGCCGATGCCGGCGAAGAGGCGCCCAAGAAGCCGCGCCGTCGCCGCACGACCAAGAGCGACGACGCCGAAGTATCCGCTTCCTGATTATTCGATCGTCGTCCCGGTTCGTGCCGGGATGACGGTTTCAAGACAGACTAGCCCTTTGGGCACAAGCTGCTAGCATCCTCCCCTGAGAAGCATCGGGGGAGGATGTTATGCGTTCAGCGGCACTGGTTCTTGCGATCTTTCCGCTTGCGGCGCAGGCGCAAGCGCAAACGGGCGCGGTGCCGTCGCCCGAGCAGACCGCCCAGGGCGACGTCTCGGTCACCATCTACCAGAACGGCCAGTCGCTGGTGCAGGACGTGCGCCAGCTCGAGCTTCCCGCAGGCCGGACCCGCCAGGAATTCCCGGACGTCTCCGCCCAGATCCGTTCGGAGACGGTAACCCTGTCCGGCCCGGGGATCGGCATCGTCGAGCAGAATTTCGACTATGACCTGCTCTCGCCCGACAAGCTGATGGAAAAGGCGGTCGGATCGGTCGTCACGATCGTGCGCACCAATCCCGCGACCGGCGCCGAGGTGCGCGAGCAGGCCAAGGTGCTCGCCGCGAACGGCGGCATCGTCCTCCAGATCGGCAACCGCATCGAAGTGTTGCGCGACGACGGGCTGCCGGTGCGGGTGATCTTCGACAAGGTACCCGAAAACCTCCGCGCGCGGCCGACCCTGTCGGTCACGCTCCAGGTCGCCAAGGGCGGACGCGTGCCGGCGACGCTGACCTATCTGACGCCGGGGCTCGGCTGGACCAGCGACTATGTGATGCTGTTCGACGAGGCCAAGGGCGCGATCGACATGCAGGGCTGGGTGACGCTGACCAACAATACCGGGACCACCTATCGTGGCGCCGACGTGCTGCTGGTCGCGGGCAATCCCAATCGCGGCGGCGGGAGCGGTTTGTCGCAGCTCGGCAATTCGACGATCGAGCAGGCCGGCACCGAAACCGGCCCGCGCGAGCGGCTGGGCGACTATTATCTCTACCCATTGGGCGAGAAGACGACGATCGCCAACGCCCAGCAGAAGCAGGTCAGCTTCCTCGATGTAAAGGGCGCGCCGGCGCGCAAGACCTATGAATGGGTCAATGCCTGGATCGGCACCCAGGCCGATCCGCGCAGCGCGGCGACCGTGCTCAAATTCTCCACTTCGAAGAATGGCGGGCTCGGCGACCAGCTCCCGTCCGGCACGATCCGCGTCTATATGCGCGACGCGCGCGGCGACCCGCAATTCATCGGCGAGAGTCGCGTCGCCGCGGCGCCGATGGGCTCGGCGATGTCGATCCGCACCGGTGATGCCTTCGACGTGAAGGGCACCGCCACCGTGGTCGAGCGCAAGCGGCTGTCCTCTTCGCGGTGGCGGACCTCGATGCGCTATGATTTCACCAATGCCCGGCCCGAGCCGGTGACGGTCGACCTCGCGCAGGACGGACTGTGGGGCGATGTCCGGCTGATCGAACAGAGCCTGACCGGCGAGCGCGTCTCTGCCGATCGGATGGAATGGAAGGTGCCGGTGCCGGCCAATGGCAAGGCGTCGGTGACCGTGGTGTTCGACACGCGCTTCTGATCGATGCGCCGCGTCGCCCTTGCCCTCGCCGCATTGCTCGTCGCCTGGCCCGCGGCGGCGCAGGTGTTGGTCGAATCGGATAACGTCGATGCGGTGTCGGTGACGCTCTACCGCGACACGGGACAAAGCGGGGGCGCGAACCAGTCGGGCAACTGGCCGGGCGGCTATGCGCTGATCACCGAGACACGGACGATTCGCGTGCCCGCCGGCAAATCGGTGATCCGCTTCGTCGGCGTCTCCGAAGGGATGATGCCCGAGACGGCGATCGTCACCGGGCTGCCGCGGCAGGTGAACGAGAAGAACCGCGACGCGCGCCTGCTGTCGCCAGCGGCTCTGATCGACGCCTATCTCAAGCGCCGGGTCACGATCCGCCGGACCGACCGCGCGACCGGCAAGGTCACGCAGGGCGAGGCGATCATCCAGTCGGGACCGGGCGGCGGCGTGGTGCTGACCACTGCGGACGGGGTGGAGGCGCTAGGCTGCTCCGGATTGCCCGAAGCGCTGACCTATCCGGGCGTGCCCGCGGACCTTTCCGCCAGGCCGACCCTGTCGGTGACCACCGACAGCGCGGCCGCCGCGACGGTAACGGTGCAGATCTCCTATCTGGCACAGGGGTTCGACTGGTCGGCCAATTACGTCGCGCAGGTGGCGGACGATGGCGAGACGCTGGACCTGTTCGCCTGGCTGACCGTGGTCAATGGCGGGAGCCAGGGCTTCGCCGATGCGCGCACCAATGCCGTCGCGGGCGCGCCCAACAAGGAAGCGGCAGCGGCATTGCCGAAGGGTCCCGAGCCCGAGCTGCACTTGCGCTGCTGGCCGATGGACACCACCAGCACCTATCCGCGCTGGGGGATCGAGCGGATGCCACCGCCGCCACCGCCTGCGGCGATGTACGACGAATCCGGTTCGGACATCATCGTCACCGGCAGTCGCAGGAGGAGCATGGTGATGGCGGCGCCTGCACCGGTCACGGTGGTGATGACGGCGCAGCTGGAGGAGCTCGGCGACCTCAAACTCTATCGCATTCCCGAACCCGTCACCGTTGCGGCGCAGAGCCGCAAGCAGGTAGCGATGCTCCACCGCGCGAAGGTGAAGTTCGCGCGCGTCTATACCGGCAGCTTCCAGCGGTTCAATTATACGCGCGGGACGAATGCTCCGGAAACCTACGAGGCGACCAGGATCCTGCGCACCGAGAATCGGGAAGGCCAGGGGCTCGGCCTGCCCCTGCCGGCGGGCGGCGTCGCCGTATTCGAGCAGGCGCGGGGCGCATCGCTGCTGGTCGGCGAGAGCAGCCTCACCGACCGCGCGATCGGGGAGGAGGTCGAGTTCGACACCGGCAGGAGCAGCGATCTGCGTTACAAGGTGATCGCCCGGCCGGCGTCCGAGCGGCGCGAGCCGTTCACGGTGGAGGTGACCAACGCGCGTTCCACCCCCGAGACCTTCGAGATGCCGATCCCCTATAAGCTCCGCTCCGCGAGTGCGACGTTGATCGAGCGCAAGGGCGTGAAGACCTGGCGGGTGACGGTCCCCGCGAACGGCACGGCGAAGCTCGACCTGGCATTGGCGCTCGAGCGACGGCCCTAGTCGATATCGATTTCGCCCCGGAGCGGGTCCTCGACCTGCTCGTCATGGCCGGTGCCCGAGCTCAGGAACATCAGTCCCATCAGCGCGGCCGCCATCATCATGGTCAGGAACACGCCCAGGAAGGTGGCGGTCGCCGTGACGAGCCGCAACTCGCCCATCGACCAGTAAAGCGCAAGCTCGGCAATGCCGGAGACGAGCAGCGAGACGACCGCCATCCAGCCGAGGACGCGGCGGAAGCGGCCCCAGGCAAAGGCCGCATATTCGGGATCGTCGAGTCCTTGCGGTCGCCTATCCATGGCTTTGCAATTGCGCGCGAATCGTGGGAGAAACAACCGCCTGAACCCGGATGTGGAGAGATGCGATGACGATCGCGGCGATACTGGGGAACAAGGGGCATGAAGTGGTCTCGATCGGTGCCGATCGGACTGTCGCCGAAGCCGTGGCCTTGCTGGCAGGACGGAGGATCGGCGCCGTGCCGGTGCTCGAAGGCGACTCGGTCGCAGGCATCTTTTCCGAACGCGACGTAATCTATTGCCTGCAGCAATATGGCACGGCGGCGCTCGATCGCAGCGTGCGCCAGGTGATGACCGCGCCGGCGATCACGGTCGCACCGACCGAGACGGCGCTGGGCGCGCTGGCGCTGATGACGCGGCGGCGGATCCGGCACCTGCCCGTGGTCGAGGGCGGCAAGTGCATCGGCTTCATTTCGATCGGCGACCTGGTGAAGTACCGGATCGATCGCATCGAATCCGAAGCCGAAGCGATGCGGGCCTACATCCAGGCCGTCTAGCCGCGGCGGTTGCGGACCAGCGCGATCACGTCGAGCAGCATCTTCCGCGCGAACAGCAGCAGCAATGCGCCATAGGTTGCGGCACCCGCTGCGCCGAGCAGCCCGAGCCGGGCAATCGGTGCCATCGGCGGCAGTGCATGATCGAGCAGCGCGACCGCCAGTCCCATCGCCACCGCCGCGAGCACCGGCGGGGCGATGGCCTCGGCCAGGACGCGCAGTCGCACGCCGATCACCGGCAGGGTCCGCCAGGTACAGATCGCCAGATAGAGCGGATAGGCGGCGAACCACGCCGCGATCAGCCCGTGGATTCCCCATTGCACCCCGATCAGGAAGGCGGCGGGCAACAGCACCGCGCCGGTCGCGGCGTTGCGCGCGCTTATCCCGGGGCGGCCGCAGGCGTCGCTTGCCGGCGCGAACAGCGTCTGCATCGTCATCATCGGCATGGCGAGCGCGAGCCAATGGACGATCGGCGCGGCCTCGATCCATTTGGGGCCGAGCACCACCTGGACCAGCGGGTCCGAGGTCGCGGCGAGACCCATATAGAAGGGCATGGCGACGGCCATGATGATCTGCGCGCCCTTGACGAAGGCGGCGGCCACCGCGGCACGATCGTCCTTCATCTTCGCATAGGCGGAAAAGGCGACCTCGTTGAGCGGCGGGACGAACTTCGAGACGAAGATCTGGGTGAGGAACAGGCTGGTGGTATAGATGCCCAGCGTGTGCGGATCGAACTGGCGGCCGGCGATGAAGACGTCAGCCTGGCTCTGGAGGAACCAGAAGATCTGGCCCGTCGCCATCACGCCGCCATAGCGGACGATATCGCCGGCGCCGCGAAAGTCGAAGCTCGGCCACATCAGCGAGCGGGCGGCGATCGTCATGCCGATCGCGCGGACCGTGAAGAGCGCGATGGGGGCGGCGACCAGGGTCCAGACACCCCAGCCGGCCATCGCGCCGCCGAGCGCGGCGAGTGCTCCGGCGGCGGCGGAGACGAAATTGACCTGGGCCTGCTTGCGGAAGTCCATCTCGCGGGCGAGCAGCGCATAGGGAAGGGCGATGAACGGCGTCGCGATGTAGAGCAAAGCCTGCACCCGCAGCAGATCGGTCACCATCGGCTGGCGGTAATAGGCCGCGGCGAGTGGGGCCGCGGCGAACTGGATCGCGCCGAGCCCGAGGTTGAGCAGGATCAGCATGCCGAAGAGCTGGCGCTGCGCATGGCGCCCGGCTTCGCCGCGCTGGATGAGCGCGCTGGCCAAGCCATAGCCGTTGAGCATGTTGAGCAGGACGAGCACGACCTGCGTCATCGCGAACAGGCCGTAATCCGATGGGCTCAGGATACGGATGACCAGGAAGGTGGAGACCCAGGCGAGCATCTGGCCGAGAATCTGGGTGCCTGAGCGCCAGATCACCGCGCTGCGGACCTGGTTCCGTAACGATTCGATGGGCTGGCTAGGGGCTTCGGCGGTGGTTTCGGTCACAAAAGCGTTATGCCACGGACTTGTTGAGATGGCGTAAAGCGCGGATTTCCGCGGGTTTCGGGGTCTATTTCGAAAAAAAGACAGAAAGTTTCAAAACGCTGTTGACCGAATCAAAAGCCACGCATAGAAGCCACTCCACCGACGCGGTGCTCCTCACCGGAACGCTTCGACGGTCACCAAAAACCAGGCGCCATGGTCGCCCCGAGAAAAAGGGGTGGGCCGAGGCGTCGGTGTTTTGCGCTCTTTGAAATTGTAGATTTGATGAAGGGACATGTGGGCGGCGGCTCCGGGTCCTGGCTCCTCAAGGGTCGGGTAATTCGGTTAAAGCTAAGCTGCTCTAACATGTCCTTATCACGTTT
>JBEVLV010000080.1:0-18504 GCA_040508955.1 Sphingomonas sp. | reverse complement strand
GAGATTCCAGCTACCGCGTCCATGGTCGGGGGGTATTGTCAGCGCTGCAGCTTCGTTGCGAGAATGACCGAGGAGGTGGTGCGCTCTACGCCTTCCATCGCGCCGATTTCATCGAGCAGGTCATTGAGTTGGTTCACGTGCCGCGCTTCGATCATGACGATAAGGTCGTGCTCGCCCGAGACCGCGTAGAGTGCGCCGACTGCGGGGATCGTCATTAGCTGATCTATCGTCGTCTGGGTGGCCTTGGGATAGAGCTTGACCATCACATGGGCGCGGATGAGGCTGCGGTCGTAATCCTCACCGAGGCGTACCGTGTAGCCGACGATCGTACCGAGGCGCTCGAGCCGGTCGATGCTGCTGTAGATTGCGGTACGTGAAACGCCGATCGACGCGGCGAGCTCGGAGACGTTGCGACGGGCGTCCGCGCGCAGCAGCGCGAGCAGTTGGGGATCGATGTCCTCTGGTCGCAGCGTCATTTCGGTCCCGGCGCCCCCATCAACTTTCCATCGACGATGCGCGCCGTGCCGCTGAAGGCAGGGTGCGCGACCTGCAGCGTGTTCAGGCCGAACGTGCTGTCCAGGGCGATGCCGGTGATCCGCACGCCTTCCCAGTCGAGCGGCTTTCCGGCGCGGATGCGCGTGGGGCGGGTGGGCTGGACGAGCCAGGCGTGGCCGCCGGGCGGCGTGTGGAGTTTCGCGCTGCCGTCGGCCTCGATGCACAGTGCCGCGCCTTCGTCCACGCCGAGCCCGACCGCCTTCGGATCGCGCAGCCGTGCCTTGGCGACGAACGCCACGAGCCGGCCGAGTCGACCGCGTTTGGCGAAGTGCGTGTCGGTGACGATGTGAGACATGCGAGGCAAATGGAGAAAGTCGGTGACCAACGTCACCGCGGGGCCGCCCGGATCGGCGAGCGCGGCCTGGCTGTCGATGCTGCCACCGTCCGTCGCACCGTAAGCGGTGCCGCCCAGGATCGCGAGGCCGGCGCTGGTGCCACCGAGCGGCCGACCTTTGCGGACATGGGCATCCAGCGCGCGGGCGACGGGCGTGCCCTTCCAGTAGCGGACGTAATTGGCCTGATCGCCGCCGGCGATGAAAATCCCGTCGGCATGGGCGAGGATGTCCAGCACGCGCGGATCGGTCGAGGCGGTGCGGCTGTGGAACACGATCGTCTGAACCGAGGCGACGCCGCCGACCTGGTTGTAGATCTCCTCACCCGCCTGGCCCTCGCCTGAGGCGCGCAGCACGACGATATGGCCGTGCCCGGCACGCTTGGCGAACCAGCGGAACGCGCCGTAGTCCCAGTCGCCACCACCGACGAGCAGCAGCGCCGGGGCGGTGGGGCCGCTGCGCTTCGCGGCAAGGTCGCCGATCTCGTAATAATCATAGACCGGGTCCGGCCGGGCCGATGCCACGGACGGCGACAAGGCGAACAGGACGGCCAGCAGGAGGCGCGACAGTGTCTTCAAGGCCATAGTCCTTTGCAATTCGTTCGCAAAACATTTCCAGAATGCATTTTTGTTATTTCATTTTGTCCCTCGACGATATCAATATGTCACAAACGGTTCAGGGGGTCGATATATGCGTCATACAAAGCTCACCGTGCTGGCTCTGACGAGTGCCAGCCTGACCGCGCTTCCGATCGCGGTGATGGCGCAGACCGCGCCTGCCGACCAGAATGCGCCGGCGGCCGGCCAGGAAGCAGGCGAGGAGGGCCCGATCGTCGTGCTCGGCTCGCGTATCCCGCGCATTCAGGCCGAGGGGCCGGCGCCGGTGACGACGATCACCGCCGAGGACATCCTGCGCAATGGGTATCAGAGCGTGCCCGACGTGCTGAAGGCGATCACCCAAAATGGCGGCGAGACGCAGAGCCAGCAGAGCTTTTCGGGCGCGGACTTCACGCCCGGCGCGCAGCAGGTCGATCTGCGTGGGCTCGGTCCCAACCATACGCTGGTACTGGTCAATGGTCGCCGCATCGCCGACTTCCCGCTGCCCTTTGGCGGCAACAGCAACTTCACCGATATCTCGAACATCCCGGTTGGCCTCATCGAGCGCATCGAGGTACTGAGCGGCAGTGCTTCGGCGATCTACGGCTCGGACGCGATCTCGGGCGTGGTCAACTTTCAGCTCAAGTCCAAGCCCGACGGCACCCGCATCGATTATCGCGCCGGCTTCACCGAGCATGGCGGCGGCAATTCGCAGCGACTGTCGCTGACCACGGGCTGGGAGACCGGCGGCTTCCACGGGGTAGTGGGCGTCGAGCTGCTCGATCAGCGCCCGCTTTGGGCCTACCAGCGCAAGCTCCAGGATTCGAGCCTGGACAGCCCATCCCCCTCGACCGCGATCGCGCGCCGCAACTTTCTGCGCACCGACGAGGACAACGACTATCTCGATCCGGGTGCGGGCGTCTGCTCGTCGCTTTCCAAGCTCAACGGCGGCACGACCTATTATGCCACCCGGCCCGAATATGGCTACGACATCGCCAACGACGAATATATCGACGGCCATTATTGCGGAAGTAACGAAGCGATCGGCTATGGCACGACGATCAGCCAGCGCCGGGCGATCAGCGGCTATGGCGCGATCGGCTATGACTTCAGCGACCGCGCCAAATTCTTCGTCGATGTGCAGGCGAGCTATTCGGACCTCAAGCTGTTTCGCGACGTGCTCGACTGGTTCTACGTCGCGCCCGACGGCAACGAGGAAGGCACGTTCTTCAACCCGAACATGCCGACGAACCTCACCTATAGCGGCGCGCAGCTCGACAATTGGTATCGCCTGTTCACGCCCGAGGAAATGGGCGGCCTGAAGGTGGGCATGACCCGCAATCGCTCCGTCAGCTACAACATCACGCCGGGCATCAGGGGGCAGATCGGCAGCAAGTGGAGCTACGAGTTCAGCGTCAACCATGCCGAGTACAGCTCGAAGGTCGGCTTTCCCCAGGTCGTGATCGACAAGTCGAACGCCTTCTTCCTGGGGCAGCAGCAGGGGATCGATCCCGCGAGCGGCTATCCGATCTTCAACGCCGACATCAACCGGCTCTACAAGCCGCTGACTCCGTCCGAATATGCGTCGATCACCGCGATCTCGACCTATCGTCCGAAGACCTGGGTCAACAATGTCTCGGCGACGATCAACACCACCAGCCTGTTTCAGCTTCCCGGCGGCCCGGTGGGCTTCGCCGCCGTCGCCGAAGTCGGCAACCAGGGCTATGAGATCAATCCGGATCCGCTCGCGCTCACCCAATATTATGTCGGGCTGATCGATTCGGACGGCCATGGCACGCGCCAGCATTGGGGACTGGGCGGCGAGCTTCGCGTGCCGGCCTTCACCTTCCTCGAACTGAGCGGTGCGGGCCGCTACGACCATTACAGCTTCGTCGGCAATGGCTTCGGCAAGTTCACCTATAATCTCGGTGCTGAGTTGCGTCCGACGAAGAGCCTGTTGATCCGCGGCGCCTATGGCACCGGCTTCCGCGCGCCCGATCTCCATTATATCTTCAAGGGCCCGGGCAATACCCATACCGGCGGCACCGATTATTATCTCTGCGATCAGGCAGGCGAGGATATTGGCGACTGCCAGTATGACGATGTCGATTTCATCGCCCGCCAAAACGGCAATCGCCGGCTGCGGCCTGAAACCTCGACCTCGATCAACGGCGGCGTCTTCTTCCAGCCGAGCCGCAACTTCGACTTCTCGGCGGATTATTTCCGCGTGAAGATGAAGAACCAGGTGCTCAACATGAACATCGACACGGTGCTCCGCGACGAAGCGCAGTGCCGCGCGGCGAACGGGACCAACCCGACCTGTCTCGATGCGTTCGCCCGCGTCCAGCGCTATGCCAGCGGGGCGCTTGCCGGCGAGATCCAGTCGGTCGCGATCAATCCGATCAACATTGCCGAGGAGACGACCGACGGCGTGGACATCGCGGCGCACCTGCGCGTGCCCACCGCCGGCATCGGCCGCTTCTCGCTCGCGGCGGGCTATACCTATGTGTTCAACCACACGGTCCGCCAGTATCCGGGCGATCCGATCGTCGACAAGCTGGCGTTTGACAGCGGCTATTACATTCCGCGCGACAAGGGCACGGCGAGCCTGACCTGGGATCTCGGCAAGTTCTCGACCACGCTCACCGGGCAACGCCTTAGCCGCCTGCCCAATTATGACGAGGACGCCTATATCAAGGCGAGCTACCTCTTCAACTTGTCGGCGCAGTACAGCATCACCGAGCGGGTGCGCCTGTCGGGTACGATCAACAATCTGTTCGACCAGAACCCGATCAAGGATCGCACCTACAGCGCCTATCCCTATTACGATATCTCGTGGTTCGACGGGGTGGGCCGCAGCTTCTACCTGCAGCTGACCTACAAGATGGGCGGAGCCAAGCTTTGATCCGGGGCACGGCGATGGCGCTGGCGGCGATGCTGCTCACCACCATGCCTGCCGGGGCGCAGGGGCTGTCCAAGGCGGAGAAGACGATCGACCGCACCGTCGATGCAGAGTTCGAGCGTTCGGTGGCGCTGCTCGCCCGGCTGGTCGATCAAAATAGCGGCACGCTCAACCTGCAGGGCGTGACGAAGGTAGGTGAGATGATGCGGGCGGAGCTCGAGCCGCTCGGCTTCGCCGTCAGCTGGAAGCCGATGGACGCGGTGCAGCGTGCCGGGCACCTGATCGCGGTCCATCGCGGCAAGCCGGGCGGCAAGCGCATCCTGCTGATCGGCCATCTCGATACCGTGTTCGAGCTGAGCTCGCCCTTCCAGAAGTTCGTCCGCACCGGCGACAAGGCGGAAGGGCCGGGCGCCGGCGACGACAAGGGCGGCATGGTGGTGATCGTCTCGGCGCTGCGGGCGATGCAGGCTGCGGGCACGCTCAAGGACGCGAACATCGAGGTCGTGCTCACCGGCGACGAGGAGGATGCCGGCAGCCCGCTCAGCATCTCGCGCGCGGACCTGATCGCGGCGGGCAAGCGGGCGGACGTGGCGCTCGATTTCGAAGGCCTGGTGATCGATGGCGGCAAGGACATGGGCTCGATCGCCCGCCGCTCGGTCACTGACTGGCGGATCACCGCCAGCGGGAAGACGGGCCATAGCTCGCTGATCTTCACCCCCGAGTTCGGCGATGGCGCGATCAACGAGCTCGCGCGCATCCTCGCAGCTTTCCGCAAGGACCTGCCCGAGCCCAATCTGACCTTCAACGCGGGGGTGATCGCTGGCGGTGCCCGCGCGGAAATCGACGAGAGCGGCAACGCCAAGGCCGGCGGCAAGACGAACATCATCGCCGCGACCGCGGTGGCGACCGGCGACTTCCGCACGCTGAGCGTGGAGCAGACCGAGCGGGTCCGGGCGAAGATGGAGGCGATCGTCGCCGCCCACGCACCCGGCACGGACGCGAAGATCGAATTCGGCGAAGGCTATCCGGCGATGGCGCCGACCGACGGCAACAAGGCGCTGCTCGCCGAGCTGAACCGCGTCAATCGCGATCTGGGGCTCGAGGAGATGGCGCCGCTCGATCCGCTGAAACGCGGGGCGGGGGACATCTCCTTCGTCGCGCACGATGTCGACAGCCTGGCTGGCCTTGGTACCTACAGCACGGGCGATCATGCTCCGGGGGAGACGGTGGATCTGGCCAGCATCCACCGCCAGGCCAAGCGCGCGGCGATCCTGATTTCCCGCCTCAGCACCGGTAACACCGTCCGGAAATAGCGCTCATCATTCGCTTCCGAAAAGCGGCCTGGCAGGTAGCGGTGCAAGAAAGCGGTCGCGGGAGGGGCGTCACCCCGGAAACTACGTCGTCAGGCGGCACCGGCATGTAGTGGCGCGATCTGGTCGAAGACCCGATAGAGCTGCGCATATGCGCCGTCCCGTTCGACCAACTCGTCATGGGGTCCGAGCTCGACGATGGTGCCTTCGCGGATGACGGCGATGCGATCGGCGTCGCGGATCGTGGCGAGGCGGTGCGCGATGATGAGCGCGGTGCGGCTCTCGCACAGCCGGCGCAGCGCTGCCTGGATCCGCCGTTCGGTGCTCACGTCGATCGCCGAGGTCGCTTCGTCGAGCACGAGAATCGCGGGATCGGCGAGATAGGCGCGTACCAGGCAGACGAGTTGGCGTTGGCCCTGGCTGAGCTGGCTGCCCAGGGCCCCGACCGCCGAACGATAGCCGTGCGGCAGGGCTTCGAGCACCTCGTCGGCGCCGAGCTCGCGGGCCGCGGCGATCAGCTCGGCGTCGCCGGCGCCGGGCCGGGCGAGGCGCAGATTGTCGAGGATCGTGCCGCCGAACAGGACATTGTCCTGCAGGACCACGCCGACCTGGCGGCGCAGGCTCGCTTCCGAGATCGTGCGGATGTCATGGCCGTCGAGCAGCACCGCGCCCGCGCCCACGTCGTAGAAGCGGGTGAGCAGTTGGACCAAGGTGCTCTTGCCGTGACCGGTAGGGCCGACGATCGCGACCACTTCGCCCGCCGCAACCTTGAGGTTCAGACCGTGCAGCACGGGCTTGCCCGGATGATAGGCGAAGCGGACATCGCGAAACTCGATCTCGCCGCGCAGCGCGGGAAGCTCGATCGCTGCGGGTGCGTCGCGGATCTCCGGCGCGGTGTCGAGCAGCAGGAAGATGCGCTGGGCGCAGGCCGATCCGTTGGCGAAGCGCTCGAACAGGTCGCTGAATTCCTGGAGCGGCGCGAGGAAGAGAAAGACGTAGAAGAGGCTCTGGGTGAGCTCGCCCAGCGTGAGCGTGCCCAGCGCGATGCCGCGCCCCCCCACCACCAGGATCAGCGCAAGCCCCGCAGTCGTCAGCAACCCGGTGAACGGCGCGAACCAGCCGGAGCGGACGCTGCCGCGGATCAGCGACGAATTGAAGTCGTGCAGCAGCCCCAGATAGCGCACCAGATTCTCGCGCTCGCGGCCGGACTGCTTGATCAGCCGCACGCCGGCGACCGTCTCGACCAGATGCGCGGTGAAACGGCTGCGATTCTCGGCGACGCGGCCCCAGCTGCGCTGGGCGACGCGCTTGAAGGCGATCGTGGCGAGGATCAGCACCGGCACGACACCGGCCAGGCCGAGCAGCAGCATCGGTGCGATCGCCCAGAGCAGCATCGCCGAGATCAGCAGTCGCAGCACCGCGGACAGGAATTGCGGCGGCCCCTGGATCAGCAGTGGCTCGAGCGTATCGACGTCGCGATCGGCGCGCGAGATGATGCGGCCGGCCTTGGTCCGGTCGAAATAGCCGACACTGAGCGTCTGGACATGCGCGAAGACCTGCGATCGGATCGCGTTCAGCACCGTGATCGCCGCCGTTCCCGCGAAATATTGGGAGAGGCCGCCCAGCGCGAAGCGTGCGGCCCAGGTGACGGCAAGGCCGATACAGGCCCAGGCGATCAGCCCGGTATCCGGCAACCGGCCCGCGATGCCGAGCCCGCGATCGATCACCATGCCGATGAGTAGCGGGCGTGCGAAGATCGCCAGCACCTGGATCAGCTCGATCGCGACGACTGCGGCGATCCGGGCCCGCACCGGGCGAAGCAGCGGCAGCAGGCGGTGCACGATCCCCCGGTCCAGCGCCTTTTGCGCCAGCCGCTCCTCCAGCTCGATGTCCGACAGCGGCCGGTCGCCGGCGAGTGCGTTCATGTCACAATCCCATCAGGGCACGATAGGAGGGCGAGGTCGCGACCAGCGCATCATGGGTGCCCTCCGCTGCGACATGGCCGTCGGCGAGCAGCAGCACCCGGTCGGCAGCCAATATGGTCGAAAGCCGACTGGATATGATCAGCATCGTCAGCGGCCGCGCCGCGTGCCGGCGAAGCGCGCGGATATTCTCGATCGCGCGATGCTCGGTCGCGGCGTCGAGCGCGCTCGTGGCGTCGTCGAGGACCAGGATGTCGGCGTCGGCGAGCAGTGCGCGGGCAAGGCAGATGCGCTGGCGCTGTCCTCCCGAAAGCATGACCCCGCGATCGCCGACGCGGGTTTCCAGGCCGTCGGGGAGCCGTTCGAGCAGCTCGCCCGCCGCCGCCTGCTCCAGCGCTTCGCGCAGTTGCGCATCCGTCGCATGTGGCGCGGTCAGGCGGAGATTGGCGGCGAGCGTGTTCGAGAACAGGAAGCTTTCCTGCGGCAGGACATGCACGCGGCGGCGCAGCGCACCGAGATCGAGGTCGCGAACGTCGCGCCAGCCGGCGGCGTCCGATCCGATGCGGACGGCGCCGCCATCCGCATCGAGCAGGCGGGGAAGCAGCCCGGTCAGGATGCTCTTGCCCGAGCCGGTGGGCCCGACCAGCGCGACGACCTCGCCCGGCCGGATCGTGAAGGACAGGTCGCGCAGCACGGCGGCGCCGTCGCCCAGCGGCGCGACGGACACCGCCTCCAGCCGGCACCCCAACGGCCCGGCGGGCACGGCCTCGATGCCGGAGACGATACCGGGTTGTGCGTCCAGCACCTCCCAGATCCGCGCCGCCGAGGAACGGGCATCGGCGACGATCTGGAGCAACTGCCCGATACCCTCGATACGCAGCACCAGTGTGTTGACGACCAGCAGTGCCGCGACCAGCGCGCCGAGGTCGAGCCGGCCCTGGCCGACCAGCCACGCGCCATAGCCCAGCACCCAGGCATGGCCGAGCGCGATCACCGCCTGCGGCAGCGGCACGCGGCGTGCGGCATGGACGATCGCTGCGCGGGCCTCGCGCCGGAAGGTGGCGATGTGATCGTCGAACTGCGCGATACGGGCGTGGCGGAGGCCGAAGGCCTTGATGACGCGGACGCCGTTCACGCCCTCGGAAAGATCCTGGGTGACGGCGTCATAGGCCGCGCCAATCCTGCGATCGAGCAGCACCAGCGTGTCCGCCTGCGCTGCCAGCAAGGCGGTGCCCGCGATCATCAGCGCCAGCGGCACGAGCCCGAGCCAAGGCGAATACCAGCAGAGCAACGCGACCGAGATCAGCACGATCAGCCCCGTCTCGAACATCTGCCGCCAGAAATTGATCAGCGCGTCGCGCACCTTGTCTGCGTCGCGGGTCATGCGCGTCACCATCTCGCCGACGCCGTGGCGCCAATGATAGCTGAGGTCGAGCCGTTGGACCTGGACGAGGATCCGCTCGCGCAGCAGCGTCAGCAATTCCTGACCGATGGCGAGCGAGAGCAGGCCCGCGCCATATTGCACGGCGGCGCGCGCCGCCGAGAGCCCTAGCAGCACCGCCACCCAGAACCACGCGCGGCCATAGTCCAGCCCGCCCGACCCGTCGGCGACGACCAGACGCCCCAGGCCCGCCTCGTGCACGGCGCGCCCGACCAGCCCCTGCTGCGCCACCAGCGCCGAATTCACCGCGAGCAGCATCAGTGCCGTGAGCGTGAAACGGACCGGCATGCGACGGTAGATCGCCAGGCAACGGATTAGGGGCGAGCCGGCCGCGATCGCGGCCGGCTGGGAGGTCGCCATCAGCATGGGTGCGCGTGCCCGATCGTCAGACGGCGACGCGCGCCGAGCGGGCCGCTTCGAGTGGTCGGAAATCCACCCATTCGCGGACGTCGAAGCTGCGCGGAATGAAGTTCCACCGGTGGAGGAAGTCGGTGAAGTGCTGGATCGCGGCGATCGACTGGTCAGCGAGGTCGGTCTTGAGCCTGGTCTGCGCGTCGTTGCCATAGGCGACCGACACCCAATATTCGCTCGCATTGGTCTCGCGCGCCAGATAACGGCGCACGTCCGCTGCATGATCCTGCGCCCAGGCTTCCGCGCGCAGCACCTGTTCCACGATCGTGACCGCAGCGTCGAAATGCTTGTCGAGCAGGTTACCGTCCACCGCCAGCGTGCGCGGCGTGCCGTTGTTGGCGCGGATCAGCGGCTCGGGATGCGCGCCGGTATCGATGACCGTCGTCAGGCCGAACTGGTTGGCGACCTGCGCGCCGTGCGCGCCCTTCAGGAAGATCGCGTCCACCTCGCCCCGCAGCAGCGCCACGACCTCGAGGTTGTTCGCCCGTGCGCGGCTGCCGACCCGGCGGGCGAGGGTGCCGTCGACATTCTCGGCGCGCTCGTCGCTGTAATGGCTCTCGATGTCCTGATCGACCAACTCGACATCGGCGACGTTCAACCCCTCGAGGCTCAGCGCATTCTCCAGGCCCCGGATCGCCTGCGCGCGGGTGAAGTCGATCTCGACATGCTTCCAGTTGGGAAGGCCGAAGCGACGTCCCTTCAGGTCGCGTACCGATCGGATACCCGATTCCGGGCTGGCGAGGATAAGCTGGGTCTCGTCGGCCCAGGAGAGGCCGATCACGCGGGTATCGCGGCCCAGGGCCTTGGCGCTGATCGCGGGAATGTTTCCGCCGTGACGCACCGAATTCCGCACCTTGTGGCTGAAATGGGACTCGCGGGTCGCGAAATCGTTCGATTCGAGGATCGATGAGACCTGCGTGCCCCGGGCGCGGAAGGCGTCCTCCAGCCAGCCTTGCTGGATGGCGATGCCGAGGCCGGTGGGGACGGGGCAGCGCGTGTACCAGAGCGTGTCGAGCGGTTCGGTCATGCTGAGTTCCTTCGTCAGGAGACGGCGTAGAGGGCGGGTGCCGGGCGTGCTTCCGCCTCGGTGTGGTTCTGGATCGAGGGCCGAGGCAGGTTGAGGTGTTCGCGCAGCGTCGTGCCTTCATATTCGGTGCGGAACAGGCCGCGCCGCTGCAGCTCGGGCACGACCAGGTCGACGAATTCGGTGAGCGAGCTCGGGAGCAGCGGCGGGATCAGGTTGAAGCCGTCGGCGGCGTCGCGCTCGAACCAGTCCTGGATCTGGTCGGCGATGTCGGCAGGGGTGCCGATCGCGACGCGATGGCCGCGCACCGCGTTGAAACGCAGGAAGAGCTGGCGGATCGTCAGATCCTCGCGCCGGGCCAGGGCGGTCAGCTGCCGCCACCGGCCCTTGCCGTTCTCGGGCTCGGGAAGGTCGGGCAGGGGGCCGTCGAGTGGATAGGCGCTGACGTCATGGCCCATCAGGTTCAGCTCGCCGGAGAAATCGACCGCCGATTCCAGCGCCGCGAACTTGTCCTGCGCTTCCTGCCGGCTGCTGCCGATCGCGAAGGACAGACCTGGCATCACCTTGAGCGTGTCGGGATCGCGGCCGTGCTTCGCCATGCGGCCCTTCACGTCGGCGTAGAAGCTCTGCGCCTCCTCGATGAACTGGGCCGCGGCGTAGATCATCTCGGCATATTTCGCGGCGAACTCGCGGCCCACCTCCGAATTGCCCGCCTGGACGAAGACCGGATGCCCCTGCACCGGCCGGGCGGTGTCGAGCAGCGTGCTGAGCTGGAAATACTTGCCCTGGTGCCGCACCGGATGGACATGGTTCGGGTCGAGATAGATGCCGCTCTCCTGGTCGGCATGGTCGAAAGCGTCGTCTTCCCAGCTGTCCCACAGCGCCCGGGTGACGTCGACGAACTCGGCGGCGCGCTCGTAGCGCTCGGCATGGGTCAGCGGCTGCTGGACGCCGTAGCTCTTGATCGCCCCGTCGGAGAGCGAGGAAACGATGTTCCAGCCGATCCGACCGCCGCTGATATGGTCGATCGAGGCGAAGCGGCGCGCGAGTGCGTAGGGCTGCTCGTAATTGGTGTTCACCGTGGCCACCAGCCCGATCCGGCTGGTGATGCTGGCGAGCGCCGCGGTGAGCGTCAGCGGCTCGAAGTCGAGAAAGGCGTGGCGACGCTCGATGCCCTTGGTGCTGTCGCCGCTCTGCCCTGCGAAATCGGCGAAGAAGGCGGTGTCGAGCTTGCCGCGCTCGGCGGTCCGCACGAGCTCGGCCCAATAGTCGAAATCGGGCCTGCCGCTCTTCGCCGAGCCCGGCTGGCGCCAGGCGCCCGGATGATGGCCGTGCCGCGTCAGGAAGACGCCGAGCGCGAGTTGACGCTTGCTGCTGGTCAAGACTGGATTCCTCTGATCTCGGAGGGAGGCAGGGCGGCGCTCGAGGCGCCGGCCCGCGCGTTCATTCGGCTGCTTCGGGCAGTGCAGCGGCGTATTGGATGGTGCCGTCGTCCTCGACATGGGCATCGGGCGGCACGAGCTTGCCCATCTTCCACTGTTGTTCGAGCACGCCGGGGCCGAACGGCTGCGATCCGCCGAGCGCCGCGCCGAGGATCTGGAACTGGGCGCCTTCCTCGAGCAGCACGATGTTGTTGGTCAGGTCGCGGACGCCCTTCCAGCTCCAGATCGTGGCGCCGCCATTGGCCTCGACGATGCCGGGGACCTGCCGATCGGCCTCGATCGCGTCGAGGATGAAGTCGACCTCCTTCTGACGGCGGTTGATGTAGACCGGCAGCTCGGCGGTGAAGCGGAAGCGGCGATTGGGCACATAGAGCAGCGGCAGCGCCCGATGCGCCTGCGAATAGGCGCCGAGATGCGGCGTGTGGACATGGCTGACCGCCTTCACGTCCGGATGGGTCCGGAACAGCTTGGCATAGCGTGCGGTGCCGCCGGGTGGGTTGCTCCAATAGCTGTTGCCGTCGAAATCGATCACGCCGGTCTGCGGCTGATCGGGATCCTCCTCCCATAGGCCGAGATAGTTGAGCGTGACGAACTTGTCTTCACCGGGGATGCGAACCCCGAAGAAGAGCGTGCCGCTCGGCGAGATGGTGCGGGTCTCGCGCAGCAGCCGGAAGGCACGGCTGGTTTCCCTTTCGGTTTCGACGACGAAGGCAATGGCTTCGGGGGAAAGGCCGGGACGTTCGGACATGGTGATGCTTCCTCTCATGCAAGGACGTGGGATGGGGCGTTCTGGCCGGCATTGAGCGCCAGCGCGGCCTCGAGCGGACGGGGATCGATCCACCCGGCAAGCGGAAAATCCGCGTCGAGAAAGCCGTAGGTGAACAGGAACTTCTTCTGCTGGTCGAGCAGCTCCAGTCGTTCGGCATCGAGCGCCGGGTGGAGCCCTTCGTGCAGTCGGCCATAGGCCCGGTCGACCGCGTCGGGGCTGCCCTCGGTCTCGAACTCGAGAATGGCACGCAGCTTGTCCGGTTCGGCCGCCACCCAGTCTGCCGCGCGCAGCGTGACGGCCAGGAAACGGACCAGCAGGTCGAAATGCTCGTCGATCAGGCTCTGGTGTACCGTGATCGGCCGCGGCGTGCCGTTGTTCACGCGGAAGCGCGGATCGGGCAACGCGTCGAGATCGACCGCTACGACCAGGCCTGCCGCACTGGCGCCGTCCAATGCCGAGGCGCCCTTGACGTAGATCGCGTCGACATCGCCCGCGGCCAGCGCCTCGATCGGCCACAGACGGCCGAGCCCGGAGCGGCGCGGACCGAGATCGCGGCCGCTCCCGCCGATGTTGCGCAGGCGGTCCTCGACCTCCACCAGCTCGACGTCGTCGAAGCCGAGCCCGGCCGATGCGAGCGCCCCCTTGTAGCCGTGCAGCGACATGCCGCGCGCGATGCTGGTGCCGCGCACATGGCTGGAAATTTCGTTGCGGCTCCAGCCCGGCAGCGCGAGGCGGCGGCCCTTCAGATCGGCGGCGCTGCGGATACCGGTATCGGGGCGCGTGAGGATGAGCTGGCTTTCCTCGATCCAGGTCAGCCCGACCAGCTTCGTCGGCTCGCCCTGCGCCCGCGCCGCGATCGAGAGCATGTTGCCCCCTTCGCGGATCAGGGTGGGAAGGCGATGGTCGTAATGGTGGCGGCCGAGCTCGGATCCGGATTCCTGGAGGGTGCGCAGCGCGATGCCGTCGCCGCCGAATTCTTCGGTGAGCCAGCCGAGCTTATAGGCGATGCCGGTGGCGGTCGGCACGGGGCAGCGCGTGAACCAGAGTTCCGCAGGCGGCGCTTTCGTCCGGACTGTGGGCTCGACCAGGATTCCCATCGGCATTCTCCCTCGTGGCCGGTGCCGGAGACCCCGGCGCGGCACCCGCCGGAACAGGAGCAAAGGGCGTGCCAATCGGCGCTTGGAGGGGGAGGCGCGGCAAAAGGCCGCCGGGCAGGGGCGAAGTGCGCGATATTCAGCAGGACGGATGTTGGCTTTTCACCCGAATGCCCGCGGCGCGCGTCAGATCAGGCCGAAATTCTTGAGATGGGTCCGCACCACGTTGCGCGTCACGCCGAGCGCCGCTGCGGTCTTGATCTGGTTCCCCGCGCATTGGCGGAACGCCTCGGTCACGACGGCGCTCACCAGCCGGTCGAGCATCGCGTCATGGCCGCCGGCGAGGAGCTTCCTGACCATCGGCCCGACCAAGTCCTCCAGCGCTGCCGTGGTCTCGGCATCCAGGTCCCGGTCGTCCATGGCATAGGCGACGGAATAGGCGCTCGGATCGATGATGGGCAGACCTAGGTCCTCCACCAGGATCAGCCCGTCCTGGCATACCAAGGTCGCACGATAGACGGCATTCTCCAGCTCGCGGATATTGCCAGGCCAGTCATAGTGATACAGCGCCTCCTCGGCCGCCGGGCTCAGGTCCAGGCGGCGCGGCTGGATCTTGTCGCCATAGACCTGCAGGAAATGCCGGGCGAGCGGGAGGATGTCGGCGCGGCGCTCGCGCAACGGCAACAGCGGCAATGTCACCACCTGGAGACGGTAGAACAGATCGGCGCGGAAGGTGCCGCCCGCTACCGAATGATGCAGGTCGACATTGGTCGCCGCGATGACCCGGATGTCGAGCGGGATCGCCGTGCGCGATCCGAGCCGCACCACCTCGCGCTCCTGCAGCACCCGCAGCAGCTTCACCTGGAGCGAGAGCGGCAGGTCGCCGATCTCGTCGAGGAACAAGGTGCCGCCTTGCGCGGCCTCGAACCATCCGGCCCGCGCGGCATGGGCGCCGGTATAGGCGCCCTTTTCATAACCAAACAGCTCGCCCTCGATCAGCGTCTCGGAAAAGGCGCCGCAATTGACCGCCAGGAAGGGCCCTTGCGCGCGATCGCTCAGCGAATGGACATAGCGCGCGACCAGCTCCTTGCCGGTGCCGGTCTCGCCGATGACGAGGATATTGGCCTCGCTGGGGGCGGTCTTCTCGATCAGCGGGACGAGTGCCCGCGACCGAGGGTCGGAGAAGATGAATGCCCGCGCTCGCGCCCCCACCGAATGGTGTTTCTGGGAATCGAATGCGAGGATCGGGCGCCCGCCCTGCTGCGGGGTCGCCGTCAATCCGACATCGGTTCGGTTCGCAGTTTCGCTATGGGGGATCGCGACCATGGGTTTCCTCCCGATCTGACTGGGGAGGATAGCGATAATATTCCTACTAGTTAAGTAGGAAATAAAGGGTGCGGCCTAGCTCAGCTATCAGGCTGTGGCGTCGGAGGCGTGGGCGAAGGCCTCGCGGCGCTGCATCGCGGCCTCGAGTGGACGACTGTCGATCCAGCGGTCGATCGCCACCGGCTCCTCCAGAAAACCGTGCAGCCACAGGAAATTGGCCTGGGCGCGGAGCATGTCCACCCGATCCTTCGACAGATCCGGATGCAGGGAGCGATGAAAATCGCCGCGATAGGCGGCCTCGACGCCGGCGATATCGGCCAGCGTCTCCTGCGCCAGGATGTGCTTCAGTTCGGCCGGATTGGTGGACGCCCAGTCCGCCGCGCGCAGCGTCTGCTCCAGAAAGCGCACCACGAGATCGAAATGATGGTCGAGCATATGCGCGTCGACCGTAATGGGACGGGGCGTGCCGTTGTTCACGCGCGCGAGTCGGCTGGGATAGGCGTCGAGATCGACGCCCATAATCAGGCCGAGTCGCGCGGCGGTCTCCGCAGCGGCGGCGCCCTTCACATAGACGGCATCGACCCGGCCGGCTGCGAGCCATTCCAGTCCGAGCCACAGGCGGCGCATGCCTTCCGGGCTCGGTTGCTCCACCGGCGGTGCCGGTACGTCCACCAGCTGCACGTCGTCCAGGTCGAGCCCGCCGAGCGCGAGCGCGCTCTTGATCCCGTGCAGTGCCATGCCGCGCGCGATACTCTCGCCGCGCGTGCGCGCGAAGCCGGGCAGGGCGAAGCGAAGCCCCTTGAGATCAGCCGGCTCCATGATCGGCGTGTCGGGGCGCACCATGATCGCCTGACGCTCGTCGATCCAGGTAAGGCCGATGACGCGGGTCGGTGCGCCCATCGCGCGTGCGGCCAGCGCCTGGATGTTGCCACCTTCGCGGAAAAGGTGCCGTGCCTGCAGCGCGGGGTTTGGCGCCACGAGGTTGAGCCCCGCCTCGCGTACGCGCTGCACCCTGAAGCCGTCACGCTCGAACGCCTCGTGCATCCAGCCGAGCGACCAGGCGACACCCGAAGCCGCGGGGACGGGGCACCGCATGATCCAGATGCAGTCGGTACGTTCCTGCGGCGTCGATGCGGCGTGACCTCCGGCCATGCGGCCTGTCTCCCGTTCGGGGCCAGCACGCGCGGACGGCAGCCCCAGATGTCGATGAACGACCTAGGCTTCAGCAAACGCCGTGCCAAGACTTTCTCCGCGCGGGGGCTCGTGCCGGCACGCGGCGCTTGCGCGACCGACCGCTGCATTTCGCGCAGTGGGAGCCTTGAACTGCGCCGATTTGCGCAGCCCTGGCGCGTCTTGGCGAGCAGCCCCCACCGCGATCCGCTTGGCACGCGAAGTGCATCGCTCCGGGCAAAAGGAGTGTCGCGTGGCCAGAGCAAAACAGTCTTGGACTCCCTGGGCGATCGGCGCCGTAGCCGTGGTGCTGATCGCGGCGCTGTTGGCCTTCCAGTTTCGCGGTCATGGCAATGCGACGAGCGCGTCCGCCAGGACGATCAACATCGCCGGCATCGCCTATCCCTATCAGGGGAAGCAGGTCTATAACGGGCTGACCGGCGTCGTGATCAAGCAGGGCTGGCTCAAGGACGAACTGGCCAAGCGCGGGGTTAGCCTTGCCTTCACGCCGGTGCCGACCGCAGTCGGCGCGCCGTTGATCAACGAGGGCTTCTCGGGCAAGCGCGTCGACTTCGCTTCCTATGGCGATTTCCCTGCGATCATCGCCGTTTCCGGGGGCGTGCCGCTCAAGCTGGTCGCGCCGGTGGGGCAGGGCCAGAATTCCTACCTGGTCGTCCGCAACGGCCTGGCGGCGAAGAGCATCGCCGACCTCAAGGGCAAGCGCATCGCGCTGCATCGCGGACGACCCTGGGAGCTGCCTTTCTCCAAGCTGCTCGACGCCAACGGGCTGAAGCTGAGCGACTTCACCATCGTCAACATCAATCCCGCCGCGACGCCTGCGGCGCTGGCTTCGGGCAATGTCGACGCCACCTTCCTGCTCTCCGACGGGCTGCTGCTCGAGCAGAAGGGCATGGGGCACGTCATCTGGTCGACCAAGCAGGCGCCGGCGGACTGGCGGATGCGCGCCGAGCTGTTCGGGCGCGGCGACTTCGTCGACGCCAATCCCGATCTCACCCAGCTCGTGGTCGATGCCTATGTCCGCGCGGCCGCCTGGTCGGCCGAGGAGGCCAATCGCCCCGAGGTGATCCACGACGCCGCGAAGGGATCGATGCCCGAGGACATCATCGCCAAGGACTATGCCGAATCCGGCATCTCGTGGCGCGACCGCTTCTCGCCGCTGTTCAATCCGGAGGTGACCGGCCATTATCGCTCGGTCGCCGACTATGCCTATCAACGCGGGCTGGTGCGCAGCAAGGTCGATACCGGGGTCCTGCTCGACCAGCGGTTCGTCGCGCAGTCGCTGCGCAACCTCAAGCTCGAGAGCTATTGGAGCCCGGGCGGCACGGCCGCCGCGGGTGCGGCGCAGGTTGCGGGCGCGCGCTGACATGGCCGGCGCGCTCCCCGTCGCATCCGATGGGCTGGCCGGGATCGGCCGCGCCTTCCTCGCCTCCGTCGCGGCACCGCTCGCGTTGATCGGCCTCTGGCAGCTCGCCTGCCTGAGCGGGCTGTTCCCGCCGCAGGTGCTGGTCCCGCCGAGCGAGGTGGCCCGCACCCTGGCCTCGCTGGCCGCCACCGGCGAGCTCGAGCGCCATATCGGCGAGAGCATGTTCCGGCTCGCGCTCGGCTTCGCGATCGGTGCGGTCGCCGGGCTCGCGTTCGGCGCGGCGATCGCGCTGTCCCGGCTGGCCGAGGCGGCGCTGGCGCCTTTCTTCCTCGCGCTGTGGCAGGTCCCGGTGATCGCCTTCGTGCCGATGCTGGTGATCTTCCTGGGCATCGACGAGCCCTTCAAGGTCGCGGTGGTCGCGCTGGCGACGTTCTTCCCCGTGGCGCTGGCGACGTTCGACGGCGTGCGCGGGGTGCCCAGGGCCTGGTTCGAGGTGGCGCGCGTCTATCGCACCACGCTGCCCGACCTGATCTGGCGCATCCTGGTGCCCGCGACCGTCCCCGCGGTCCTGACCGGCCTCCGCGTCGCGCTGACCCGCGCCTGGGTCGTGCTCGTCGCCGCCGAATTGCTCGCGGCGGACAGCGGCATCGGTCAGATGATGGAGATGGGCCGCCAGCTCTTCCGCATCGACGTCGTCCTGGCCGGCGTCGTGGTCAGCGGCCTGATCGGCTTCCTGCTCGACCGGGGCGCCCGCGCGCTCGAACGGCGCGCTACCCGCTGGAGGACCGCATGACCGCCGCCCCAACCGCCCTCGTTGCCCGCCCGC
>JBEVLV010000079.1:0-6307 GCA_040508955.1 Sphingomonas sp. | reverse complement strand
CTTTTCTATTTCCATGTCGCCATTCCCCGGGGACATGCCCCGCGCGAACCGATCCTGGCCTGACCTCAAAGCGTAATAGACCGTCGTTACGGACCCAATCACAGTCTGCCGGCAACTTTCGACGCGCTGCTGCCCCTTCTCAGGCCGACTCGCACAGGCGAGCGGCGGGCGCCCGACGCGAACCAGGGCTCAGAGGCTGCCAATCGCCATCGTGCGGCATCGCCGCTTTTTAGCCATTCCCGTCTTCCGGCGGGAAGAGGGGGAAACATGCGTCCATTCTTCATCGCCCGGCCGTTCGCCGCGCGTCACCTGCACTGCCTGATGACCGGCTCCGCCGTCGCCGCGCTGGCGGTCCTCTCCACGCCGGCGTTCGCGCAAAGCGAAAGCGCGGTGCTGGAGGGCACGCTGTCCCAGGCCGCGAGCGGTACGACGCTCGACGGCGCCATCGTCACGCTCGTCGAGACCAGCCAGACCGCGGTGAGCAATGCCGAGGGGCTCTATCGCTTCGGCAATGTCGCGCCGGGCACCTATCATCTGCGCGTCGCCTATCTCGGCTATCCGGTAGTGGAGGAGGAGGTCACGCTCCCCGCCGGCGCGACGACGCACGATATCGCGCTGGGCGCAGGCGACAATGCGATCGTGGTCAGCGGTCAGCGCGCTGCACAGGCCGAGGCGCTGAACAAGCAGCGCGCCGCGAGCAACACCCGCGCGGTGGTCTCCGCCGATCAGGCCGGTCGTTTCCCGGATTATAACGCCGCCGAGGCGCTGCGCCGCGTGCCGGGCGTGTCGGTCCAGCGCGAGGTCGATGCCGGCGAAGGCCGCTACATCTCGATCCGCGGCCTCGATAGCGGGCTGAACAACACGCAGATCAACGGCATGGACGCCGCCCAGCCCGAGAAGGAGAACCGCCGCGTTCCGCTCGACATGGTGCAGACCAGCGCGATCGCGTCGATCACCGTGCACAAGACGCTGCTGCCCGATCAGGAGGCGGACGGTATCGGCGGCGCGGTCGTGCTCGAGACCGCGACGGCGTTCGACTACAAGAAGCCGGTGGCCGATTTCACCGCGAGCGGCTTCTACCATGATCTCGCCGGCAAGGTGTCGCCCACGGTGCAGGGCACGGTGGCGACGCGCTTCGGCGCAGACAAGCAGTTCGGCATCCTGATCTCGGGCGCCTATTCGAAGCGCAAGACCAAGGGCTATGTCTTCTACCAGGACGAGGATTACATGGCGCTGGTCGAGGACGATCCCTCGAGCGGCGTCGTCCCGCTCGAATATCACATCGCCCAATATGAGAACGATCGCACCAACATCTCCGCGAACCTCGCGCTCAACTGGGCGGTCAGCGGCGCGACCGAGCTGGTGTTCCGCGGCAGCTTCAACCGGCTCTACGACAAGGAATTGAGCCGGGCGATCTACTTCGAGGGCGGTACCGACGAATATGACGACGACGGCAAGCTGATCCTGACCGAGCCGGGCAGCGCCAACATCTTCGACGAATATGAGGAAACCGAGCTCACCCAGCAATCCTATGTGCTGAGCGGCGTCACCCACAGCGGCGCGCTCACGCTCGATTACGGCCTGGGCTATTCGACCGGCAAGCGCGAGGAGCCGAACGATTACGAGGTCGGCTTCACCAAGCAGCTGCAGAGCAACCTGTTCGGCTACGACACGTCGGGCCGCTTCCCGGTCCCGAACCTGACGGCAGCGGACAAGGCCGCGATCGCCAATCCCGACGGCTATGTCCTCGGATACAACGACATCGACCTCGATGATTCGATGAACACGCGCTACGCGGGCCATCTGAACGTTAGCTACGAGCCGAGCGGCTCGTGGCTGCGGCTGGTCAAGGCCGGCCTGAAGGTCGAGCGCTCGCACCGCCGCATGTTCGAGGCCAACGTGATCGACCTGCAGGGCCCGCTGACGCTCCAGCAGTTCGGCATGGGCGGGCTGGTCGATACCGGCACGGTCGGCGCGCCCTATGCGCCGTTCCTGTCGCTGAACATCGCCAATCTGAAGAACTGGAAGGGCTATGCCCAGAACCTGGTCGATACCAACCCGGCGTTCAGCAACGACTATGTCGAGGACGGCGCCATCCCGCGCGACGGCGACAGCTATACCAGCAACGAGGATATCTATGCCGGCTATCTGATGGGCAAGGCGGTGTGGGGCAAGCTCGAGCTGATCGGTGGCGTCCGTATCGACCATACCCGCGTCTCGTCCGACAATTACGAGGTGCTGGAACTGGAGGACGAGGAGCCCGCCTTCACCAAGGTGAAGGGCAAGGCCAGCTACACCAGCGTGCTGCCGCGCCTGCAGGCCAATTATCGCGCGTCGGACGATCTGGTGTTCCGCGGCGCCTTCTACACCTCGATCGCCCGGCCCGAGCCGCAGTACATCTCGGGCGCCACCGAGATCGAGGAGGAGGACGGCAAGGTCGACGTCACCGTCGGCAATCCGGGGATGAAGCCTGCGTATGCCTATAATTTCGATTTCAGCGCCGAGAAGTATCTCGGCTCGATCGGAGTCATCTCGGGCGGTCTCTATTACAAGAAGATCGACCGCTTCATCTTCAGCGGGATCAGTCCCGAGACCGAAGGTGATAAGGCGCGCTTCGCCAGCGATCCGCGGCTGGCCGGCAAGGTGATCGACGACGTCATCACCTACACCAACGGCAAGAGCGCCGAGATCTACGGCGCCGAGATCAACATCGTCCACCAGTTCTCGAAGCTGCCGGGCGTGCTGGGCGGGCTGGGCGTCTATGCCAACGCCACCTTCCAGCACAGCAAAGCGGACACCGGCATCGAGGGCATCAGCAAGGGCGATTTCCTCAATGCGCCCAAGACGATCCTGAACGGGGCGGTCACCTACCAGAAATACGGCATCGAGGGATCGCTGGCCTATAGCTGGCGCGATCGCCAGGCGGTCGGCTTCTCCAGCTATGACGAGCGGATCGTCGAGCAGTCCTACGGCTCGCTCGACGGCCAGCTGCGCTACGCGATCAACCGGCATTTCGCGGTGTTCGTCAACGCGGTCGACATCCTCAACAGCGGCAAGGATCCGATCGTCGATCAGCGCTACGGTGCCGGATCGCCCAATCTGGTGAGCACCACCTATACCGGCCGGACGGTCACCTTCGGCATCAACGCACGGCTCTGACGGGGAATCGACGCATGACCAGGGGCGGCGCCGGCGAGTGGCCGGCAACGGTACGCAACGACAAGGGGCGCGTCGCGCCGATCCGGCCGCGTGGTGACGCGCCGCCCTTGTCGGCGCTGATCGACCGGCGCCGCCTGCTGATGGGGTTCGGCGCGGCCGCCGTCGCCGCGGCGGTCTCGGCCGCGCCGGAGACGGCGGAGGCCGCGGTCGCCGAGCTGCTGCCCGGGCCCGACCTGGATTTCGACGAGGTCGAACTGGTGGCGCGGGCCGCCGACCAGCTGCCGCCGGGCTATGACCGCGACGTCGTCGTGCGCTGGGGTGATTCGCTGTTCGAGGATGCGCCGGATATCGATTTCGCTCGGCAGACGGCTTCGGCCGCGCGCCGGCAGTTCGGCTTCAACAACGACTTCACCGCGTTCATGCCGTTGCCGTTCGGATCCGGGAGCTCGGAACGCGGGCTGCTGATCGTAAACCACGAATATCCGCTGCCGCAGCTGATGTTCGCGGGGCTGGCGGCGCAGGACGTGCCGACGCGGATCACCGCCGAGCAGGTCGATGTCAGCATGGCCGTCTGCGGGCATTCGATCGCCGAGATCCGGCGCGTCGACGGCGCCTGGCAGGTGGATCGCGCGAGCCGCTACAATCGCCGGATCACTGCGGAGACGCCGATCCGGATCGCCGGGCCGGCCGCCGGGCATCCCAAGCTGCGCACCGCGGCCGATCCCGGCGGGCGGCTGGTGCTCGGCACGCACGACAACTGCAATGGCGGGCTCACCCCCTGGGGCACGATCCTGACCTGCGAGGAGGGCTCGGCCGATTTCTTCGCCGGCTCCGTCGAGCGCCATCCCGACCGCGCGCACCTGGAGCGCAACCATTACGAGAGCCAGGCGCATGGCCGCTATGGCTGGGACCGGTTCCACGAGCGGTTCGATTTCGATCGCCATCCAAACGAGCCCAACCGCTTCGAATGGGTGGTGGAGATCGACCCATTCGAGCCCGATTCCACGCCGGTGAAGCGGACCACGCTCGGCCGCTTCGCGCACGAGGGCGCGCATTGCGCGCTGGCCGCGGACGGTCGCGTCGCGGTCTATCTCGGCGACGATTGGGAATTCGAATATTGCTATCGCTTCCTGAGCGCCGGCCGCTTCGATCCCGCGAATCGCGCGGCGAATCGCGACCTGCTCGACGACGGCGTGCTTGCCGCCGCGCGCTTCGATGCCGACGGCACGCTCGCCTGGCTGCCCCTGGTCTGGGGGCAGGGGCCGCTGACGCCGGCCAACGGCTTTGCAAGCCAGGCCGATGTGCTGCTCCACACCCGCCGCGCGGCGGACCTGCTCGGCGCCACGCCGATGGATTCGCCCGAGGGCTATGAGCCCGATCCGCATACGGGGCGCATCATCATCGCGCTCACCAGCAACAAGGAGCGGCGGATGGACCAGCGCTCGCCCGCCAATCCGCGCGCGGCGAACGAGCATGGCCATATGCTCGAGCTGGTCCCGCCCGATCGCGGCGGAAAGCCCGATCACGGGGCGGACCGCTATCGCTGGAACGTGTTCCTGCTGTGCGGCGATCCGGCCAACCCCGCCGACGGCGCGACCTTCCATCCGGATACCAGCCGCCAGGGCTGGTTCGTCCAGCCGGACAATATCGCCTTCGATCCTTCCGGTCGGCTCTGGGTGTGCAGCGACGGACCGGGGGTGCGCCGGCATGACGGGCTCTGGGCGATGCAGGTGCGCGGGCCGAAGGCGCGCCTGCCGCGGCTCTTCTATTCCGCGCCGGCCCAATCCGAATGCTGTGGCCCGGCCTTCACGCCCGACGGGCGCGCGATGTTCGTCTCGGTCCAGCATCCCTCGGAACGCGCGGAAAGCCAGGAGACGGTGGTGACGCACTGGCCCGATTTCGCGCCCGGCGTGCCGCCGCGTCCCTCGGTCATCGTGATCACGCGCCGCGACGGCGGCGTGGTCGGCGGGTGAAGGGGGGCAGGCCGGGGCGAATCGCGGAAGACACGGCGCAGCTCGGCGCCCGAGGCGCAGTGTCTCTTGCGCCGCATGGCGGGCAAATGTCCGGCGGATTGCTGGTGTTGACTTGTCGGCCCCCCCTTCCTAAACGGCCGGTGCCTTGGCGGGCTCGCCCTTGGTACATGCGCTGGACCCTGCCGGAGACGGTTATAGGAGAGGCGAAATGGCCGAAAACGAGCCCGGACTGGAACCCCTCCAAGAGGATGCGCGCCTCACCTCGCTCGACGAGCGACTGCGGCAAGCAAAATCGGACGAGGCGATCAGGAATGGCGGGGGCACCGATAAAGGCCAGGCGGATTACAACCTGGGCAATCGCGTGCTGGCCGAACTGATCGGCGGAATGGCTGGAGGTGCGCTGATCGGGTGGGTGCTCGATCGGTTCCTGGGAACCTCCCCATGGCTCCTGCTCGCGCTGCTCTTCTTGGGCATTATAGCGGCGTTCAGGAACATCATTCGGATTTCGAACCAGCGCTCGAAGTGACTCTTCGGGCGCTTTGGCTAATAGGGCGGACGAACAAGCGTGGCGGCTGAATCAGGCAAGATCGACCCGATGCACCAGTTCGAGGTGCAGACGATCTGGGATCCCGGCTTCTCCATTGCCGGGCACCATATCGCCTTCACGAACTCGGCATTGTGGATGTGCGTGGCCGCGGTCGCGCTCTGGGCGTTCATGCTCATGGGCATGAAGCGCCAGGTGATCCCGACGCGCGGCCAGATGCTGGTCGAGAATTTCGTCTCCTTCATCGATTCGCTGCTCGCGCAGAACATCGGCAAGGAAGGGCGGAAATACCTCCCCTACATCTTCTCGCTGTTCATGTTCATCCTGTTCGGCAACCTGATCGGCCTGCTGCCCTTCGGCCTGATCGGCGTGCATCCCTTCACCTTCACCAGCCACTTCACCGTCACCGGCGTGCTGGCGATCATGAGCTTCTCGATCGTGCTGATCGTCGGCTTCTGGAAGCATGGGCTGCACTTCTTCTCGCTGTTCGTGCCGCATGGCACGCCGCTGTGGCTGATCTGGCTGATCCCGGTGATCGAGTTCGTCTCGTTCATGGTGCGCCCCTTCTCGCTGGGCCTGCGACTGTTCGTGGCGATGATCGCCGGGCACATCCTGCTCAAGGTGCTGGCCG
>JBEVLV010000078.1:0-19842 GCA_040508955.1 Sphingomonas sp. | reverse complement strand
GTGCGCTTTTGCGAAGCTGCGCCGGAAGTCCTATCTATCTCGCGATGCCCGACCTCTTCGCCGCAGATCCCCAGCCCAGTGCCACCGCCGAGACGCCCGACGGCGGCCCCCTCGCCGATCGCCTGCGCCCCCGCCGGCTCGAGGATGTGGTGGGCCAGGAGCATCTCACCGGCTCCGAGGGTGCGATCGGCCGCATGGTCGCGGCGGGCAAACTCAGCTCGATCATCCTCTGGGGTCCGCCCGGCACCGGCAAGACCACGATCGCCCGGTTGCTGGCCGATGCGGTCGGGCTGCGCTTTGTCGCTATCTCGGCGGTTTTTTCGGGCGTTGCCGACCTCAAGAAGGTCTTTGCGGAGGCGCGGGAATATGCCCGGCTGGGTCGCAAGACTTTGCTCTTCGTGGATGAGATCCACCGCTTCAACCGCGCCCAGCAGGACGGCTTCCTGCCCTATGTCGAGGACGGCACGGTCACGCTCGTGGGCGCCACCACCGAGAACCCCTCGTTCGAGCTCAACGCCGCTTTGCTCAGCCGCGCCCAGGTCCTGATCCTGCACCGTCTCGACCACAAGGCGTTGAGCAAACTGCTCGACCGTGCCGAGGAACTGGAGGAGCGCCCCCTGCCCCTCACGCCCGAGGCGCGCGACGCGCTGGTCGCCAGCGCCGATGGCGATGGCCGCTTCCTCCTCAACCAGGCTGAAACCCTGTTCTCGGTCAGCTTCCCGGAGCCGCTCACGCCGGCTGCGCTGGGCGACTTCCTCCAGCGCCGCGTCGCCGTCTACGACAAGGATCGCGAGGGGCATTACAACCTCATCTCGGCGCTCCATAAGTCGATCCGCGGCAGCGATCCCCAGGCCGCGCTCTACTACCTCGCCCGCATGCTCACCGCCGGCGAGGAGCCGCTGTTCGTGCTCCGCCGCCTGATCCGCGCCGCGGTCGAGGATATCGGTCTCGCCGACCCGAACGCGCTGGTCCAGTGCATTGCCGCGAAGGATACCTACGACTTTCTCGGCTCCCCCGAGGGCGAGCTGGCGATCGTCCAAGCCTGCCTCTACCTCGCCACCGCACCCAAATCGAACGCCTCCTACAAGGCCCAGTCCGCCGCCTGGCGTTCGGCCAAGGAGACCGGTTCGCTGATGCCGCCGCAGAACATCCTCAACGCCCCCACCAAGCTCATGAAGCAGATCGGCTATGGCAAGGGCTATACCTACGATCATGATGCCGCGGGCGGCTTCTCGGGCGACAATTACTGGCCCGAGGAGATGGCGCCGCAGACCTTCTACACCCCCACCGATCGGGGCCAGGAGAAGCGCATCGCCGAGCGCATGGCTTGGTGGGACGAGATGCGGGGGAAGCGCCGCGATGACTGACTGGGACGATGCCGTCGCCTATGCGTGCAGCCTGCCGGAGGTGGTGATGGAGAAATGGTGGGGCACGCTTTGCCCCAAGATCAACGCCAAGGGGTTCATGTCCCCGGGCCGCGAGAAGGGCAGCTTCGCGCTGATGGTCGCCAATCCCGAGAAGGAAATCCTGTTCGAGACCGATCCCGACACCTTCTGGCAGACCGATCACTACGCCAATTATCCGATGCTGCTTGTCCGCTACGGCACCGATGCCCGCGAGCGGATCGAGCTCTATATCCAGCGCGCCTGGTGGGACCGCGCCAAGACGCCCCAGCGCATCGCCGCAGGCATGGCGGAACGCCCCTGAGCTTCACCGATTTCATCGCGATCGACTGGTCCGGCCAGGCCGTCGAGCGGCCCAGGGGCCTTGCCGTCGCACATGCCCGCGCCGGCAGTGCCGCACCCGAGCTGATCGACCGCAACTGGTCGCGCCACGACATTCTCGCCTATCTCACGGAAATTGCCGACACCGGCACCCGCGCGCTGATCGGGCTCGATCTCACGCCTTCCTTTCCGTTCGACGATGAAGGCGCCTATTTCCCCGGCTGGCAGGCCTCGCCGCCGGACGTTCCCGCCTTGTGGCGTCTCGTCGACACGATCTGCGCGGGCGATCCCCATTTTTCCGCCACCAGCTTCGTCGCCGATCCCGATGCGCGGCGCCATTTCCGCCAGCAAGGCGATTGCGGCGACCTGTTTCCGTCCGGCCGCGGACGCTTCCGCGTCTGCGAATATGGCCAGGCGGCAATGCACCTGTCACCCTGCAGCAACTTCAACCTGGTCGGCGCGAGCCAGGTCGGCAAGTCGAGCCTTACCGGCATGCGCGTCCTCAATCGTCTGCGCGGAAAGCTCGGGCTCTGGCCGGTCGATCCGGTGCCGCCGGAGGGGCCGATGCTCGTGGAGATTTATACCTCGCTCGCGGCGCGGCTGGCAGGCATGCGCAAGGGCGTCTCGAAGATTCGCGATGCCGCTACGCTCGACACGATGCTGGCCGCCTTCGGTTCGGATCCGCACGCACCCCTGGCCCGCTACGACGACCACGCAACCGACGCGATGCTGAGCGCGGCATGGCTGCGCGTGGCCGCCGGCCAGCCCGAACTATGGTCGCCCGCCGGCCTGACACCGGAACTGGCACGAACAGAGGGCTGGACCTTCGGCGTTCCCTGACGCATTGGGGCGCCAACGCCGGTTTAGCTCAGCTGGTAGAGCAGCGGTTTTGTAAACCGAAGGTCGCGGGTTCGATTCCTGCAACCGGCACCACTCAGTCGCTGTGATCTCCGTCACGGTCATGGTCGTGGTGATGGCCGTGCCGGTGGTGATCGCTGGCATGGCCTGGGCGCCCGTCGCCATAGCAGCCCGCGAGAACGGCACCCGCAAGGGCCAATGCAACGACGGTTTTCATGATACGCATAACGGTTCTCCTGCCCTGCGAACGAACGCGATGGCGCGGCGTTCCGCGGCGAGTTGGCCTGTGCCGTGATCGAGACCCGGCACGGCCCGGCGCGCCTCCAGACTGTTAGCGCTAACGGAATCGTTTGACCGACCCACGCGCTTGTGCGGTAATCCCTTCAAATAGAAATCGGAGAGGATCATCGTGCGCACAACGCTTTCGACCGTACTTGGATTGCTGACTGTATTCGCGGCGCCGGGTGCCGCACATGCGCAATCCGATGCCGACGCGCAGCCGTACCGCAACGCATCGCTCACCGCGCAGCAACGCGCCGACGATCTTATCTCCAGGATGACGCTGGAGGAGAAAGCACGACAGCTCGGCAACGTCGCGCCTGCGATCCCGCGGCTGGGCGTGCCGGCCTATAACTGGTGGAACGAGGGGCTCCACGGTGTTGCGCGGGCCGGCATCGCGACGGTCTTTCCCCAGGCGATCGGCATGGCCGCGTCCTGGGATACGGCGCGGATGCACGAAGTGGCCGACGTGATCAGCACCGAGTTCCGAGCCAAGTATCTCGAGCGCGTTCATCCCGACGGCGGCAGCGATTTCTATCGCGGCCTCACCGTCTGGTCGCCCAACATCAACATCTTCCGGGATCCGCGCTGGGGCCGCGGCCAGGAGACCTATGGCGAGGATCCCTATCTCACCGGCCGCCTCGGCATCGCCTTCATCCGGGGATTGCAGGGCGACGATCCCAAATATCTCAAGACCATCGCCACCGCGAAGCACTTCGCGGTCCATAGCGGCCCGGAGAGCAATCGCCACCGCGAGGACGTGCACCCTTCGCCCTATGACCTGGAGGACACCTATCTCCCCGCCTTTCGGGCCGCGGTGACCGAGGGCAAGGTCGAATCCATCATGTGCGTGTATAACGCGGTCTATGGCGTGCCCGGATGCGCCAGCACCATGTTGATGGAACAGCATCTCCGCCAGGACTGGGGCTTCAGGGGCTATGTCGTGTCGGATTGCGGCGCGGCCGCGAACATCTATCGCGAGGATGCGCTGCACTACACCAAGACGGCGCCGGAGGGCGTCGCCGTCGGCTTCAAGGCGGGCATGGACCTGATCTGCGGCGACTATCGCAACAACATGACGACCGAGCCGGAGAATATCGTCGCAGCGGTCAAGGCCGGGCTGCTTCCCGAATCCGTGGTCGATCGGTCGCTCGAACGGCTGTTCGAGGCGCGCATCCGCCTCGGCCTGTTCGATCCCCGCCTGCCCTTCGCCGCGATCACCGCGAAGGACTATGACACGCCCGATCACCACGCCGTCTCGCGCAAGATGGCGGAGGCCTCCATGGTCCTCCTCAAGAACCAGGGCGGCCTGCTGCCGCTCAAGCAGGCCCCGAAGACCATCGCCGTCATCGGCCCCAATGCCGACAGTTTCGATGCGCTGGTCGGCAATTATTACGGCACGCCGTCCAAGCCGGTAACCGTCTTGGACGGCATCCGCGCGCGCTTTCCCACCGCGAAGATCCTCCATGTCGAGGGTACCGGCCTGATCGGCCCGGCGGAAATGCCGGTGCCCGACGCCATGCTCTGCGTCGACGCCGCCTGCCGCCAGCCCGGCCTCAAGGTCGAGCATTTCAGCGGGCCCAATATCGAAGGCACCCCGGTATCGAGCGGCACCGAGCGAAATGCCCGGATCGAATGGAAGGGCGACCGCGAGACCTCGACGCGCTGGACGGGCACGCTGGTCGCACCGGAAAGCGGCGCCTTCAGCTTCCGCTTCGCCAGCGAGAACGGCTATCGCGTCTGGGTCGGCGACCGCCTCGTCGTCGATGAATGGGGTGTCGGCGATGCGCCGTCGATCCTGTCCGGCGCCACCACGCTGGTGAAGGGCCAACGCTACCCCGTCCGCATCGAGGCGTTCCAGCGCGGCGCGCGCGGCGAACAGCATCTCGTCTGGAGCCCGCCGAGCGCGTCCGGCGGGGATGCGGTGGCAGCCGCCAAGCAAGCCGATCTCGTCATCTTCGTCGGCGGCCTTTCGGCGCGGATCGAGGGCGAGGAAATGAAGGTCAAGGCGCCGGGATTCGCCGGGGGCGATCGCACCAGCCTCGATCTGCCCGCACCGCAGCAGCAGCTGCTGGAGCGCGTCCACCAGGTCGGGAAGCCGGTCGTGCTCGTGCTGATGAACGGCAGCGCGCTCGCCGTGAATTGGGCCGACGCCCATATCCCCGCGATCGTCGAGGCCTGGTATCCGGGCAGCGAGGGCGGCCTTGCGGTCGCCGGCCTGATCGCCGGCGATTACAGCCCCGCCGGCCGCCTGCCGGTCACCTTCTACAAGTCCGCGGACCAGTTGCCCGCCTTCACCGATTATTCGATGAAAGGCCGCACCTATCGCTACTTCAAGGGCGACGTGCTGTACCCCTTCGGCCACGGCCTCAGCTACACGCGCTTCGCCTATGCGAACGCGAAGGCGAGTGCCGCAAGGGTCGCCGCGGGCCAGCCCCTCACCGTCTCGGTGGACGTGACCAATAGCGGCGCGATGGAGGGGGACGAGGTCGTCCAGCTCTATCTATCGCACCCCGGCGCGGAGGGCGCGCCGCTGCGCGCGCTCGCGGGCTTCGAGCGCATCCATCTCAAGAAGGGAGAGCGCCGCACGGTGAACTTCACTCTGAACGATCGGGCGCTGAGCCTGGTCGATGCGGCCGGCAAGCGGCGGATAGCGCCCGGTCCGGTGGATATCTGGATCGGCGGCGGTCAGCCCGGCGCGGGTGCCGCCACGCAGGTCTCGGGCGCAAGGCTGACGGTGACGCTGACCGGGAGCGCGGTGCTACCGGAATAAGGTCACTTCACCAGATCGGCCAGCCATTCCTCGATATTGGTCCAACCGTCGCCATTGCGATCTGCGTTGCCGTCACGTGCGTCGCGCGGGTTCAGGCCATGTGCCTTTTCCCACGCGTCGGGCATGCCATCCCCATCGCTGTCCTTCGGCGCGGGCAGGCTCCTGAGCTCGGGCCAGCCGCCCACATCGCGCTGGCTGTCGATCTGCCTGCCCGTCCGATCGCGCACCCCCGTCACCACCCGGGCATCGACCGCGTCGCGCGCCTTCGACGCCCCCGCAAAGGCCAGCACGCGCGCATAGGAAGCCGCTGCGGGCTCCGGCGTCACCGGTGCCACCTCGACCGGCCCCGCCAGCCGATAGCCATCGGGCTGCACCCCGGTCACCAGGCTCCACGGATCTGCCGGGATCGTACCGTTCATGCTGTTGCCGGCGAACCATGCCCTGGCCAGCATGTCGGACTCGTTGAACGCGATGTTCTTCCCGGACTGCGGCCCGGCGATATAGGCGTTGTCGACGAAATTGTAGCGCGAGAGCGTCGCCTTGTCGGCATTGTAGCCCGAATGGCCCTTGCCCCAATTGTAGAAGACGTTGGACCGGAAATCGAAGAACGCCCCGAGCGGATCAATCTCCGGGCCGCTGTAATTGCCCGGCCGCGGCATCCGTGCCTCGTGGTTCGCCCAGAGATTGTGGTGGAAGCTCACCTTCGCGCCGCGTCCCGCCCGGATCAGGCTGCCATAGCCATGCTCGCCCTTGGCGTGCAGCGAATGGGTCAATGATTCCGAGATGATCGACCATTGCACGGTCAGGTCGTAGAAGCCCTCCTCGGGGCTCGTATAATTTGCCGAAGCCGACAGCGTCTCGTCCACCGACCAGCTGGCCGAGACATGGTCGAGAATGATCCGCCGTCCCCTATTGATCCAGATCGCATCGGACTCGGTCTTGGATTCGTCCCCCAGCCGCGCGCGGATATAGCGGATCACCACATCGTCGGCCGACACCTGGAGCCGCTGATCGCGCAAGGTGATCCCGTCGCCCGGCGCCGATTGGCCCGCGATCGTCACCCGCCCTTCGCGGACCACCAGCGGCTTCGCCAGCCGGATCGTCCCCGACACGCGGAACAGGATCGTCCGCGGCCCCTTTGCCTCCACGGCCGCCCGCAGGCTGCCCGGTCCCGAGTCGTCGAGATTGGTGACGAACAGCGCCTGCCCGCCGCGCCCGCCGAGCGAGAAGGCCCCCGCTCCCTCGGCGCCGGGAAAGGCGGTGGCGGGCGTCCGGTCGCCCGCCTGCGCGGCGCATGCGCCGCACAGCAAGAATCCGCCGGCGAGGATCGCGCGAAACTTCGTCATCCCGTTCCCCACACAGAAACCCGGTCGGCCAGAACGCGCGGCGGCGAGAGAGGGCCGCCGCCGCTCCTCCCGCCCCCTAGAAGCTCAGCCGAAGCCCCGCCGTGATGATCCGCCCGGTGCTGGCATAGGTCTGGTTGACCGGGTTCGCGGCATACATGGTGCGGTATTGCGGCTCGTTGGTCATGTTGCGGCCCTCGAGCGACAGCTTGGCGAAGTCGGTCACCGCATAGGAGATCGCGAAATCGATGTTCAGCTGGTCCTCGTTATAGCCGAAGTCCGCAAACACCGGCGAGTTGCAGGGGCCGCCGCCCACAGTCGTCGTACCGACCGAGCAAGTGCCGGTCGCCAGCGGGAACCGGTTCACATAGCGGGTGCGATAGGCCCCCGAGACGCGCGCCGAGAACTTGCTGTCCTCGTAATACAGCGTCGCGTTGAACGCGTCCGGCGAGGTGTTGAGGAACGGCCCCTCGGCATAGGTGTTCGCCGCGGTGCCCGATACCGTCTGGCTCGTGTTGAGCACCGTGCCGGTCAGGTAGCTCAGGCTCGAATCGATATGCGTGTAGTTCGCCGTCACGCCGAAATGCTTGAGGAAGCCCGGCAGGAAGAAGAAGTCGGTCTGCAGGTTGACCTCGATGCCCTTGATGTCGCCGCCCGGCGCATCCTGGAACTGGCGCACCGCCCAGGTGCCGCCATTCGTGGTATAGTTGAGCAGCGCGGCGTTGGTGATGAAGCCGAGCACCTGGCCATAGACCTCGGATTCGAACACCGCCGAAAGCGGCGCTTCGAGCGCGATCTGCTGCGGGAAGGTATCGATGTTCTTCTTGAAAAGGTTGATCGCGATCAACCCGTTGTTGGTGAAATATTTCTCGAAGCTCAGGTCGAGATTGGTCGCACGGAACGGGTTGAGATAGGGATTGCCGACGGTGAGCGTCGGCGCGGTGCCGTTCGCGTTCAGGCTGGTGGTGAAGGCGGTAGTGCCGGGCGTCAGGCTGGCCAGCTGCGGTCGCGACATCACCTTCGACGCCGCGAAGCGGATCAGCAGATTGTCGGCAACCTCCCAGTTCGCGTTCATCGAGGGGAGCCAGTCCCAATATTCGTTCTTGGCGGTCACCGCGAGGCCCGCGACGCCGTCGGCGCCCCCGACATTGCCTGCACCGGAGACGCGGGTATTCGCGATGCGCAGGCCGGCATTGCCGCGCAGCGGCCGGCCCAGCAGTTCGAGATTGTAATCGACCTGGAAATAGCCCGACACGTCATTCTCGGTCACGCCCGAGCGCTGGCGCCCGTCGACTACGGCGCGGAAATCGCCCCATTTATTCACGCAGTTGCAGTTGATGCCGAACTGATTGATGAACTTGTCGATATCGGGCGCATAATAGCTGGTCGGCGTGCCCGGCGTCACCGTCAGGCCCTGGCCGAAGCCGACGGTCTTGCCCAGATCGGTGATGGCGAGCTTCGCCTCCGCAAGTGTCGGATTGATCGCCTCGATCGACTGATTGCGGCGGCCCTGATCGCCCTCGTACGAGAACTGCTTGGCGGTCGCGCCGAACTTGATCGACATCTCGGGCAGCGCGTCGAAGGTGAAGTTGACCCGCCCTACCTTGAACTCGTTCTCCACGGTGTTGGTGAAGTAGCGGATCGTCGACAGGCCCTTCACCAGCGTCCAGCTGTTCGGATCCGCGACGTTGAAGCCCGGGTTGAACACCGGCATCTTCGCGCCGCCACGCTCGTCGAAGACATAGCCGTCCTTGTCGATCGCGTTGATCTCGGCAAGCAGGCCATAGGCGTTGAATTCCGACTTCGACCAGCCGCCGGTCGCATCCACATAGAAGCTGGGCGCGAGCTCCTGATGGACGTTCAGCGTCACCTGCTTGAAGTCGGTGCGGCCGAATTGCGTGTCGGCGAAGCTGCGCCAGTCGACGTCGTCTAGAACCATGTAATCGGCCTGGCCGGCGCTGTTGACGTGCGCCGAGCGGATCTTGGTGTTCGGGCGGCCGAGCAGTTCGTTGTAGAAGCCGATCTGCTGGGTGGTCGCGACATAGCCGGGCGAGGCCGGGTTGTTATAATAGTCGAACGGGTTGAGATTGTTCGGGTTGAGGCTGTTGAAATAGCCCGCCAGCGGCGTCTGGCCCACGCCGTTGCCCGCCTGGTCGCCATTGCAGTCGATGATCGCGCTGGGCACGCAGTTCGCATAGAGCGCAACGCGGTCGGCATAACCGTTCGCGGTGCCGATCGCACGCAGGCCGGCGCTGCCGGTCGAGACAACGCGCGCATTCGTGCCATTGCGGTTGAGGCCGATCGGCGTGATGCCGGTATTGTTGCTGTTCTGATCGTAGCGCGACCAAACCCCGTCGAGCGTGATCTCCGTGCCCGCGCTCGGCTTCCATTGCATCGTCGCGGTCGCGCCGATGCGCTCATAGTCCAGATACTGTCGGCCGATCGAAGGCAGGCCCGGGATGATCGTGGTTGGCGTCACCGCGGCATAGGCCGCCGGATCCGAACCGAAGGTCGCGCCGGTGCCCGCCGTGCCGGGGCGCGCGAAGCCGAACGTGTTCGGCGTGACGCCCGCAAGCTGCGAATTGCGATAGGCATATTCGAACACGCCGATATTGCGGCGGTACGCGTCGATCTGCTGCTCCTGCTTCTGATACGCGCCGGAGACCAGGATGCCGAAATTGTCGGTGACCTTGACCGAGGCGAGGCCCGTGAGGCGCGGGTTCCAGGCCTTGCCGTTCTCGCGATACTCGGCCTCGCCGCCCAGCGCGAAGCGATTGCCCTTATAGGCGAGCGGCCGGCCGGTGGTCAGGTCGATGATCGCGCCGAGCGAGCCCTCGTCATTCTCGGCCGCGGTCGACTTGGTCACCTTGATCCCGCCGAACAGCTCGGAAGCGAAGGTATTGAAGTCGAAGCCGCGCGAGCGGTTGGCGCCCGCATCGGACTGGTTGCCGCCGGCAACGTTCTGCGCATCGGCGCCGTTTAGCCGCACCATCTGGAAGTCGCCGCCCAGGCCGCGCACCGTGATCGTGCGGCCCTCGCCATTGTCGCGATCGATCGACACGCCCGGCAGGCGCTGGATCGACTCCGCCAGGTTGGCGTCGGGGAACTCCGCGATGTCCTCGGCGGTGATCGCATCGACGATCTGGTTCGAGTTGCGCTTGATGTTGAGCGAGTTCTGGAGCGAGGCACGGAAACCGGTGACAACGATATCGTCGCCAGTCTGGGCATCCACGCCCGAGGCAACCGCGTCCTGTGGCGCAGTCTCTTGCGCGACGCCATTACCACCTTCTTTTCTTGGAGCAGCATCACTCTGCGCGAAGGCAGGCGCCGCCATCAGCATCGCGGCGCCCAGCGCGCCCAAAGATACGCCGCGCAAGGCCAAGCGAACACTGCGCCGTGGAACGCTCGTCTCGACAGTATAAGGCATATGGTCCTCCCCCAGCCCAAGTCTCGCAAGCGCGCTCACGCCTTGCACCATCGGGCTGGATTGGGATGCGACAGGTCGTCCGGAATCGCGCACCTTCGCACGTCCGTCCTTTATTGGCCCTGTCGCGACTCGCCTCCCCTACGCCCTTGTCCGGATCTTCGCGTCCGTCTTCGGCGCAAGCGTTGTCGTCACGCTTGTTCGCGGCCTTTGTGTTCCACTCACGCGGACCATGTCAACCGGTGTCATAAGGATTGGGAACAAATTCGTTACACGTTGAGACAAAGCTGCAACAGCGTAGCAACACGGCCCTGAGAGCCGCGGCGATTGCACATGCGCGTGACGCGCTCTCCCGCCGTCACCTCATGCAAGCCGGAATGGCATTTGGAGAAGCTTGCGCCGTGTCCGCTGCCGGACGTCCGGCCTATGCCTCCCGCGGCGGCGCCACGGAGGCGCGATGAATCAGCGTCGAGGGGAAAAGCGACGGCTCCTCCACCGCCAGTTCGTCGCCGAAGAAATCGGTGAGCAGCTTGAGCGCGGCGGATCTGCCCATCGAGATGATCGGCCAGTGCACCGTCGTCAGCGGCGGCCAGATATGCGAGGCGATCGCGGTATCATCGAAACCGATGATCGAGAGGTCCTTGGGAATCTCCATGCCGCGCCGTCGCGCCGCGTGCATCGCCGCCGCCGCCATCTCGTCGTTCGAGGCGAAGATCGCGGTCGGTCGCGGCGACAGGTCGAGCAACCGGTCGGCCGCAGCCTGACCGCTCTCGAACGTGTAGTTGCCGTCGGCGATCAGGCTGCGCGGCAGCTTGATGTCGGCCGCGGCCAGCGCCTGCTCGAAGCCCTTGCGCCGCTCGCGTGCCGAGCGGAAGCCGTGCGGCCCGGCGATCAGGCCGATGCGACGATGCCCCAGCGCAATCAGATGGTTGACCGCTTCGGTCACCACGTCGCAGTCGTTGGAGGCCACCGTATGCTCCGGCGTGTCGAGCGCGGTCGACCCCATGCGGACATAGCGGATATCGAGCTCGCGACAGAGCTCGGCGAGCATCTCGTTCTCGGAGACCGGCGGCAGGATAAGCACGCCGTACAGCCGCTGCCGCTCGAGGAAGTTGCGTACATCCGCGAGCATCGTCGACGAACCGCGGTCGATCGGGCGGACGATCAGCTCGAACTCGGTGTCACGGATCGCCTCCAATATGCCCGCCTGGACGTTCATCACCATCTGCGCATTGGGATTGTCGTGGATCAGCCCGAGCAGGAAGTTGCGCCGCAGCGCCAGCGCGCGCGCCTGGACATTGGGGACATAACCCAGGTCCGCGATCACCGCCTCTACCTTGGCCCTTGTGTCGCTGTTGAGCAGCGGCGATCGGTTGATCACCCGGCTGACGGTCTTCTTGGAAACGCCGGCGAGCCGCGCGACGTCGTTGATGGTTGGCTTGCCCGTACTCTGCATGGGGACAGGCTATACCGGCTTGCGGGTCCTGGCGATACTGTCCTGCGGACAGGGTCAAGGTAACCGGTGGACAGCCCTAGACCAGCACGCCGATCGCGACTTTCATCACGATCGACGCGATCTCGCCCTTCAGCCGGTCGATCTGCGTCTTGGCGATACCGATATAGGTCTGCGCGCGCAGCTCGACCAGGTCCTTGGCGCCCAGCGCGAGGAACTCGGCGTCCGCCAGCGTCAGCGTCCCGTCCTTCACTAGTCCCGCCCAGCGCTCGATGTCCGCCTGTTTCCGCTTGGCGAATTCCTGGGCATCCTCAACGAGCGCATCCTTGTACTTGGTGAGCTTGCCGGTCGCGAGATTGGCCACCTGGTCCGCCACGTCCTTCAGCACGTCGGTAAAGTCGGCCATGGTCATTCTCCCCCGGGCGCCACGCCGCCGGCGGCGCATTTGCGCTCGGCGAGCTTGTTGAGCTCCAGGCAGATGATGTAGTCGAAGCCTTCGGCGATCTGCGGCCGCTGCTCGGTCAGGAAGCCCGCGCCGAGCGTTCCATCGCGCCGCCAGCGTGCCAATGTCCCGCCGGCCATATGCCCGGCCGGGTCGGACATGATCCGCCACTGTGCGGCAGCGTTGCCATTACTCGGGATCGCTGCGGCAAGATCGGTCGCCGCCTTGAGCTTCGATTCCAGCGCCGTGACTTCGGACTCGTGCGCAGCGAAAGGCTCACTGGCCTTTTGGAGCACCGTGTCGGTCTCGAGCTTGAGCGTCGTCGCCGCGCGATAGGTTTCGACGTTGTAGGCGGCGATCGTCGGCGTGCAGGCAGACAACATGATAAGCAGTGCGGAAAGCGCACCGAGGTGTCGCGAATGACTTGGTCTCACAGGCCGCCTCCCCAAATCCCGCTGCCGGGCGGCAACGGGTGAACAGCAAGCAACTGCGACCGAATTCTTGTATTGCGCGATATTATAGCAAAGCGGCGAAGGGGCAATCCAAATCGCCGCCCGGCTGCGTCAGGATCCTGCGCGAGATCCCGTCACCGCCGGACATCCAGTTCTCCCTCGAGAAAGGCATCGATATCCGCCTGGCCGAACAGACTCGCGTCACCCGGCAGCGAGTGCTTGAGCGCGGTCAGCGCCAGGCCGGATTCCGCCGCCTCGACCGGGCCGCCGCCCTGGATCAGGCCATGCAGCACGCCGGCGGCAAAGGCATCGCCGGCGCCGATCCGATCGACGATGCCGGCAATGACGACCTCCTCGGTCTGGTGCCCGCCCGCGCGCGTATCGATCCGCGCGGCAATGCGGTGGCTGTCGGCATCAACGACGTGGCGCGCCGTGGATGCGATCATCTCGAGTTTGGGAAACGCCTCGAACGCCGCTTCGGCCGCCTCGCGGCGCCGGTCGGAGCCGTCACCGGAAAAGTCGCGGCCCAGCAGCAGCGAGATGTCGCGATGGTTGCCGAACAATATATCGGCATGGCCGATCAGCGTGGTCAGCACTCCCTTCGGATCGCTGTCCCACGCCTCCCACAGCTTCGCTCGATAGTTGCCGTCGAATGACACCGGGATGTTGCGCGCCGCGGCCGCTTCGGCAGCCGCGATCGCAGCGGTGGCGGTATTGTGTCCGAGCGCGGGTGTAATGCCCGACAGATGCAGCCGCGTCGCGCCGTTCAGGGCCTTGTCCCAGTCCCAGGCGTCCGCCGCCCGGTTCGCGAACACCGAATGCGCGCGATCATAGACGACCTCGGAAGCGCGCAGGCCCGCGCCCGGCGTCAGGAAATACAGGCCCAGCCGGCCATGCTCCCGCACGATCGTCGAGGTATCGACCCCGCGCCGCCGCAGTTCGCCGATCACCGCGCCGCCCAGCGGATTGTTCGCCACCGCGCTCACCATCCGCACCGGATGGCCCAGGCAGGCGAGCCCGGTCGCGACATTGGCCTCGGCGCCGCCGACATTGACCTCGAACTTGGGCGTCTGGAGCAGCAGCTCGCGTCCCGGCGGGGAGAGCCGCAGCATCAGTTCGCCGAAGAATGCGATCGTCATCGTGCCAGCCACCCGCCGTCTACTGCCAGGATATGGCCCTGGACATAGTCCGAGGCCGAGGATGCGAGGAATACCGCCGCACCGCCCATATCGTCGGGCGAACCCCAGCGACCCGCCGGGATGCGCTCCATGATCGAGCGGTTGCGGGTCTCGTCCGCCTGTAACGCCGCAGTGTTGTTGGTCGCGATATAGCCCGGGGCGATCGCATTGACGTTGATGCCCTTCGCCGCCCACTCGTTCGCCAGCAGCTTGGTCAGGCCGCCGATGCCCGATTTGGACGCGGTATAGCTCGGCACGCGGATGCCGCCCTGGAAGGTCAGCATCGAGGCGATGTTGATGATCTTGCCCCTACCCTGCCCGACCATGTGCCTTGCCGCCGCCTGGCACAGGAAGAACACCGACTTGAGGTTGGTATCGACTACCGCGTCCCAATCCTCCTCCGTGAAATCGAGGCTGTCGGCGCGGCGGATGATGCCGGCATTGTTGACCAGGATGTCGAGCCCGCCCAACTTATCCACAGCTTCGTCCACAACCCTGTTCACAGGCTCGATGGTCGAGAGATCGGCGGAGACGATCTCGGCACGGCGGCCCAGTGCGCGGACCTTCTCGATGGTTTCTTGCGCAGGCGTGCGGCCCACCGCTGCGATGTCGGCACCCGCCGCGGCGAGCGCCAGCGCAATGCCCTGGCCGATGCCGGTATTGGCGCCGGTGACGACCGCGACGCGGCCCGAAAGGTCCAAGGGATTGGTCATTTTGCTTCTCGCTCCCCTCCCTGGAAGGGAGGGGCTGGGGGTGGGTGCTCACCACGAGCGAAATGCCAAGAGGAGAGCCCCCACCCCTCGGTCCCCTCCCTGCAAGCAGGGAGGGGAAGCGCGCGCATCACCCCAGCTGGCAGATATCCAGCACGTTCATGTCGGTATAATCCTGGTTCTCGCCCGCCATCGCCCAGATAAAGGCATAGGCCTTGGTGCCCGATCCCATATGGATCGACCAGGGCGGCGAGATCACCGCTTCCTCGTTCTGCATCACGATGTGCCGGGTCGCCTCGCCCTCGCCCATGTAATGGAAGACGCGGTCCTTCTCGAGATCGTCGAGCTCGAAGTAGAAATAGATCTCGCTGCGGCGCTCATGGATGTGTGGCGGCATCGTGTTCCACACGCTGCCCGGCTTGAGCACGGTCAGGCCCATGACCAGCTGTGCGCTGTCGCACACGCCCGGGATGACGAGCTGGAAGATCGTCCGCTCGTTCGATTCCGCCAGGCTGCCGCGCTCCAGCGCATTGGCATCGGCGATCGAGAGCTTGCGGGTCTGGAAGCCCTTATGTGCCGGGCACGACGCCAGATAGAAGCGCGCGCCCGCGCCCGAGAACTGCACGTCCTTCGCGCCCATCGTCACGTACAGGCAATCCTTGTTGCCCAGCGTGAAGCTCTCACCGTCGACGGTGACGGTGCCTTCGACCTTGCCGACATTGACGATCGCCAGCTCGCGCCGCTCGAGGAACGGATGGCCCGCCGCCGAAGCCGGCTCGGTCTGGTCGGGCAGCTTGACCGCTGCCGAGCCCACCGCGACCCCACCGATCACGAAGCGATCGGCATGGGTATAGTTGAGCACGCACTCGCCTTCGCGGAACAGGTCCGAGATCAGGTAGCGATCGCGCAGCTCGTCGTTCGATACGCACTCCATCATGTCGGGGTGCGTGGCGTAATAGGTCCGATCGAACATCACTGACTCCGTCGTTGTCAGGCGGCTGCTGCCACCGGTGTCGGTGCAGGCCTATCGAGCTTGTAGGCGCGCCGCACAAGACCGTTCGTGAGCTCATGCGCGAGCTCGGCCGCTTCCCAGTCGAGCAGCCGCCCTTCGGCGACCAGCCGGGCCAGAAAGCCGCAATCGATGCGCCGCGCGACGTCGTGCCGCGCCGGGATCGACAGGAAGGCACGCGTGTCGTCGTTGAAGCCGACCGTGTTGTAGAAGCCCGCCGTCTCGGTCACCTGCTCGCGGAAGCGGCGCATGCCCTCGGGGCTGTCGTGGAACCACCAGCTCGGGCCCAGCTTCAGGCACGGATAATGGCCCGCCAGCGGCGCCAGCTCGCGGGCATAGACCGTCTCGTCGAGCGTGAAGAGGATGATAGACAGGCTGGTCGAGGTACCGAACCGATCGAGCAGCGGCTTCAGCGCATGAACATAGTCCGTGCGCATCGGAATGTCCGCGCCCTTGTCGCGGCCATGGCTCTCGAACAGCCCACCATTGTGGTTGCGGAAGCTGCCCGGGTGGATCTGCATCACCATGCCGTCCTCGGCGGACATCGCCGCCATCTCGGTCAGCATCTGCGCGCGGAACAGCTCGGCATCCTGCGGCGTCCAGCTGTCCGACAGGATCGTGCGGAACAGGCGCTCGGCCTCGTCCTTCGACAGGTTGGCGGTCTGCGCAGTCGGGTGGCCGTGATCGGTCGCGGTCGCGCCCGCCGCACGGAAATCCGCCCGGCGCTTGCGGTGCGCGGCGAGATAGCCGTCCCACGAGTACACGTCCTCGCCGGTCTTCTCGGCGAAGATCTTCATCGCGCCGGCGAACTGCTCATGCTCGACGTCGATCACCGCGTCGGGACGATAGGTGGTGACCACCCGGCCGTTCCAGCCGCTGGCATGGATCTCGTGGTGCGGCGTCAGGTCGTCCTGCGGCCCCTCGGTCGTCGCCAGGAACTCGATGCCGAAGCGATCGAACAGCGCGCGCGGCTTGAACGCGTCGCTGGCCAGCCGCTCGTTGATCGTGTCGTAATAGAGATCGGCGGTCGACGCATCGAGCGCCACGTCCATTCCGAACACCTCGCCGAACACATGCCCCAGCCACATGCTCGAAGGGGTGCCGCGGAACAGATAGGTGTGCTCCGCGAAGGTGCGCCACGCCGCGCGCGGATCGGTCGCCGGCACGCCCGCCTTGCTCGGCACGCGCAGATCGTCGAGCGACACGCCCTGCGAATAGAGCATGCGGTAGATGTAGTGGTCGGGCGCGAGCAGCAGCTCGGTGGCGTTCGACCAATTGGCGTTGGTCGAGAACCAGGTCGGATCGGTATGGCCGTGCGGGCTGATGATCGGCAGCTTGGCCACCTGGCCATAAAGCTCCCGCGCGATGGAGCGCATGCGCTCCTCGGCCGGGAACAGACGATCGGGATCGAGCTTCAGGGGCTTAGGCACGCAAATCTACTCCGTTCAGACGACATCGGCGCGCTGGAGGCGCGGCGAAAGCAGGTGCACCGACAACAGGGCGAGGAAATAGGCCGCGCCCGCCGCGACGAACAAGGGGGTATAGCTGCCGAGCGCATCCAGCACGTATCCGACATAGGTCGTGAACACCATGCCGCCGACCGCGCCCAGCGTGCCGCCGATCCCGATCACCGATCCCACCGCATAGCGCGGCACCAGATCGGAAGGCAGCGCATAGAGCGTCGCCGAAAAGGCCTGGTGCGCCGCGGCGGCCACGCCGATCACGAACACGCTCAGCCACAGATTGTTGAACTGGGTGGCGAACATCACCGGCAGCACGAAGCAGGCGGCGATCAGCATGGTGAGCTTGCGCGCCATGTTGACGCTCATGCCGCCCTTCATGAACCGGCCCGAGAGCCAGCCGCCCGCGATGCTGCCCGCATCGGAGATCAGATAGATCGCCGCGAGCGCCAGCGCTGCGGTCGGCGTGTCCCACGAGGTGAGGTTCAGGCCGTACTGCTTGCCGATATAGCTGGGCAGCCAGAACAGGTAGAACCACCAGATCGGGTCGATGAAGAACTTGCCGAGCGCGAAGGCCCAGGTCTCCTTGCGGAGCACCAGCTTGCCCCACAGGTTCTTGACCTTGACCGCGGGATCGGCCGGATCCTGGGTGATGTGCGCCAGCTCGGTCTCGCTGACCTTGGCATGACCATGGGGGCTGTCGCGGAAGATGGAGAGCCAGGCGATCAGCCAGGCCACGCCGAACACGCCGGTGACGACGAAGGTCATCCGCCAGCCGATCGCGGGCACCATCGCCCAGATCAGCAGCGGCGTAAGGATTGCACCGACATTCGATCCGGCGTTGAACAGGCCGATCGCAAAGGCACGCTCCTTGGCCGGAAACCAGTCGGCCACCGCCTTCACGCCCGCCGGGAAGTTGCCCGATTCGCCGATGCCCAGGCCAAAGCGGGCGATCGTGAACTGCATGACCGTGTGGACGCCGCCATGCGCGACGTGCGCGATCGTCCAGATCACCACCGCGATGGCATAGCCGAACCGCGCGCCGATCGCGTCGACGATCTTGCCGAAGCCGAGATAGCCGATCGCGTAGGCCGCCTGGAAATAGAAGACGATGTGCGCATAGTCGCTCTCGGACCAGTGCAGCTCCTTGGCCAGATCGGGCTTGAGCACCGCGATCATCTGGCGATCGATATAGTTGATCGCGGTTGCCGCGAAGAGCAGCCACACCACCATCCAGCGATATCGTCCCACGCGATCCGCCGCCTTGGCGATGATCGCCTCACCAGATGCCGCCATCAACCTCTCCCTTGTCCTCTTATCCGGCTCAGCCCCGACGATTGTCGCCGATCGTGCACCGTACGCGCATGTCCTGTCCGAACCGAGCCTCGATCGCCGCTCCGGGACGCACCTGATGGACGCCGGTGACGGCGCCTGTCGAGATCCACTGGCCGGGAGCCAGCGGCAGCTGCCGGCTGGCGGCAAGTTCGAACAGGAAGCGGACCGATCCAAACGGTCCGTCGAGCATCTCGCCCGCGGTGCCCGTCCCGGCCACTTCCCCGTCGATTGTTAGCGTTACCGGCCACGCAAGGAAATCCACATTCGTCGGCACCGCCGCACCGATCACTAGACCGTTGTTGTTTCCGAAATCGGACACGGTGATGGCTGGGCCATGATCGTTGATCCCCGGGAAGGGCGAACTGGCCACCTCGATTCCGACATGGATCGCATCCACGAAGCCGGCCACCTCCGCGTTGGTCCAGGCATGGTCGAAGCTGGCCGGCAAGCTGCCGATGCGCAACAGGAACTCCGCCTCCGCCGCGCCGAAGCCGTCCGCGAAGATCGGCATTTCCGGCACGCCTTCGGGGGAATCGATCACGCTGTCTGCGAAGATCGGCCCGGTCAGGCGATTGGCGCCGAAGCGATCGACGAGCGGATCGGGAATGCGCCCGACCTTCCAGCCGGCGATGCGTCCGCCGAACAGGCCGATCGCACGCTCCTGGATACCATAGGCCTGATCGAGCGTCTCGGGCAGCGCGCCCGGATAATCGGACAGCCCGCTTCCCGCCTGCCGCGCATTCACGAAAGCCCTGGCGATCGCCTCGCTCCCCGGCCCGTCCGCCAAACTGCCCTTTCCCTCGCCGAACATGCCGTCGGTCACGATGCCGTCCTCGACGGTCGGTGGCGCCGCGCCTCGGCACTGCAACTTCCTGTCTTCACGTCACGCATCAGCACACGGGTCTTCTCAAAAGAAGCGCCCGGCGCTCCCCAAAGGGAACGCCGGAACGCAGTTGAAGGAGCCGAACTTCGGCACCTGGGTCAGTCGACGGACCGGGCGGCATCTCCGCCCCCTTCCGCTCAGAAACGCACCCTGACGCCGGCGTAGAACTGGCGTCCGGTGTGGTGGTAAAGGACCACCTGGTTGTCCTGGTCGATGTAGAAGTCCTGCGGTTCATCGGTCAGGTTGATGCCCTCGATCGACAGCGAGACATTCTCGGTAAGCTTGAGCGAGGCCGAGGCGTCGAAATTCCATGTCCGGTTGACGCCCTCCTCGGTGCTCTGCTCGCGGGCACCGCCGGCAAAGGCCGTGAGATAGGCCGAGCGATAGGTCGCCGAACCGCGCAGGCTGAACACCGAATCCTCGTAGAACAGGGTGCCGTTGGCCGATTTGTTCGAGAGGTTGGTGAGCGGCCCCACCACCTGGCCGATGCCGCCCGGCCCCGGATATTTGATGTCCGCC
>JBEVLV010000077.1:0-23038 GCA_040508955.1 Sphingomonas sp. | reverse complement strand
ACCTGTCGCAGCATCCAGGCGGCTTCGTCCTCACGCACGACCGGCTGGACGAGCTCGTCCCGATCGAGCCGGCCGCCATGGTCGACCGCCAGGTGATCGAGTGGGACAAGGATGACATCGACGCGCTGAAGTTCATGAAGGTCGATTGCCTGGCGCTCGGCATGATGAGCTGCATGAAGCGCGGCTTCGATCTCCTCGCCGACCACAAGGGCATCGAACTCGATCTGGCGTCGATCCCGGCCGAGGATCCAAAGACCTATGCGATGATCCGCAAGGCCGACACGCTCGGCGTGTTCCAGATCGAGAGCCGCGCCCAGATGTCGATGCTGCCGCGGATGAAGCCGGTGAAATTCTACGATATCGCGATCCAGGTGGCGATCGTCCGGCCGGGGCCGATCCAGGGCAACATGGTCCACCCCTATCTCAAGCGCCGGCAGAACCCGAAGCTGGTCGATTATCCGTCGCCCGCGCTGCAGCAGGTGCTGGAGAAGACGCTGGGCGTGCCGCTGTTCCAGGAACAGGCGATGCAGGTCGCGATCGTCGGCGCCGGCTTCACGCCCACCGAGTCCGATCGGCTGCGGCGCGCGATGGCGACCTTCAAGTCGAGCGGCGATATCGGCGAGTTCGGCCCCAAGCTCATCTCGGGCATGCTGGAACGGGGGATCAGCCAGGAATTCGCCGAGCGGCTGGTGGCGCAGATCAAGGGTTTCAGCAATTACGGCTTTCCCGAGAGCCATGCCGCCAGCTTCGCCAAGATCGCCTATGCCTCGAGCTGGATGAAGTGCCGGCACCCGGACATCTTCTGCGCGGCCCTGCTCAACGCCCAACCGATGGGCTTCTATGCGCCCGCCCAGATCCTGCGCGACGCCCGCGAGCATGGCGTCGAGGTTCGGCCGGTGTGCATCAACGACAGCATCTGGGACATGCGGGTGCTCGACACGCCCTGCGATCCCGCGCGGGCGCGCGGACGCTTCTGCGGCGACGATGCCGACTGGGCGGCGCTGCTGCCGCTGCGGCTCGGCATGCGGATCGTGCAGGGGCTGGCGGAGGCGGACGCGCAGGCGATCGTCGATGCGCGCATCGCCGGCGGCCCCTTCTCCTCGATCGAGGAGGTGTGGCGGCGCTCGGGAGTGAAGCCGGCCGCGCTCGAGCGGCTCGCCCGCGCCGATGCCTTCCAGGCGCTAGGATTGAATCGCCGCCAGGCTTTATGGGCGGTCAAGGCACTACGCGAGGCGCCGCTGCCGCTGCTCGCGCTCGCCGATGCGCGCGCCGGCGCGGTCCTGTCCGAAATTGTCGAGACGCCTGTCGCGCTGGTACCGCTGACCGAAGGCCGCGAGGTGATGGAGGATTATCGCGCCACCCAGCTGACTTTGCGCGCGCACCCGATCACCTTCCTGCGCGACCGGCTCGACGCGCGGCGGATCGCGCGGTGCGGCGATCTGTTGCGGATGAAGGACGGCGCACGGGTCGAGGTTGCCGGGCTGATCCTGGTGCGCCAGCGCCCCGGCAGCGCCAAGGGCGTGGTGTTCGTCACGCTGGAGGACGAGACCGGCATCGCCAACGCCGTGCTCTGGGCCGATCGCTTCGAGGCCAATCGCCGCACGGTGATGTCCGCGACGATGCTGGCGATCCGCGGCAAGGTGCAGCGCGAGGGGCTGGTGATCCACCTTGTCGCCGAACAGCTGACCGATCTGACACCGTGGCTGCGCGAGCTGGGCGAGCTCGATCTGCCGCGCATGACGATGCCCGGCGACGGCGCGACGCATGGCGGCACGATCGATCCCCGCGACCGGCTGGAGCTGCCGAAGCAGCGCGCACTCGAAAGCTGGCCGCCACGTCCCGGCAGCAAGGATGCGGACCTCATCCCGGTTCGCTCACATGATTTTCATTGACGAGAGATCGTGCGCGCCCTCGGCACCTCAATCCTTGCAAACCTGGACCAGCGCCCAACCCATGGAGCCGCCGACGTTCGGAACATTTTGATTTTCCAGCTCCAGCCGCTTGCACGGCTGGCCATAGCGATTGAGGGGCCGCTTATCCGGTTGCGGCGCGCGGGCGGGAGGCGTCGGCGCCTGCGCGCTCGCGGTGTCCGGCGGGCACACGCCCTTGGCCACGGATCTCCTGCCATAGGCGGCCTTTTGTTCCTGGGCCCAGGCATCCGCACGCGCCTTGCCTTCGGCATGCTGAACCCTGGCATATTCCAGTACGAGCGCGCGCTTCTCGGCATCGGACATGGCGTCCAGCCAGCATTGCCGTGCCTGAGGCTGCACGCGTGCAGCCTCAGCGCTTGCCGGTGCCGGAAGCAACACCAGCACCATCGGCAGAAGTCGTTTCACGCAGCCGCCTCCGTCGCGATATCTCGCCAGAACGCCGGAAAGACGCATAGGGACCAGACATGCGTAACCGCCGATCGCGCTGGGCGCACGATCCGTCGGCTCAGCCGCCCACCACCTGCTCGATCACGCCGAAGATCGGGTGGTGCCTGTCGTCCTCGGCCCAGATGCGGACGGTGTCACCGGCCTTGAGGAAGGGGGTGACCGCCGTGCCGCCGCGGATCGTCTCGATCGTGCGGACCTCGGCGATGCAGCTATAACCCACCCCACCCTCGGCGACCGGCTTGCCCGGGCCGCCATCGGCATCGCGGTTCGAGACGGTGCCCGATCCGATGATCGTACCCGCACCCAGATTGCGCGTCTTGGCGGCGTGGGCGATCAGCGTGCCGAAATCGAAAGTCATGTCCTCGCCCGCCTCGGCGCGGCCGAAAGGCTTGCCGTTCAGGTCGACCATCAGCCTTCGATGCAGCTTGCCGTCCCGCCACCAATCGCCCAGCGAATCGGGGGTGACGAACACCGGCGAGAAGGCGCTGGCCGGCTTGGACTGAAAGAAGCCGAAACCCTTGGCCAGCTCGCCGGGGATGAGGTTGCGCAGCGACACGTCGTTGGTGAGGCCGACCAGCCGGATCGCGGCCAGCGCCTCCTCGCGGCTGGCGCCCTGCGGCACGTCGCCGGTCACCACCACCACTTCGCCCTCGAGATCGCAGCCCCACGCCTCATCAGCGAGCGGAATCGGATCGCGCGGCCCCAGGAAACCGTCCGACCCGCCCTGGTACATCAGCGGATCGTGCCAGAAGCTCTCGGGCATCTCGGCGTTGCGCGCCTGCCGCACCAGCGCGACATGGTTCACATAGGCCGATCCGTCTGCCCATTGATAGGCGCGCGGCAGCGGCGCGGCGGCCTGGCGCTCGTGGAAGCGCATCATCGGGATCGCCTCATGATCGAGATCGGTGGCGAGGTTGCGCAGATCGGCCTCGACCCGATCCCAATCGTCGAGCGCGGCCTGGAGTGTCGGCGCGATCGCGCCGGCATCCGCGCACCAGGCAAGGTCGGTCGACACCACGACGAGCTTGCCGTCACGCCCGTGCTTGAGACTCGCCAATTTCATGCATTCTCTCCTCTTTGTGCCATCCATAGCCTTCCGTGCCGCCAAGTCGAGTTGACTCGGGCAAAGCGCCCAAGCATCGATACAATATGGCTGGGGCGCTTCGATTTCTGGATCACCGCGGCGAAATGTCGGGTCGTATCCGTGACTTCGACTGGAGCAGCCACCCGCTGGGGGCTCCCGAAACCTGGCCCCAGCCGCTCAAGTTCGCACTCGACATGGCGCTGGCATCGAACTTCCCGAGCGCGATCTACTGGGGCCCGGAGCTCTGGCTGCTCTACAACGACGCCTGGGCGCCGATCCCCGCCGAGCGGCACCCGTGGGCGTTGGGCCGGCCGGGTGCGGAGGTCTGGGCCGATATCTGGGCGGTGGTGGGTCCGCAGCTGGAGCGCGTGCTCGCCACCGGCGAGGGGTTCGCCGCCTATGACCAGATGTTGCTGATGGAGCGGGGCGGCCGCCCGCAAGAAAGCTGGTGGAACTATAGCTTCACACCGATCCGCGACGAGACCGGCCGAGTGGTCGGCGTGCTCAACCAGGGCAACGAGACGACGCGGCTGGTACTCGCCGAACGCGCGCGCAGCGCCGAGATCGAGCGACTGCGCGACTATTTCCAGCAGGCCCCCGGTGCGATCGCGCTGCTCCACGGGCCGGAGCATGTGTTCGAGATCGCCAATCCCGGGTATCTAGAACTGATCGGGCATCGCGACGTGATCGGCAAGACCGTCGCCGAGGCGCTGCCCGAAGTGGTGGAGCAGGGCTTCGTCGACTTGCTTCACAAGGTCTATCGCAGCGGCGAGACGTTTCGCGCCTCGGGCATGCCGGTGCTGCTGCAACGGGCACCCGGCGACACGCCGGAGACCCGCCTGCTCGATTTCGTCTACCATCCGATCAAGGATGCCGGCGGCGACACCTCCGACATCTTCGTCGCCGCCAGCGACGTGACCGAAAGCGCCGCCGCCGCGGAAGCCCTGCGACGCAGCGAGGAACGGCTGCAGCTCGCGCTCAACGCCTCCACCGGCATTGGCACGTGGGACTGGAACGCCGCGACCGGCCGCATCACCGGTGATGCGCGGTTCGCCAAGCTGTTCGGAATCGAGCCGGCGCGCGTGGCGGGTGGTGGGTCGTTCGAGGCGGTACTGCCGTTCATCCATGCCGAGGATCGGACGCGGCTGGGTGAGGCCGTGCAGCATGCGGTCGCGACGCGCGAACCGCTGTCGACCGAAATCCGTGTGATCCGCGCCGACGGTCACCTGCGCTGGTTGCTGACCCAGGGGCAGTGCATCTACGATCAGGCCGGCAAACCCATCCGCTTCCCCGGGGTCAGCTTCGACATCACCGAACGCAAGGCCAGCGAGGAAGCCGCACGTGCCGCCGCGGAAGACCTGCGTGAAGCCACCGAGACCCAGTCTTTCCTCCATGCGCTGGCTGATCGGCTGCGTGTACTCGACACACCTGACGCAATCATGCGCGAATCGACCCATGCGCTGGGCGTTCGGATGAACCTTGATCGAGTCGGCTTCTATCGCGTGGCGGAAGGAGACGGCATTCAGTTCGTCTCATGCTGGACCAGCGCACGGCTGGAACCGCTGTCCGGGACGATGCCGATCGAGGCGGTGGGCGATAGCGCCGATATCTATCGCGCTGGCCAGACCGTCGTGTTGCACAATACCCGGATCGAGAAGCCGGGCAGCGTGGCTGCTCGGATTGCGGCCGCCGGGGTCGGCGTGCCGCTGTGGCGCGGCGGCGCGTGGGTGGCTGTCTTCTACGTCAACGATGCCAACCCGCGCGACTGGACGCTCGAGGAAGTGGCATTCATAGAGGGCGTGGCCGAGATATCGTGGGATGCGGTAGAACGCGCGGCGGCGATCCAGGCGTTGCGCGAAAGCGAGGCAAAGTTCCGCGCGATCGCCAATTCGATCGATCAGATGGTCTGGTCGGCACGGCCCGACGGCTTCCACGATTATTATAATGATCGCTGGTACGAATATACCGGGGTGCCATCGGGATCGACCGATGGCGAGGCATGGAGCGCGTTGTTCCATCCGGATGACCGGGATCGCGCCTGGGGCATGTGGCGGCACAGCCTGACCACCGGTGAACTCTATCGCATCGAATATCGGCTGCGCCATCGGAGCGGCGAGTATCGCTGGGTGCTGGGCAGCGCCCAACCGGTGCGCGACGAAAGCGGGACGATCACGCGCTGGTTCGGCACCTGCACCGACATCCAGGATATCGTCGATGCCCGCGAGGTGCTCGCCCGATCGCGTGGAGAGCTCGAGGCGGAGATAGCGGCACGCACCGAACGGCTGATGGCGGCCGAGGAGCAGCTACGCCAGGCGCAGAAGATGGAGGCGGTAGGCCAGCTGACCGGCGGGATCGCACACGACTTCAACAATATGCTGGCGGTGGTGATCGGCGCGCTGGACCTGCTCGAACGCCGCTTGGCCAAGGGGCAGACCGATGTCGACCGCTACGTCACCGCCGCGCGCGACGGCGCGACCCGAGCCGCAGCGCTGACCCACCGACTGCTCGCCTTCTCGCGGCAGCAGCCGCTTGCGCCCGCGCCGATCGACGCCAACGAGATGGTCGAGGGGATGATCGACCTGCTCGTGCGGACGCTGGGCGAGGGCGTGAACGTCGAGACGCGCCTGCCCGGCGGGCTGTGGCGCGCGATGGCCGATCGCAACCAGCTCGAGAATGTCGTCCTGAACCTCGCAGTCAACGGCCGCGACGCGATGCCGGACGGCGGACGGCTGACGATCGAGACCGGCAATGTCGCGGTCACCGCCAACGAGGCCGAGCGCCACGACATCGCGCCCGGCGACTATATCGAGATCGCGGTGGCGGATACCGGATCGGGAATGCCGCCAGAGGTGGCCGCGCGTGCCTTCGACCCGTTCTTCACCACCAAGGGCGTAGGCAAGGGTACCGGCCTGGGCCTGAGCCAGGTGTTCGGTTTCGTCCGCCAATCGGGCGGTCGCGTCCGGATCGATACCGCGCCCGGGCAGGGCACCCGGGTGTCCGTCTGGCTGCCCGCCGATCATGCCACCGCGCCCCCGGCGCCGGCGAAGGGCAGCGCCCGCGACGTCCCCCATGCCCGCCCGGGCGAGATCGTGATGGTGGTGGAGGACGAGGAGCGCGTCCGCACCTTCTCGACCGAGGCGCTCCGCGAGCTCGGCTATACCGTGGTCGACGCGCGCGACGGCCCGGAGGCGCTCAGGATGATCGGACGGGGCCAGCCGGTCTCGCTGCTGTTCACCGACGTGGTGATGCCCGAGATGAGCGGGCGCGAGCTCGCCGTGCTCGCCCGCGCGCGGCTACCCGACCTGAAGGTGCTGCTGACCAGCGGCTATGCGCCCGAATCGGCCGACGGCCCCGACCGCGCGATCCTGAGCAAGCCGTTCGACATCGATCAGCTCGCAGAGCGCGTGCGCGCCGCGCTCGACGGCTGATCGGCCCGTCCGATCGACCGGTCGTGCGGAAGTCCCTTGACGCAGGCGCCCGGGGACGCCATTCGCGCCGCGGCTTCGGGCCCTGCCCCGAACCGCTCGTACCGCCCAGCCGCCGAGTCCTGTCGAAGGGCGGCCTTGGGTGCTTCCCGGCAGGGGGAGACGCATAACCATGGCAAATGTAGCAGTGATCGGCGCCCAATGGGGCGATGAGGGCAAGGGCAAGATCGTCGACTGGCTCGCCGAGCGCGCCGATGTCGTCGTGCGCTTCCAGGGCGGGCACAATGCCGGCCACACGCTGGTGGTCGGCGAGAATGTCTACAAGCTGTCGCTGCTTCCCTCGGGCATCGTGCGCGGCACGCCATCGGTGATCGGCAACGGCGTGGTGCTGGATCCCTGGCATCTCAAGGCCGAAGTCGAGAAGCTGCGCGGCCAGGGCATCGAGATCACCCCCGATACGCTGAAGGTCGCCGATACCTGCCCGCTGATCCTCCCGCTCCATCGCGACCTGGATGGACTGCGCGAGGATGCCAGCGGATCTGGCAAGATCGGCACAACGCGGCGCGGCATCGGCCCGGCCTATGAGGACAAGGTCGGCCGCCGCGCGATCCGCGTGTGCGATCTCGCGCATCTCGACGATCTCGGACCACAGCTGGATCGGTTGACCGCGCATCACGACGCGCTCCGCGCCGGCTTCGGCGAGCCGCCGATCGATCGGGCCGCGCTGATCGAGGAACTGCGCGAGATCGCCGGCTTCGTGCTGCCGTTCGCGCAGCCGGTGTGGCGGATGCTGCACGAGGCGCGCGCGCGCGGCCGGCGCATCCTGTTCGAGGGCGCGCAGGGCGTGCTGCTCGATATCGATCACGGCACCTATCCGTTCGTCACCTCGTCGAACACCGTCGCGGGCACTGCGGCCGCGGGCTCGGGCCTGGGCCCGAACGCGGTCGGTTTCGTGCTGGGGATCGCCAAGGCCTATACGACGCGCGTCGGCTCCGGCCCTTTCCCGACCGAGCAGGACAACGACATTGGCGAGCGACTGGGCACGCGCGGCCATGAATTCGGCACCGTCACCGGGCGCAAGCGCCGCTGCGGCTGGCTCGACGCGGTGCTGCTACGCCAGTCGGCGGCGGTATCCGGCATCACCGGCATCGCGCTGACCAAGATCGACGTGCTCGACGGCTTGGACGAAGTGGCGATCTGCACCGGCTATCGGCTGCGCGGCGAGACGCTGGATTATTATCCCAGCAATGCCGCCGATCAGGCTGCGGTCGAGCCGATCTACGAAACGATGCCCGGCTGGCAGGATTCGACCGCGGGCGCGCGCAGCTGGGCACAGCTGCCGGCACAGGCGATCAAATATATCCGCCGGATCGAGGAGCTGATCCAGTGCCCGGTGGCCTTGGTCTCGACCAGCCCCGAGCGCGAGGACACGATCCTGGTCCGCGATCCCTTCGCGGACTGATCATTCGTCGAAAGGGCACACCAGCCTCCCCCGCATCCGCGATGCGGGCGGAGGCCGGTACTGCCTCGACGCAGGCTGAACGCCGTTATTGGGGCTTCTTGCCCTTTTTCTTCTTCTTGCCGGTATCAGTCGATTCGCCCGGAGCGGGGACCGTGCTCTGCGACGCGCCGTCGTCCGGCTTGTTCATGCTGCTTTCGGGTGCCGGCGCGGGAGCGGGGGTCGTGGCTTCGGGAGCCGGCGGGGGTGGAGTTGTCGTCTGATCCTGTGACGGTGTCGTCTGCTGCGGCGCGGCCTGCGCAAAGGCCGCGGGAGCGGCGAGCAACGCAGCAGCGGAGATCAGGGTTTTGATGTACATTACAGGGCAATCCTCGGTTGTTTTTGCCGAGGATCATCCCAGACCCCAAATATGTCCGTTATGTTTCAGTGACATATGGCTCAACCGGCGCTCGCCACGCCCTGCCCTCAGGCCGAGCCGATAGTCAGCCGACCTGAGCGCGGTGGAGCAGCTTCTGGTCGGCGAGCACAAGCGCGACCATCGCCTCGACCACCGGCACGCCGCGGATGCCGACGCACGGATCGTGGCGGCCCTTGGTCATGATCTCGGTCGCCTCACCCTCACGAGTGATCGTCTCCACGGGCGTGAGGATCGAGCTGGTCGGCTTGAACGCGACGCGGACGCGCACCGGCTGGCCGGTGGAGATGCCGCCCGCGATGCCGCCGGCATGATTGGCCAGGAAATGCGGATGGCCGTCCTCGCCGGGGCGCATCGCGTCGGCGTTTTGCTCGCCGGTGAGCGCGGCCGCCGCGAAGCCGTCACCGATCTCGACGCCCTTCACGGCGTTGATCGACATGCACGCCGCCGCCAGCTCGCTGTCGAGCTTGGCATAGAGCGGCGCCCCCCAGCCCGGCGGCACGCCGGTCGCCTCGCACGCGATCACCGCGCCGAGCGACGAGCCGCTCTTGCGCGCGCCGTCGACCAGCGCCTCCCAGCGCTTCGCCGCCTCGGCATCGGGGCAGAAGAACGGGTTGTTGCCGATCTCCGCTGCATCGAAATTGGCATAGTCGATCGCATCGCCGCCGATCGCCTCGACCCAGGCGAGGACCGTCACCTCGGGGATCACCCGCCGCGCCACCGCGCCCGCCGCGACCCGCGCCGCGGTCTCGCGCGCCGAGCTGCGCCCGCCGCCGCGATAGTCGCGAAAGCCGTATTTCGCGTCATAGGCATAATCGGCATGGCCGGGGCGATAGGCCTTGGCGACCTCCGAATAATCCTTCGAGCGCTGGTCGACATTGTCGATGTGCAGCGCGATCGGCGTGCCCGTGGTGCGCCCTTCAAACGTGCCGGAAAAAATGCGGACCTGGTCCGGCTCCTGGCGCTGCGTGGTGAAGCGCGACTGGCCCGGGCGGCGCTTGTCGAGGAAGGGCTGGATATCGCTTTCGGACAAGGTCAGCCCCGGCGGGCAGCCGTCGACGACCGCGCCCAATGCAGGCCCGTGGCTCTCCCCCCAGGTGGTGAAGCGGAAGACGCGTCCGAAAGTGTTGAAGCTCACCTCAGACCAGCGCGATATCCGGGGCATCCTCGGCCTTCATGCCGATGACGTTGTAGCCCGCGTCGACATGATGCGTCTCGCCGGTCACGCCCGAGGCGAGATCGGAGAGGAGATAGAGGCCGGCACCGCCGACATCCTCGATCGTCACGTTGCGCTTCAGCGGCGAGTTGAGCTCGTTCCACTTCAGGATCAGGCGGAAATCGCCGATGCCCGATGCCGCCAGCGTCTTGATCGGACCCGCCGAGATCGCGTTGACGCGGATATTCTCACGCCCGAGATCGACCGCGAGATACTGGACGCTGGTCTCCAGCGCGGCCTTGGCGACGCCCATCACATTGTAGTGCGGGATCACCTTCTCGGCGCCGTAATAGCTGAGCGTCAGCAGGCTGCCGCCATCGGGCATCATCGCCGCCGCGCGCTTGGCGACCGCGACGAACGAATAGACGCTGATGTTCATCGTCATCAGGAAATTGTCGAGGCTGGTATCGACATAGCCGCCGCGCAGCTCGTTCTTGTCCGAGAAGCCGATCGCATGGACGACGAAGTCGATCGTCGGCCAGCGCTCCGCCAGCGTGACGAAGGTCTTGTCGAGCTCTTCCATGTTCGACACGTCGCACTCGATCAGGAAGTCGCTGCCGAGTTGCTCGGCGAGCGGCCGAACGCGCTTCTCCAGCGCCTCGCCCTGATAGCTGAACGCCATCTCGGCGCCCTGCTCGTGGAGCTTCTTGGCAATGCCCCATGCCAGCGATCGATCATTGGCGAGCCCCATGATCAGCCCGCGCTTACCCTGCATCAGTCCCGTCACGAACCTTGTACCTCCTTGACTTGAGGTTCCTCTAGCCCGTCTTCGGGCGTTTCCGCCAGAGCCGCGTTGAGTTCCGCACCGACAACCAGCCCCAGACCGACGAGAAAGAAGAAGATCAACGCGATCATGACGCCCGCAAGGCTGCCATAGGTAAGATCGTAGCTTCCCAGGGTGCCGAGCACGCCGGGCAGCAACGCGGTCACCAGCAGCCACCAGCCCGCGGTGAAGGCCGCCCCCGGCCATTTGGGACATTTCGACTTGCGGTAGCGGCTGGGGGTCAGCGAGTAGAACAGCATGTAGAGCGCGCCGAACAGCGCCAGCGCCGGGGCGAGCTTGGTCAGCGCGACGATCTTCTGCGCATCGAGCGCCCAGGGAAACACGCGATAGACGAACTGCTCAACGCCGGTGAGGATCACCTGAAAGCTGAATGCCGCCATGGTGAGGATCACCGAGGCGATGATCATCCCGATCGCACCCAATCGATAGCGCCAGAAGGGCGTACGCGACTGGACGCCATAGGCCGCACGCAAAATGCCGCGGATCGTCTCGATGAAGCCGGCGGTGGTCCACAGTCCGACGATCGCGCCGAACCACAGCAAATTGCCGGTGCGGGCATGGAGCACGTCAAGCACCGGCTGGCGCAGCAGCTTGGCGACGTCCGGCGGCACCGTGCGCAGGAACGCCTCGAGCGTCTGGATGCCCTGATCGGTCTGGCCGACCAGGCTCGCGACCGCCGCCGCGACGATGAAGAAGGGGAAAAGCGTGACCAGCGACAGATAGGCGAGGTTGCCTGCATAGGTGAAGCCATCGGTGAAGGTGCCGATGGCGACGCGCTTGAGGATGACGAAGACGCGCTGCGGGATGCCGAGATCGCTCAACCGCTGATGGATCTGGCCGCCCAATCCCTTTCGCCGCGCTTCGGGCGATTCCGGGGAGATCGGAAGAGGCTCTTGATCCACGCGGCTTCAGACGCCCATGCGGCCGCGCGGGTTCCCCTTGTCCTGCCATCCCTTTGCAAACTCGATCAAAGCATCGTCGTCGACCGGCAGATCCACCATCAGCGTGACGAGCAGGTCGCCGCGACCGTTGCCCTTTTTGTGGAAACCGCGACCCTTCAGGCGAAGCACCTTGCCCGAGCTCGATCCCTTGGGAACGGTGAGCATCACCGCGCCATCGGGTGTCGGCACGCGCACCTGGCCGCCGAGCACCGCCTCGGACAAGCTGATCGGCAGGTCGAGCCGGATATCGTCGCCGACGCGCTCGTAGAAACGGTGCGGCTGGACCTCGATCGTGACGATCGCGTCGCCGAAGCCGCCCGGTCCTTCCTCGCCCTTGCCGGCAAGGCGCATCTGGGTGCCGTCCTCAACCCCCGCCGGCAGCTTCAGGTCGATCGTCTTGCCGTCGCGAAGCGTGATCCGCTGCGGGCTGAGCCGCGCCGCATCCTCGAACGGCACCGCGAGCTTATAGGCGACATTGGCGCCCTTCGCGGCGGGCTTGCGGCCGAAACCGCCAAAGCCGCCGCTGAAACCGCCGCCGCGCCGCGCGCCGCCACCGCCGAACAACCCTTCGAAGATGTCGCCGAGATCGCCCGATTCGTTGCCGCCGAAATCAAACTGGCCGCCGCCCGGGCGGAAACCGCTCTGCGGGCTACCGCCGCCGCCAAAGCCGAACGGCGCGCTGGGATTGCCGTCGCCGTCGATCTCGCCGCGATCGAAGCGGGCACGCTTGTCCTTGTCGGTGAGCAGGTCATAGGCCTGCGTCACCTGGCTGAAGCGTTCGGTCGCCTTCGGATTGTCCTTGTTCTTGTCCGGGTGCAGCTCCTTGGCGAGCTTGCGATAGGCTTTCTTGATGTCAGCCTCGGTCGCACCGCGCGCCACGCCCAGAGTTGCGTAAGGATCGGCCAATGTCTTCCCCAGTTTCTCACTCTACCCAGTCCGCTCCTTATAGGACGGACGATCAGGCCACACATCGGCGCGCAAACGCCGCAGTGCAAGGGTAGGTTAGGCGGGGACCTGCTCCAGCGGCTCGACATCGACCGAGACGTCCAGCTTCTGCGCGCCCGAACCCAGCACGATGCCGTCGATCGGGGCGATATCCGAATAGTCGCGCCCGATCGCGATGACGACGTGATCCTCGGCCATCCAGATGCCGTTCGTAGGATCGACGCCCACCCAGCCGAGATCGGGCCCGCACCACAAGAGCACCCAGGCATGAGTCGCGTCCGCGCCCACCAGCCGGGGCATGCCCGGCGGTGGCAGGGTGCGCAGATAGCCGGAGACATAGGCCGCAGGCAGCCCGGCGGCGCGCAGGCCCGAGATCATGATCTGCGCGAAATCCTGGCAGACTCCGCCTCGTTTCGCGAACGCCTCGTGCGGCGAGGTATCGACCAGCGTGGCGGTCGGATCGAAGGCGAATTCGTGCTGGATGCGCCGGGCGAGCGCGATCCCCGCCTCAAGCACGCCGCGGCCAGGATCGAGCTCGGCCGCACACCACCGCGCAATGTCGCGGTCGAGCGGGATCAGCGGCGAGGGAAACAGATAGCTGGCCGGGCTGACCGGCGAGGCATCGCGGCTCGCGCGGGCAAGCCGGGCGATCTCGCCCAGCGTCGGATCGCCGGTCTGCGGCATCGGGATCCTGCGATCGACACGTACCTGCGCACTGCTCTCGATCGTCAGCGAGCGCACGGGTGCGTCGAGCACGAGCCGCACGACATTGGCGAGGCCCGCCTCGGCGCGTGCCGGCGAAGTCTCGCCGCTGGGCGTGATCGTCAGGCGATAATCCTCGATCTCCTGTCCCGACCAAAGGATCGGGCGCAGGCGCAAATTGCAGCGCGCGAACGCGACCGGCTGCGCATATTCGAACCGGGTGATGTGACGGATGCGGTAGAGCATCAGGCGAGGACGAGACCCGCGGCGCGCAACGGCTCGGCGCCCTGGAGGAAATAGCGGCGCGCAATCGCATCCGAGAGGCGTGCGAGCCGGCCCTCGAGATCCCAGAGCATCGCATCGTCGATCCGCGTCGCGCGCGCGGTGACCATCAGCGCGGCGAACTCGCGCGCCTGCTCCTGTTGCGGCTCGGCCAGCCCGTCGTCGGAAAGCACCGGCAGCTTGTTGAGATGACCCGAGATCGCCGCGGCCTGGAACGCGATGGCGCGCGGATTGCCCGGATCGAGCGTGACCAGGTCGATCACCGGCACCCGGGCGATCCCGGTCAGATAGCGCTGGCGATAGCTGATCTGGCTGTCGGCGAGGTCGAGCAGGGTCGAGAGATCGTCGCTGGTCGCGTTCACGCCGCCAAAAGTCCGCAGGAAGCGCACCGCGGCGCTGGCGCGCTCGATCCGCCGGCCAAGCTCGTGGAAGCGCCAGGCGTCGGTGCGGGCCATATGCTCGCCGGCCAGACCCGCGAGCGCCGAATAGCGGCGCTGCAGCGATCCTGCCTTGTCGAGCAGCGAGCCGCGCTCGGGAAAGGGCGCGTCGAGCAGCCGGACCATGTCGGCAGAGAGCCTTTCGCGCGAAACCGCGCCGATCAGCCGGGCCTGGGCGTTGATCGAGCGGACGCTATAACCGCCGTCGAGCCCTTCCAGCGCCGAACGGGCAAGATGGGTGAGGTCCGCGCGCTTGAGCGTGCGCGGCTGGGGTGCGGCGCCGGTGTTGACGACAAGACCGACCAGGCGATGGACGGTGTCGGCGGCAAGCGCCGCGCCGGTATCGGCGCTGATCGAATTGCCGAGCAGCACGCGGAGCACCGAGAGCAACGCCTCGCCGCGCTCGAGGTAGCGGCCGAGCCAGAAGAGATTGTCGGCGACGCGGCTGGGCAGCGTGCCGGGATTGCGCCGCAGCTGGGTCGTGTCGCCTGAAGGAAGCAGCGACACCGGCGCGACAGGATCGGGGCCGTGGATGCAGACATCCGCGGACCAGGTCCCCTCGCCCATCACCGCCGCGCGCGCGTCGGGATGCTCGCCGATCCGCGCGAAGCCGCCGGGAAGCACGATCCACTGCCCGTCCGCGCCACGTGCCGCGAACACGCGCAGGGTGAAGGGCCGCGGCGCCAGACTGTCCTCTGCGACGACCGGCATGGTCGAGAGGCGGACGACCTCCTGACCGACATAATCCTGCGGCCGGCGCGCCATGTCGTCGAGCAGCACCGCGCGGGCTTCGCCGGTGATCGTCGAACCGAGCGCGGCCTTGCCCTCGGGCAGGCCGAGCGGCGGGCTGCCAAAGGCGGGCGCGATCAGCAACGTGTCGAGATTGGCGGCGACATGCGCGCGCGCGCCATCCTGGCCGCACCACCAGGTGGCGATGTTGGGCAGCTTGAGCGGCTCGCCCAGAAGCAGCTCCGACAGGCGCGGAAGGAAGGCGGCGAAGGCGGGCGCTTCAAGCAGGCCAACGCCGGGCGCATTGGCGATGACGACATTGCCCTCCGCCATCGCATCGATCACCCCGGCCACGCCGATCGTCGAATGCGAATCGAGCGCTAGCGGATCGAGCAGGCGCGGATCGAGCCGGTCCCAGATGGCGTCGACCCGCTTCAGCCCGGCGATCGTCCGTACATAGAGCCGGTCGTCGAGCACGGCGAGATCCGGACCCTCGACCAGCAGGAAGCCCAGATAACGCGCGAGATGCGCCTGCTCGGCATAGCTCGGGTTGAGCCGGCCGGGGGTAAGCAGCGCCATGCGGGGCTCGGCCCGTCGGCAGCGCTCGGCCAGCCCTTCGCGGAAGGCGGCGAAGAAGGGCGCGTGGCGTTCGATATTGATGCGGGTCTGGAGCCCGTCGAGCGTGCGCGCCATCGCAAGGCGGTTTTCCAGCGCATAGCCTGCCCCGGCGGGCGCACGCAGATGATCGGCGAGCACGCGCCATTCGCCGCTCGGCCCGCGGCACAGATCTGCCGCGACGAACTGGAGGTGATAGCCGCCCGGCGGGGTGAGCCGCGCGAGCGGGCGCAGGAAGAACGGGCTGCCGGTCACCAAAGCAGCCGGTACGTCGCCGCTCGCGACCAGCTCCGATTCGCCGTAAAGGTCCTGGAGCAGCTTCTCCATCAGCTCGGCGCGCTGGGCGATACCGTCGGAGATACCCTGCCATTCGCTTTGCTCGATCAGCAACGGGACGGGCGAAAGCGGCCAGGGACGCTCCTCGCCTTCACCCTCGCCGGCGATCCGGAAGCCGGTGCCGATATCCTCTGCGGCGCGCTGGGCACGCTCGCGGGCGATCACCAGGCTCTCGCCCGAAAGGCCTGCCAATTCCTCGAACAGATCGGTCCAGGCACCGTCGGTCTTGGCGCAGAGCACGTCGCTGGCGGGGACATGGGCGCAATAGTCCGCGACCCAGCGATCGGCGATGAGGCCGGCATCGAACAATCCGGTCGCTGCGCGGCTGGCCAAAATCGCTTCCCTCAAGCTTTCGACGACGATGGGGCAATCGATGCTGCCTTGCAACAATGGAGATGCGCGGAGGGCTATGCCTTAAAGGTCTGGCAGCGCCTGTGCCGCTTCGCCCCAGCCCTGGAGCGCGCGCGAACCGGCGCGCTCGATCAGTTCGGCGGCGTCGCGGATCGTGTAGCGCTTGGGGCTGTCGACGTCGCGCAGTTCGCTCCAGGTGACCGGCGCGGCCACCGGCGCGGTCTCGCGAGCGCGGGCGACGTAAGGGAGCACGGCGGTACTGCCGCGCTGGTTGCGCAGATAGTCGATGAAGATCTTGCCCTTGCGCGTCGCTTTTTTGAGATTCGCGGTGAAGCGGTCGGGCTCGGCCTGGGCGAGCGCGCGGGCGAAGCGCTCGCAGAACGACTTGACCTCGGGCCATTCGGCTTTCGGGGTCAGCGGCACCACGACATGGACGCCCTTGCCGCCCGAAAGCAGCGGCCAGCTGGTCAGGCCGATATCGGCGAGATGGTCCTTCAGGTCCGCTGCGGCCTTCTTGACCACTTCGAAATCGAGCCCCTCGTCGGGGTCGAGATCGAACACCAGTCGGTCGGGCTTCTCGACATCCACGACGCGACTGCCCCAGCCATGGAACTCGATCGTTCCCATCTGGACGCAGGCGAGCATGCCGTCGGCGTCGTCGACATAGAGATAGGGCTCGGTAGATCCGTCTTTCTCGCGGATATCGACATGATGGACGTGGTCGCCGAACGATCCGGCGTCGTGCTTCTGGAAGAAGCATTGCTTGGCCCGCCCCTGGGGACAGCGGACCAGGCTGATCGGACGATTGGCGAGCCAGGGCAGCGCGATCGGCGCGACAGCGGCGTAATAGTCGGCGAGCTGGCCCTTGGTCAGCCCGGATTCGGGATAGATGACGCGCTCGCGACTGCTGATCCTGACGTTGCTAGCGGGAAGCTCGGGCAGCGACGCGGGTTTCTCCACGACGACATCGCCCGGCTTCTTGTCCTCGCGCAGCCCCAGGAAGCTGGCGTGGCGGACGACATTGTCGGCGGTGAACTCGCTGAACGCCACTTCGGCGATGAGCTCGGGCTTCACCCATTTCGCGCCGCGGGCTTCTGCGCGGGGCACCTCGACCGGCGGTTTCTCGACCGCGATCGTATCGAAGCGTTCGCGCAGGTCGTCGAGCGCGGCCGCGTTGAACCCCGTGCCGACCTTGCCGGCATAGACCAGCCCGCCCACGCCGTTGACCGCCAGCAGCAGCGAGCGGAAGCCGCGCCCCTTGGCGCTGCTCGGCGACCAGCCGATAATCACGAATTCCTGGCGATGGGTGCACTTGGTCTTGAGCCACGCCTTGGTCCGCGTGCCGCGATAGGGCGCGTCGGCGCGCTTGGAGACGACGCCTTCATAGCCCTCGCGGCACATCGTCTCGAACAGCTTCTCGCCCGCCCCCTGGATATGTTCCGAGAACTGGATGCGTCCGTCGGCACCTTGCAGCAACGCGCGAAGCCGCTCCTTGCGCGCAAGCTGGGGCAGCTTGGTCAGATCCTCGCCCCCTTGCGAGAGCAGGTCGAAGGCGAACAGCGCCAGCCCCTCGCCGCCCGCCGAGATCGCTTCCTGCAGCGTCGAGAAATCGGGCTTTCCGTCCTTGAACGCGACGATCTCGCCGTCGATCAGCGCGGGCCCCGCGAGCGTGACGGCGGCCTCGGCGAGCCCCGGGAACCTGTCGGTCCAGTCGAGCCCGGTGCGCGTATAGATCTTCGCCTCCTCGGCGCCGATCGCGACCAATGCGCGATAGCCGTCATATTTGACCTCGTGCAGCCAGTCGTTGCCGGTCGGCACCGTATCCACCAGCGTCGCGAGCTGGGGCCCCTGGAAGGCGGGAAGCTTGCCGGCCGCGGCATTGCCCCGTCCCTTGGACGCCTTTCCCGGCTTCTTGCCCTCGGCGATCTCCTGCATCGTCCGGCCGGTCTTCACGCTGGTCAGCGCCGTCTCGACCAGGAAGTCCGTCGCGCCCGCGAACCGGTCGTCGAGCTTGCGCAGCAGCCAGTTCTCGGCCTTTTCCTTGCCGCGCGGCTTCAGGCGGATCAGCAGCCACTCGCCCTTCATCCGTTCGCCGTCGAGGCGGAAGTGGAGATGGCCCTTCTCGATATCCCTGGCCGACTTGCCCTCGACCGGTTCCCAGGCGCCATCGTCCCACAGCATCACCGTGCCGCCGCCATATTCGCCCTTCGGAATCGTCCCCTCGAAATCGGCATAGGAGAGCGGATGGTCCTCGGTGCGCACCGCCAGGCGCTTCTCGTCGGGATCGAGGCTAGGACCGCGCGTCACCGCCCAGCTCTTGAGCACCCCGTCCACCTCGAGCCGGAAGTCCCAGTGGAGCCGCGTCGCATCGTGCTTCTGCACCATGAAGCGGTTGCCGCCGGTCCGCGCGATCGTGCCGGCGGGCTCGGCGGTCTTCGCGAAGTCCCGCTTGGCGTTGTATTTCGCGAGAGGATCGGTCTCAGGCACGCTTCTTCGCCGGTGCCTTTTTCGCCGCGGCCTTGGCCGGCTTGGCCTTCGCCGCGGCCCTCGCCTTGGCCCCAGGCTTTTCCAGCGATTTCTTGAGCGCCGCCATCAGGTCGACCACGTTCGAGCCGCGGCTGGGCGCGCCGCCATCGGCCTCTTCGATGATCTTCCTGCCCTTGGCCTTCTTCTTGCGCTCGATCAGGTCCTTGAGCGCGTCGACATAGCGGTCGTGGAACTGGCCCGGGACGAACTTCGACACCTTCTTCTCGATCAGCGTCTCGGCCAGCCCGAGCAGCTCGGGATCGGGCGCGTCGTCTGGGATGTCGCGGAAATAGCCCTGCGCCTTGTTGACCTCGTCGGCATAGCGCAGCGTCTCCAGCACCATGCCGCGCCCGCATGGCTTCAGGCTCACCACATATTCGCGGCCCCGGAGCGCCAGCTGGCCCAGCCCGACCTTGCGGGTGCGCCGCAGCGCCTCGCGCAGCACGATGAACGCCTCCTCGGCCAGATCGTCGGCGGGCACGACGAAATAGGGCCGCTCGTAATAGAGCACGTCGATCTCGTCGGCGTCGACGAACTGGGTGAGCTCGAGCGTCTTTTTCGATTCGAGCTTCACCGCGTCGATCTCGTCCTGCTCGAGCAGGACATATTCGCCCTTCTCGACCTCGTAACCCTTGACGATCTCATCGGCGTCGACCGGCCCCACGCCGGGCGCGACCTTCTCGTACTTGATCCGCTTGCCGCTCGGCTCGTGGATCTGGTGAAAGGCGATCTGTGCGCCCGATTTGGTCGCGGTGTAGATCTCGACCGGGATCGACACGAGCGCGAGCCGTATCTGACCCTGCCAATACGCGCGCGCCGCCATGCTTCCGTCTCCTCGTTGCGAGGCCGATTCAATTCCCCAATACGCCCATCGTTCCTCGACACCAAAATGGTGCGGCGGTAGAGCGCCGAACCATGGTCACCGATCCCTTCCAGCTGTTCGAAACCTGGTACGTCGAAGCACGCGAAACCGAGCCCAACGACTCGAACGCGATGGCGCTCGCCACCGTCGGCCCCAGCGGCCAGCCTTCGGTGCGGATGGTGCTGCTGAAGGGGCACGGGCCGGACGGCTTCGTCTTCTACACCAACCGCGAGAGCCGCAAGGCGCAGGAACTGGGCGAAGGCAGCAGGGCGGCGCTGCTGTTCCATTGGAAGTCGGTGCGGCGACAGGTCCGGATCGAAGGCCCGGTCAGCCGGGCGAGCGATGCCGAGAGCGACGCCTATTTCGCCTCGCGCAGCCGTGATTCGCAGCTCGGCGCCTGGGCATCCGACCAGTCGCGCCCGCTCGACGACCGCGCGACGTTCGAGGCACGCTATGAAGAGGTCCGTATCCGCTTCGAGGGTGGCGACGTGCCCCGCCCGCCGCATTGGGGCGGATACCGGGTGATGCCGCTGACGATGGAATTCTGGCAGGATCGCGAACATCGCCTCCACGAGCGCCGCGTCTTCACCCGCATGGGCGACGGCTGGAGCGAGGGGCTGCTGTACCCGTGACCCATCTCGCCCGCCGTGCCGCGCTGGCGAGCGTCGCCTGCGCCGTGCTGCTGGGCAGCCTCAAGGCCTATGCGGCCTGGCGTACCGAATCGGTCGCGGTACTGGCGAGCCTTGCCGACAGCCTGCTCGATCTGGTCGCGTCGCTGGTAACCCTGGCCGGGGTGCATTGGGCGGCACAGCCCGCCGACGAGAAGCATCGCTTCGGGCACGGCAAGGCGGAAGCGCTGGCGGCATTGTTCCAGGTCGGGGTGATCGCGATATCCGCCTTCGCGATCCTGGTGCGCGCGATCGAGCGGATGTTCGCGCAAGGGGCGAGCGTCGATCCCGAATATGGCATCGGCGTCTCGGTGATCGCGATCGCGGTGACGCTCGCGCTGACCCGCTATCAGCAAGCGGTGATCCGCCGCACCGGATCGATCGCGATCGGCGCCGACCGTATTCACTACACGTCGGACCTGTTCCTCAACGCAGCCGTGATCGCAGCGCTGATGCTGGAGAATTATGCGGGCATCGCCGGCGCCGACGCGCTGTTCGGCGTGGTCATCGCGCTCTGGCTGCTGTTCGGCGCGTGGCGCGCCTCGGTCGCGGCGATCGACCAGCTGATGGACAAGGAATGGCCGGAGGAGAAGCGGTTGCGCTTCGTCGAGGCGGCGGGCCGCCATCCCGAACTGGTCAACCTGCACGACCTGCGCACCCGCACCAGCGGCGCGCTGGATTTCGTCCAGTTCCACATTGCGATGGATCCGGAGATGACCGTGGCCGCCGCGCACGACGTGGTCGAGAAGCTCGAGACCGAGCTGGGCGCCGAATTCCCCGGCACCGAGATCCTTATCCATATCGATCCCGCCGGCCATGTCGACGAGCCCGGCAACCCGCTGACCGAAACCAATTTGCTCGAGGAGCGCGATTCGTGAAACTGCCCTTCGCTCAGGTCGATGCCTTTGCCGACCGCCCCTTCACCGGAAACCAGGCGGCGGTGATGCCGCTCGACGCCTGGCTGCCGGACGAGGTGCTCCAGGCGATCGCCGAGGAGAACAACGTCGCGGAGACCGCCTTCTTCCTGCCCGATGCGACGGGTGCGGCCGATTACGAGCTGCGCTGGTTCACGCCTGCGGTGGAAGTTGCGCTTTGCGGCCATGCGACGCTGGCGAGCGGGCATTTCGTGCTGGTCGCCGATCCTACGCGCGAACGGGTCTCCTTCCGTACGCGCCAGTCGGGCGTGCTCGAAGTGGCACGCGACGGCGACGGCTATGCGATGGCCCTCCCCGCCTATCCCCCCGAACCGGCGCCAAACGCCGAGCTGCTCCGCGCGCTGGGCGTCGCGGCCGGTGAGACACTCCACCATCCGCGCGGCTACGACCTGACCGTGCTCGACAGCGCCGATGCGGTACTGGCGCTGACCCCCGATTTCCGCGCACTCGCCGCGATCGGCGATACGCTCAACATCGTTACCGCGCCCGGCCGCGACACAGACGTGATCAGCCGCGTCTTCGCGCCGGCGGCGGGCATCGACGAGGATCCGGTGACAGGATCGGCGCATTCGGTGCTGACCCCCTATTGGGCGAAGCGGCTGGGACGCGCGTCGTTCACCGCCTTTCAGGCATCGCGGCGCGGCGGCCATGTCGCCTGCACGCTGGCGGGCGACCGCGCGATCCTGGGCGGGACGTGCGTGACGGTGATCGAGGGCGTGTTCAGGCTGCGATGAGCTCGGCCCGCTCGGTCTCGGCGATCCAGCCGCCGCCGAGCACGCGATCACCGGCATAGAGCACCGCGGCCTGGCCCGGCGCCACGCCATATTCGGGCGTCTCGAACACCACGCGGTCACCCTCCCGGCGCGCGGGCACCGGCTTGGCGAGCGAGCGGACCTTGGCGGTCATCGGGCCGGCATAGTCGCCGGCGAGCCAGTTGACGTTCTCGATCCGCGCGGCGCGCACCGCGAGCGCGCGCTTGGGGCCGACGATCACCGCGCGCGTCGCCGGATCGAGGCGCAGCACATAGAGCGGTTCGGGGCTGCCGCCGATCTCCAGCCCGCGGCGCTGGCCGACGGTGAAGTGGATCAGGCCCTTGTGCTCGCCGAGCTTGTTGCCCGATTCGTCGACGATGTCGCCGCCCGCTTCCGCCTCGGGTCGCAGCTTCTTGACCAGCGAAGCATAATCGCCGTCGGGGACGAAGCAGATGTCCTGGCTGTCCGGCTTGCCCGCTACACCCAGGCCCAGCTCGGCGGCGAGCGCCCGGACATCCGGCTTGGGCATGCCGCCTAACGGAAAGCGCAGGAAGTCGAGCTGTGCCGCGGTGGTGGCGAACAGGAAATAGCTCTGGTCGCGCGCCGGATCGAAGGCGCGGTGGAGCTCGGCGCCCTCCGGCCCCTCGACCCGGCGGACATAATGGCCGGTCGCCAGGCAATCGGCACCGAGATCGCGCGCGAGCGCGAACAGATCGGTGAATTTCGGCCCCATGTTGCACTTCACGCACGGGATCGGCGTGCGGCCCGCCATATATTCGTCGGCGAAATCGTCGATCACGGTCTCGCGGAAGCTGCTGGCATGATCGAACACATAGTGCGCGATGCCCAGCCGGTCGCATACGGCGCGCGCGTCGCGGATGTCGCGGCCGGCGCAGCACGAGCCGGCGCGACCCACCGCCTCGCCATGATCGTAAAGCTGGAGCGTGACGCCGATCGTCTCCGCACCCGAGCGCGCGGCGAGCGCCGCGACCACCGACGAGTCGACGCCGCCCGACATCGCGACGACGATTCGCCGCTTGGCCGGCGGCCCGCTCAACTGGAAATCTCCGGGGTTCATTGCGGGGGCACATAGGGGCTTCCCGCTCCGGGTTCCACCCGGAGAGTCGCCTAAAGGTTTCGAAAACCGAGGTTAAGCTCCCGTTTTCGTCGCCTTTACTGCAACTTCAACTCTGTCC
>JBEVLV010000076.1:0-14868 GCA_040508955.1 Sphingomonas sp. | reverse complement strand
TGGTTCGACAGGTTGCCGGCGGGGGCCGCGTCGGTCGCATTGGCCTCGGCGGCCTCGCTGACATTGCCCGGTGCGGCACCCGCGGCCGGCGCAGCCGGCAGCGGCAGGTTCGAGCCCTGGGTGTTGAGATAGGCGATCACGTTGGCGCGCGCCTTGGGATCGGAGATGCCGGCAAAGGTCATCTTGGTGCCCGGGGCCATCTTGCGCGGCGAGGTCAGCCAGGTGTTCATCTTGTCGAAATCCCACTTGCCGCCAACGCCCTTCAGCGCATCGGAAAAGGCGAAGCCGCCCTTGCCCTCGGCAACGCCCTCGCCGAGCGTGGCATAGAGATTCGGGCCGACGCCGTTCGCGCCGCCCTGGGCGATGGTGTGGCAGGCCGCACACTGCTTGAAGACCTCGGCGCCCTTCACCGGATCGGCGGTGGCGAGCAGGGTCGCGATCGGCACGTCGGCGGCGGCACCATCGGCGCTCGCATCCTCGGCACCCTCGATCGCATAGCCCATATGCTCGGGGCGCTCCGACTTGAACACCTGGCCGCTGACGATCGACAGGCCCAGCGCGGCAATGCCCCCGGCCAGAGCCCAACCCGCGATCGTATTGAAGCGATTGTCCATCACGTGCCCCTGAGGAAAAAAATCGTGCCCCTTTAGAACTGCCGTCGGGGCGAACGCAAGCGGGCTTGCCGCATGTCGAGCGGACGCGTAGCGCGCGCACCCTATGGAGAACTTCGCAGCCCCCGCGCGGCCGATCGTCGCCAAGATGATCGCAGCCGCTGAGAACAGCCCCGAACGCGCCATCGCGTTCCAGGGGGCGCCCGGCGCCAATTCGCACATCGCCGCGCTCGAGGCTTTTCCGGACGGGCTGCCCTTGCCCTGCTTCTCGTTCGAGGATGCGATCGACGCGGTGAAGGAAGGCCGCGCCGATTGCGCGATGATCCCGATCGAGAATTCGCTGCATGGCCGCGTCGCCGACATCCATTTCCTGCTGCCCGAATCGGGGCTGGTGATCACCGGCGAGCATTTCCTGCCGATCCGCTACGGGCTGATGGGCGTCGGGACGATCGAGAGCGTGAAGGAGGCGATGAGCCATCCTCAGGCGCTGGGCCAGTGCCGCCACTGGCTGAAGGCGCATGGCATCTCGCCGGTCGCCTATCCCGACACGGCGGGTGCCGCCGCGATGATCGCCGAGATTGCGGATCCTGCCGTCGCCGCACTCGCGCCGCCGGGCGCCGCCGAACTCTATGGCCTGAAGCTGCTCGCCACCGACCTGGCCGACGCCGCACACAACATGACCCGGTTCGTCGTGCTCGCCCGCGCCGCGCCGTCGGCCGAGGGGACGGGACCGTTCATGACCACCTTCATCTTCGAGGTGAAGAACATTCCGGCGGCACTCTACAAGGCGCTGGGCGGCTTCGCGACCAACGGCGTCAACATGACCAAGCTGGAAAGCTATCAGCGCGGCGGCACCTTCTCGGCGACCGAATTCTACGCCGATATCGTCGGCAGTCCGGAGGACCCGGCGATCGCCCGCGCGCTGGAAGAGCTCAAGTTCCACACCAAATGGACGCGCCTGCTTGGCACCTATCCCCAGGCGCGGGCACGACCGGAGTAGCGTTCGGATTTATTGACTCCCTCGACGATATGTTGTCTAAACACAACGACTCGTTGGGTTGGAGTGTTTCTTGCCGGCTATTCACAATCGAATTGCGCTGTTTCGTGCCGAGCGCGGCCTAAGCCGCCGCGACTTGGCCGATGCGGTGGGGGTGAATCCCCAGACGATCGGCTATCTCGAGCGGGGCGATTACAGCCCCAGCCTCGAGCTGGGCATGAAGATCGCGCGCGAATTCGGCGTGCCGGTGGAGCTGCTGTTCTCCTTCGAGCCGTTCGAATCCGTCGCCGCGGCGCTGCGCCGCGCGGCCGAATGAGCCGGGAGAACATCATGCCCAAGCTGACCAACAAGGTAATCCTCGCAGGGCTGGACGCCGCTGCCAACCGAACCGGCGTGCCCTCGCTCGTGCTCGGCCATGCCCGGCGGCGACACCTGCGCTGGTTGCCGATCGTGGCGCTGGCGCTAGGCACGATCGGGTTCGGGCTGGGGCTGGTGCGGACCGACCTGGTCCATGTCGCCTATGGCGTGATCTCGGCGGGGTTCGTGATCGGGGTGATGCTGCCACTGTTCGGGCCGATCAAGCCCTGGGGTGGCGCGCAACTCGCCGACGAGTTCGACCGGGCGGTGCGCCAGCGCGCCTTTCTCGCCGCCTTTGCCAGCGTGACCTTCGCGTCGTTCATCGGGATCTGGCTGCTGATCGGGCTGGCGCTGGCACAGCACTGGGACGGGTTCGCGCTGGCGATGCAGCTACGCAACCTCGTCCATTACCTGGTGGTCTTCTACTTCACGGTGCCGACCTTGCATGCGAGCTGGGCGACGCAACCGGTCGGCGAGGAGGAATGATCCGGGCGCGACGAACCGCGCCAGTTCCGCTTCGCCTTCGCAACGACTTCGGACTATAACGGACCAAAAGGGGCGCACTCCATCCATCGTAGATATCGCTGAAGGGAACCTGGCCGTGACCTCGATCTATCTCGACGTGCCCTTTCAATCGCAGCTCAAGCTCGGCGATCCGGACAATCCGATCAACGACGTGACCGGCTGCTGGTACGCTTCGGCCTGCATGATCGGCTATTATTTCGAAGTCGGGCCGCGCCTGGGCGTTCCGGAGAAATATGATCCGGTGAAGCAACGCCACTCGATAATGATGAACGAGGACTATCCCAAGCTGATGGCCAATGAGGGGCTGGCGCTCGTTCCCCTGCCGACCGGAAAGCAATGGGGCGGCGACCAGCTCGCCGACCTGTTGCGCGACTATGGTCCCTTGTCGTTCGGCTGGATGAAGACGTCGAAGAGGTCCGGCAAGACCTATGGCCATCGCAGCGTGCTGATCGGCTATGACGACACGACCAGCGAGGTGATCTTCCACGATCCCGAACTGTTACCGAACTCGCGCTTGCCGCTGGCGACGTTCAACAAGGTGTTCCGGTGGGTCAACCCCTACGGCATGCTCCGTCGCGACGGCCCGGCGCTGGTGCGGCCGACGCAGTGAGGCTGCAGGGCGCCTGATCCGTCAGGCGCCGTCAAACCAGGCCGTCAGCAACGTGTAGGCGATCGCATAGGGCGGCGGCGCGACGAACGGGGCGGCGGGATCGCGGGCGAGCGCCTGGCGCACCTCGTCGCGGGTGAACCAGCGGGCATCTTCGAGCTCGTGCACGTCGAGGACGATATCCTCGTTCAGCGCCTCGCCGATGCAGGCAATCATCAGCGACGCGGGGAAGGGCCAGGGCTGGCTCGCGACGTGGCGGACCGCTCCGAGGCGGATCCCGGCCTCCTCGCACGTCTCGCGGCGCACCGCCTCCTCGATCGATTCACCGACCTCCAGGAAGCCGGCGAGCGCCGAGTAGCGGCCCGGCGGCCAGGGCGGCTGGCGGCCGAGCAGCACCTTGCCGTCGCGCTCGGCGAGCATGATCACGACCGGATCGACGCGTGGGAAATGCTCGGCGCCGCAATTGGGGCAGTGGCGCCCCCAGCCGGCGCGGAAGATCGCGGTGGCGGCGCCGCAATTGGCGCAGAAGCCATGGCGGGCGTGCCAGTCGACTAGGCTGCGCGCTGCGGCGTAATTGGCGAGATCCGCGGGCGCGAACCGATCGAGCATCGCGAACAAGGCGGGCGAGCGTCCGGCGGGCGCGGGTTGGCCCGGAGGCAGCGTCGCCACGAAACTGGGCACGCCCTGGTCGAAGCCGAGGAACAGCAGCGCGCCGGCAGCCGCATCCAGGCCGGTCCAGGTCAGGCGGCCGGCATCGTCGAGCGCCGGATCAAGGCCGTCGAGCACCAGCAGCCGCGCCGCCGGATCGGCCAGCGCGGCATCGAGCAACGCCCTGTCATGGCGAACCCGGTCGGCACGATCGAGCGTGCCGCCGGTGAATCCGGGTGCCGTCACCGCGCCAGATCGGCGTAGATGGCGCGGCCGGCGTCGCGCTTGAACTGGGTTTCGGCGAGCAGCAGGTTGATCATGCCGACGGCGCGCACTTTGTGCACAGGATCGGCCCAGGCGATCGTCCCCGCCGCGCCGCCCCAGCCATAGGTGCCCTTGCCCGGACCGAAGGGGCGATCGGCGAGGTAGACCGAACCGCCCGCGCCGAAGCCCATCGGCACGCCCGAATCGGCGGTCATCGCGTTCAGGATCGACTTGTCGACGCCCGCCGGCAGCAGATCCGACATCGCCAGCGCCACCGTCTCGGGCTTGAGGATGCGCGCACCGTCGAGTTCGCCGCCGTTCACCAGCATGTGGAGGAAGCGGTCATAGTCGCGCGCCGACATCGCCAGCCCGGCGCCGCCATAGGGGAAGCTGGGCGGCTTGAGCCAGGTCGAGGTCGCGCCCGGATCGAGCGCGATGCGGTTGCCGCCGACCAGCGCATAGTCGGTGGCGAGCCTGCCTGCCTCGGACTCCGGCACGGTCCAATAGCTCGAAGTCATCTTGAGCGGCGCGAAGATGCGGGTGTTGACGAACGTGTCGAACGGCATGCCCGAGGCGACCTCGATCACGCGGCCGAGCACGTCGAGGCCGATCGAATAGCTCCACTTGCTGCCGGGTTCGGCGATCAGCGGCAGGGTCGCGACGCGGTTCGCGAATTCCTCCAGCGTGGCCGGACGGACGGGACGCGCCTGCGCCTCGAACGACACGCTGACCTGGGCGGGATTGATGCCGAGGCGGTTATACTCGTCGAGCAATGGCCCCTTGGTGATGATGTTGTAACCCAGGCCCGCGGTGTGGGTGAGCAGGTTGCGCACCGTGATCGGGCGCGTCGCCGGACGGCTGGTCAGGTCCTTGGCGGGATCGACCAGCACCTTCATGGTCTTGAACGCCGGGATGAAGTCGCTGATCGGCTGGTCGAGCCTGAGCTTGCCCTGTTCGACCAGGATCATCGCGGCGATGCCGGTGATCGGCTTGGTCATCGAATAGACGCGCCACAGGCTGTCGACATCCGCCGCCGGTGCGGTCACCTCGTTCGCGATACGACCTTCTGCGACGATGGTGAGCGGCGCATCGCCCTTGGCATAGGCGATGACGACGCCGGGCACCGTCTTGTCCGCGACCAGGCGCTTGGCGACGCCGTCCGCCTCGCTGGTGGAGGCGACGACCTGCGCCCATGCCACCGGCGCGAGCGCGAAAGCCACGATCACACCCAGTCCGATCAATCCGCGCATCGCATTCTCCCGAAAATCCGCGCCGCCTTGGCGAAGACCGTCGGCAATCCCGCCGATTCGAGATCGACGATCGGCCACCATTCGCCGTCCGCGGCGACTGAATGCTCCCCGATTGTTGCAGCGGCAAGCATGCAATCGAGGTTGAAATGGGTGAAGCCGTGCGCGGCATGTTCGTCGAGCACCCGCCATTCAGCCGCGAGCGGCGCCCCCGCCAAGCCCGGCGGCGAATCAATCCAAGGGCCCGTGGGCAGCGCGCGCATGCCGCCGAGCAACCCTTTGTCGGGCCGGCGCACCAGCAGCACCTTCCCGTCCCGCTCCGCCCAGAACATCGTGCCGTGGCGCTGGGGCTTGGCCGCCTTCTTCGCCTTGACGGGGAAGCGCTCGGGCGTGCCGGTGGCGACGCCGTCGCACTCGGCGCGCAGCGGGCAGAGCAGGCAGCGCGGCGACCTGGCCGTGCAGATCGTGCTGCCGAGATCCATCATCGCCTGGGCGAAATCACCGGCGCGGGCATCAGGCGTGATCGAATCGGTGCGCGCGTAGATCTGCGCCTTTGCGCCCGGCAACGCCTCCTCCACCGCGAACAGCCGCGAGACGACGCGCTCGACATTGGCGTCGACCACCACCGCGCGTCGGCCGAAGGCGATCGCGGCGATCGCCGCAGCGGTATAGCCGCCGATCCCGGGCAACTCGCGCAAGCCCATCTCGGTGTCGGGAAGCGTGCCGCGCGCCGCCACTTCGCGAGCGCAGGCGAGCAGGTTGCGCGCCCGGGCATAATAGCCGAGCCCCGCCCAGGCAGCCATCAGGTCCGCGTCTTCCGCCGCCGCAAGCGCCGCGAAATCGGGCCAGCGCGCGGTGAACCTCTCGAAATAGGGGATGACGCTCGCAACCTGGGTCTGTTGGAGCATCACCTCGGATAGCCAGACGCGATAGGGCTCGGGCGCGTTCGATCCCGGCCGCGCCCGCCAGGGCAGGTCGCGGGCATGGGCATCGTACCAGGCGAGTAGTGGGGCGGCGATTTTGCGAGGGACGTTGTCGGGCACGCCCCGGCTATGGCATGGGTTGGCGGCAATGACGAAGCCCCCTCGCACAACCACCCGCCAGCCGCGCATGGAACCGAAGCGGACCAATCGCGCGCAGCCGGTTTCCGAGCTGCTCGCCGATGTCGGCCGCGCGACCTTCCGCAAGTTCGGCTTCGTCCAGCATTCGATCGTCAGCCGCTGGAGCGAGATCGTCGGCGAGCGCTATGCCCGCGTCTCCGCGCCCGAATCGATCCGCTTCCCGCAGGGCAAGCGCGCCGAGGGTGTGCTGAACCTGGTCGTATCCGGGGCGCACGCTCCGATGATGCAGCATATCGCCCCCGAGATCATCGAGCGGGTCAACCGCTTCTTCGGCTATACCGCCGTCGCGCGCCTCGCGATTCGCCATGGCGAGGTGAAGCGCCCGGAGAAATCGGTCCCACCGCCCAGCCTCAAGCCGCTTTCCGCCGAAATGGGCGAGAGCCTGCGCGGCATCGCCGATCCCGAACTGAAGGCCGTGCTAGAGGCGCTTGCCGCCGGCGTCGTTGCCAGCGACGAGAAACCCAAGATCGGCCGGATCGATTGAATCTATGAAACGCCTGTTCCTCCTCGTCGCAGCATTGCTGCTGCTTCCCGCCGGCCCATCGGCGATCGCCGGACAGACCCGCGCCGCGCCCAACTGGGCGACAACGGTGGTGCTGACCCCCGAAGGCGGATTCCGCCAGGGCAATCCGAACGCGCCGGTCAAGCTGGTCGAATATGGCTCGCGCACCTGCCCGATCTGCGGGCGCTTCGCCGCCGAGGGCGTGCCGGAGCTGCGCAGCAAATATGTCGCGACGGGCAAGGTCAGCTACGAATATCGCGATTTCCTGATCCACGGCCCGCCGGACTTCGCGCTGGCATTGCTCAACCAGTGCGTGCCGACGCCGCGCTTCTTCGCGGTGCTCGACGCGATCTATGCCCACCAGCCAGCGTTCGCGGCGAAGCTCGAGCAGCTCGAGAAGACCCGGTCCGCCGAGCTGACCGCCTGGCAGAAGCTGCCGCCGGCGCAGATGGCGACGCGCTTCGCCGAGGCGCTGGGCTTCATCCCCTTCATGAAGGCGCACGGCGTGACCGAGGTACGAGCCCGCCAGTGCCTGGCCGATCCAGCGCTGATCAAGCGCATCGCCCAGACCAACGCCGGTGCGGTGAACAACCAGGAGATCAGCGGCACGCCGGCTTTCATCATCAACGGCCGCGTGATGCGCGCCTATGATTGGCTCCGCCTCCAGCCCGAACTCTGGGCGGCGGGAGCCTGACCGAATCCATCGTTTCTTGGAGAAGTAGAATATGCGCGTTGCCTCAGCCCTGACCTCCCTGGCCCTGGTCCCGGCCCTCGCCCTTGCCGGCTGCGGCGGCGGCAGCGGCGACTCGAACAGTTCGACCGCTACCAAGTCGGCGGCTCCGGTCGCCTCCGCATCGGCGCCCGCCGGCAAGACCTGGATGGATGTCGTCGCCAAGACGCCCGAGGGCGGATACGTCCAGGGCAACCCGAACGCGCCGATCAAGCTGGTCGAATATGGCTCGCGCAACTGCCCGGTCTGCGGCCACTTCGCCAATACGGGCGTCGAGCCGCTGCGCCAGAAGTATATCTCGAAGGGCACGGTGAGCTACGAGTTCCGCGACTTCCTGGTGCACGGCGCGCCCGATCTCGCGCTCGCGCTGCTCAACCAGTGCGTGCCGACCGAGAGCTTCTTCAAGGTGATGGACCAGATCTACGCCAACCAATCGGTCTTCCTCGATCGTACCCAGCAGCTGGTGCAGAACAACCCGCAGCTCGCGCAGCAGCTCCAGGCGATGCCGGCGCCGCAGGCCGCGGTGGGCTTTGCCGACGCGCTCGGCATGGTCGAGTTCATGAAGCAGCGTGGCGTGCCCGAGGCGAAGGCGCGCGCCTGCCTGGCCGATCAGAAGGCGATCGAGGCGATCGCGAAGGTCAATGGCGACGCGGTCAACAACGGCGAGGTGACCGGCACCCCAACCTTCTTCATCAACGGGAAGGTGGTGCCCAACACCGCGGCGTGGGAAGCGCTCGAGCCGGCCCTTCAGGCGGCGGGCGCCCGCTAACGATGCAGATCAAGCGGCTGCGGCTGACAGGCTTCAAGAGCTTCGTCGACCCGGCCGACTTGCGAATCGAGCCGGGGCTGACGGGGATCGTCGGCCCCAACGGCTGCGGCAAATCCAACCTGCTCGAAGCGCTGCGCTGGGCGATGGGCGAGAGCAGCGCCAAGTCGATGCGCGGCGCGGGCATGGAAGACGTGATCTTCGCCGGCACCGCGACGCGGCCGGCGCGCGACTTCGCCGAGGTCTCGATCCTGGCCGAGCAGGCGGGCGAGGATGGCGAGCTGGAGGTCGTGCGCAGGATCGAGCGCGGCGCCGGCTCCGCCTATCGGATCAACGGCCGCGACGTGCGCGCCAAGGACGTCGCGCTCGCCTTTGCCGACGCCGCGACCGGCGCGCATTCTCCCGCTCTGGTCAGCCAGGGGCGGATCGGCGCGATCATCATGGCCAAGCCGGGCGAGCGCCGGGCGATGCTGGAGGAGGCGGCGGGCATCGCCGGGCTCCACGTGCGCCGCAAGGATGCCGAACAGAAATTGCGCGCGACCGAGGCGAACCTGGTCCGGCTCGACGAACTGATCGGCGACCAGGAGGCGCGCGCTGCGGCACTGAAACGCCAGGCGCGCCAGGCCGAGCGCTATCGCGAGCTCTCCGACAGGATCCGCGTGGCGGAGGCGCGGATGATCTACGCGCGCTGGCGCGACGCCGCCGCCGCCGCCGATGTAGCCAAGAAGGAAGCCGCCGGGGCCGAGGCGCTGGTCGCCGAATGTTCGCGGGTGCACGACGAGGCGGCGTCCGCGCAGCAGGCCGCGGCGCAGACGCTCGCGACGCTGCGCGCCGAGGCACTGGCCGTGCGCGACCGCGCGACCGACGCGATGCACCGGCTCGCGACCCTGCGCGGCGAGCGCGCCACGGTCGAGCGGCGGATCGTCGAGCTGCAGGATGCCGGGCGCCGGCTGGAGGAAGATCGCGGGCGCGAGGGCGCGCTGGCGCGCGATGCATCCGAGGCACTGGCGCGGCTGGCCGAGGAATCGGCAGCGCTCGATGCGCGCATCGGCGAGGCCGTGGCGCGGATGCCCAATCTCGAGGTGGCGCTGGCGGAGGCCGAGCGCACGGCACGCGACACCGAAGTCGCGCTGGCGCAGGCGCTCGCGGCGCAGGCGAGCGAGGCGGCCGAAGCGCGGGTCGCCGAAGCGGCGCTTGCCGCGGCGCGGACGCGGGTCGAGCGGTCCGCACGGGATCATGCCCGGCTGGAAGCCGAGATGCGCGCGCTTGCCGACGCCGCGCCGCTGGAGGCCGAGCGGACCCGTGCCGCCGATGCGCGCGCCCAGGCGCTGCGCCAGGCCGAATCGGCGCGCTCGGGGCTGGCCCGCGCCGATGCCGAGGAGCGCTCCGCGATCGAAGCGCGCAACCGCGCGCAATCCGCCCGCGCCTCCGCCCATGCCGAGCTGAGCCAGCTCGACAGCGAGGCGGCTGCGCTCGCCAAAGCAACGCGGCCCTCGGGCAAGGATCGGCTGCTCGATTCGCTCAAGGTCGACGCCGGCTATGAGCGCGCGCTGGCGGCGGCCCTCGGTGACGATCTGGAGGCCGGGCTCGATCCGGCGTCCGAACGCTGGTGGGCCGGCGCCGACCCGCTGCCAGGCGATCCCGGCGCACCCTCCGGGGCGACACCGCTCGGCCGGCACGTCCAGGCGCCTCCGGTACTGGCGCGGCGGCTGGCGCAGGTGCTGGTCGCCGAGCAGGACGGCGGCCAGCCGCTGGCGGTGGGGCAGAGGCTGGTGACCTTGGCAGGCGTGCTGCGGCGCTGGGACGGATATCGGGCCAAGTCGGGCGGTGCGGCAGCGGCCGAGCGGCTGGAGCGGGTCAATCGCCTCGCCGCGATCGAGAAGGCGCGGCCGGCAGCGGTCCGCGCGGTCGAATCGACCGATATCGAGCTGACCCGGATCGACGAGACCATCGCCGAGGCCCGGCGCGCCGCCACCGATTGCCGGCGCGTGCTCGACCATGCCGAGAATGCCGGGCGCGAGGCGGGCCGGGCGGAGGATCGCGCGGTCAGCCAGCTCGAACGGCTCGAATCGCAACGTGCCGATCTCGATAGCCGCGCGCGGCGCATCGCCGCGGAACAGGAAGAGGCGGGCGGGGAGCTTGCGCGCGCCGAAGCCGCCAAGGCGGCGCTTCCCGACGGCAGCGCCACGCGCGAACGCGTCGCGACATTGTCCTCGGAAGCGGAGACGCGCCGCGCGGCCTCCGCCACCGCGCGCGCCGAACGCGGCACGCTGGAACGCGAGATCGCCCAGGCGCGCGAGCGCCACGCCGCCGCCGCCGCAGAGAGTCGGAGCTGGAAGTCGCGCGCGGGCGAGGCAGCCCGGCGCGCGACCGAGATGGACAAGCGCGCCGCGCAGCTCGCCGAGGAGAGCGAGGCGATCGCCGGCCGCCCCGCCGCGCTCGACGCGCAGGTGATCGAGGCCGAGACCGCGACCGAGAGTGCGCGCGCCGAATCGGCCGACGCCCAGGCGGCCGAGCGCGATGCCGAGACGGCGCTCCGCGCGACCGAGGGCGATGTCCGCACCGCCAACGAGGCGCTGACGGTGGCGCGCGAGACCCGCGCCGGGGCACTCGCCCGGGCCGAGAACCAGGAGATGCGGCGCATCGAGATGGGCCGTCTCTCCGGCGAGCGCTTCGAATGCCCGCCACCGATCCTGCCGCAAAAGGCCGGGTTCGACGCAGAGACGGTGAAGAGCCCACAGGACGAATCGACCGCGCATGAACGCCTCACCGTCGAGCGCGAGCGGATCGGGCCGGTCAATCTCGTCGCAGAGAGCGAGCTGGCCGAGCTGGAGGCCGCCTATACCGGCAATGCCAAAGAGCGCGACGAGTTGGCGCAAGCCGTCAATCGCCTGCGCGGATCGATCGGCACGCTCAACCGCGAGGGGCGGCAGCGACTGCTCGCGGCGTTCGAGGCGGTCGACCAGCATTTCCGCCGGCTGTTCACGACGCTGTTCAACGGCGGCCAGGCGCATCTGGAGCTCATCGACTCGGACGATCCGCTCGAGGCCGGACTTGAGATCATGGCGCAGCCGCCGGGCAAGAAGCTCCAGTCGCTCACCCTGCTATCGGGCGGCGAGCAGGCGCTGACCGCGGTGGCGCTGATCTTCGCGTTGTTCCTGACCAATCCCGCGCCGATCTGCGTGCTGGACGAGGTCGATGCGCCGCTGGACGACGCCAATATCGAGCGCTTCTGCGACTTGCTCGAGGTGATGACCCGCGAGACCGCGACGCGCTACCTGATCGTCACCCACAATGCCGCGACGATGAGCCGGATGCATCGGCTGTTCGGCGTGACGATGGTCGAGCGCGGGGTGAGCCGGCTGGTGTCGGTCGACCTGGGCGGCGCGGAGAATTTGCTCGCGGCCGAATAAGCGCGCACCCTCATCTCCGGGAAAAACGGGAGAAGCACGATGCGTTCGAGCCTTTGGATCGGTCTGGCGCTGGTCTTCGCGGTGCCGGCCCAGGCCCAGGACAAGCAGCAGACCACCGGCCAGCGCGCCGGCGAGATCGCCGAGCAGCCCGCACGCGATATCGGCGCGGTGAAGACCAAGATTCCACCGGTGCTCCAGCAGGCGGTCGCCGCGCCCTACAGCCTGTCGGGCCTTTCGAAATGCACGAGCATCGCTGCGGCGTTCGACGATCTGAGCGAGCAGCTCGGCCCCGATTTCGTCAAGGGCGTCGATCGCAAGAAGAGCCGCAAGATCAAGGTGACCGGCGACACCGTCGCGGGGCTGATCGTGCCGTTCCGCGGCGTGATCCGCGAGGTGAGCGGCGCGGCCTCGGCGCAGCGCGAGCTCAATGCGGCGGTCGATGCAGGGTTCGCGCGACGCGGCTTCCTGCGCGGCGTCTACCAGTCGCGGCGCTGCAAACCCGCACTCTAGGCAAGGATGCGGCGGTAGAGTTCGAGATAGCGCTCTGCCATCGTCTCGACCGAGAAGCGCGCCGCCACCGCCGCGCGGCAGGCGGTACGATCGATCGCGGCGACCTCGCCCAGCGCGGCGATCGCCTCGCCCGCCGAGCCGACCAGCAGGCCGGTCGCGCCATGATCGATCAGCTCGGGCATCGATCCGCGGTTGATCGCGATCACCGGCGTGCCGCACGCCATCGCCTCGACCACCGACAGGCCGAACGGCTCGTCGAAATTGATGAGGTGGAGCAATGCCTGGGCGTTGCCGAGCGCGCCGAGGCGTTCGTCGCCGCCAACCGCGCCGTGATAGACGATGCGATCGTCGAGATGCGGCGCGACCTCGCGGTCGAAATAGCCGGAATCCTGGACAATGCCGTAGAGGTTGAGCCGGCGGCCTGTCGCCTTGGCGACCTGGATAGCCTCCGCCGCGCCCTTGTCGGGATGCATGCGGCCGAAGAACAGCAGGTCCTCGCCGCCGTCCGCGACGAACGGGAATTCGTCGAGGCGGATGCCGTGATGGATCGTCGCGGCATATTTCAGCGCGGGATGCCGGTCCGCATCGCTGATCGCGACGAAATGGACGCGATCCTCATACGGCTTGTACATCGGCAGGATCCGATCCGACGAGAAGCCGTGGATCGTCGTCACCATCGGCGTGTCGATCAGATTGGAATAGGCGTGCGCCGGAAAATCGGCCTGGTTGTGGATCAGGTCGAATTCGCCCGCGCGCTCGAACAGATGCGCCTGATGGGCATATTCCCAGACCTTGGCATCGATCGCCGGGTCTTCCTCATATCCGCGCGGCACCACCCCGGCGAGCGTACCGCTCGTGACCGAATCCTGTGTGGCGAACAGCGTGACATCCACGCCGCGCGCGACCAGCGCCTCGGTCAGCAGGCTCGTCACCAGTTCCCAGGGGCCATAGGCGCGGGGCGGCGTGCGCCAGGCGATCGGTGCCAGCATCGCGACCTTCATGCCAATATATATCCCTCATTCGGGTTAAGCAGCGCGGGGTCCTTGCCGCCCTGCGCGGAGAGCAGCACCGACAGTCCCTCGGCCCATTCGGGGATCGCGAAATTCTGCGGGGTCGTGCCGAGATTGAGCACGACAACCAGCCGCTGGTCACCCAGCCGGCGCTCATAGGCGAGCAGATCGCCACCCAGCTCGATCCCGGCATAGTCTCCGGTGGCGAGCGCGGGATATTGATGGCGCAGCGCCAGCAGACGCTGGGTGAAGCACCACATCGATCGCGCATCGTGCCGCTCGACGGCGACGTTACGCTCGCGCCAGTCGTCATGGAGCGGCAGCCAGGGTTCGGCGGACGTGAAGCCGGCATGGGCGCTTGAATCCCAAGCCATCGGCGTGCGGACCGGATCGCGGCCCATGCCGATGCCCGGCTCGTTCAGCTCGCGCGGGTCCTGGATGCGATCCGCGGGGATCGCGACATCGGCCATGCCGAGCTCGTCGCCATAATAGAGCGTCGGGGTGCCGCGCAGGGTGAGGAGCAGCATCATCGCCACCCGCGCCTGCGCCTCGCCGACCCGCGTCGCGATGCGCGGACGATCGTGATTGCCGAGCACCCAGTTCGGCCAGCCGCCCGCGGGCAGCGCGCCTTCATAGTCGGCGATCATCCTTGCGAGCGCCGGGGCGTCCCATTCGGCACCGATCAGCTGGAAGTTGAAGGGCAGATGCACGCCCGGGCGCGCGCCATCGCCATAATAGGTCACCAGCTTCGGCACCGGCAGGTAGATTTCGCCGATCAGCACGCGCGCGCCATAGTCGTCGGCGATGCCGCGCATCTCCGCAGCGATGTCGTGCACCTCGGGCTGATCGGTCGAGTGGAGCTGGTGGACGGTCATATATTCCGGCAGGCCCGCCTGCCACGCGTCGTTCGCCGGATTGTCGGGGAAATCCGCGTGCTTCACCATGTGCCACAGCACGTCGATGCGGAACCCGTCGACGCCGCGCGCGAACCAGAAGCGCAGTACGTCCATCATCGCCGCGCGCACCTCCGGATTGCGCCAGTTGAGGTCGGGCTGCTCCTTCAGGAAGGCGTGGTAATAATATTGGCCGGTGGCTTCATCCCATCGCCAAGCGGAACCGCCGAAATCGCTGATCCAGTTGTTGGGGGGGCCGCCATCGGGCGCGGCGTCGCGCCAGAGATACCAGTCGCGCCTGGGATTGTCGCGCGAGGCGCGGCTCTCGACGAACCAGGGATGCTGGTCCGAGGTGTGGTTGGGGACGAAATCGAGCAGCAGCTTGAGACCGCGCTGGTGGGCCGCCGCCAGCAGCGAATCGAAATCCTCCAGCGTGCCGAAGCGCGGATCGACGCCGCAATAATCGGCGACGTCATAGCCGAAATCGGCCATCGGCGAGGGGAAGATCGGCGAGATCCAGATCGCATCGACGCCGAGTGCCACGAGATGATCGAGCCGCGCCTCGATCCCGGCGAGATCGCCGATGCCGTCGCCGTTCATATCCTGGAAGGAGCGCGGGTAGATCTGGTAGATCACCCCGGATTGCCACCATGGGGGCCGGGTCACT
>JBEVLV010000075.1:0-5966 GCA_040508955.1 Sphingomonas sp. | reverse complement strand
AGCATCGTGCCCCAGGTATCGCCGAACTTCTTGACCAGCGGGGCGACGTTGCGAACGCCGCGCAGCTCCTTGTAGACCCAGCTCGCCTCATAGGCATCGGTATACGCGGTCAGCTCGTCGGAGGTCCGGCCTGCCTGGACCGCGGCGAAGGCAGCCTCGGCAGCCATCATCGCGCTCTTCATCGAGGTGTGGGTGCCCTTGATCCGCGGCACGTTGAGGAAACCCGCGCTGTCGCCGATCAGCGCCGCGCCGGGCGCGGTGAGCTTGGGCACCGCCTGCCAGCCGCCATCCGAGATGGCACGCGCGCCATAGGAGACGCGCTTGCCGCCCTCCAGTATCTCGCGGATCGCCGGGTGCGTCTTCCAACGCTGCATTTCCTGGAAGGGCGAGAGATAGGGGTTCTTGTAGTTGAGCCACACGACGAAGCCGAGCGCGACCTGCCCGTCCGCCTGGTGATACAGGAAGCCGCCGCCATTGGCGTCGTCGTCGAGCGGCCAGCCCTGGGTGTGGATCACCTTGCCCGGCACATGCTTGGCCGGATCGATGTCCCACAGCTCCTTGATGCCGATGCCATAGATCTGCGGCTGCGCGTCGCGCGCGAGGTCGAAGGTGCGGATCAGCTGCTTGGTCAGGTGCCCGCGGCACCCTTCCGCGAAGAAGGTGTATTTGGCGTGGAGCTCCAGGCCCGGCTGGTAGTCGGGCTTGTGCGTGCCGTCGCGCGCCACGCCCATGTCGCCGGTCGCGACGCCCTGCACCGAACCGTCCGTATTGTAGAGGATCTCCGCCGCGGCGAAGCCCGGGAAGATCTCGACGCCCAGCTCCTCGGCCTTGCCCGCCAGCCAGCGGCAGAGATTGCCGAGCGAGCCGGTATAGGTGCCCTTGTTGTGGAGATAGGGCGGCGTCACGAATTCCGGGAAGGCCGACTTGCCCTTCGCCGTCAGCACCCAGTGATGGTTCTCGGTCACCGGCGTGCGGGCGAGCGGGCAATCCTGATCCCGCCAGTCGGGGATCAACTCGTCCAGCCCCTTGGGATCGATCACCGCGCCCGAAAGGATATGCGCGCCGACCTCGGAGCCCTTTTCCAGCACGCAGACCGACAGTTCGCCGCCCGCCTCGTTCGCCAGCTGCTTGAGCCGGATCGCCGCGGAAAGCCCGGCAGGCCCCGCGCCGACGATCACGACGTCATAGGGCATCGACTCCCGTTCGCTCATCCCAAATCCCCTAGTATTTTCACCGCATGGACGCGCTGGGCCGCTTGTCGTCGCACCCTGGCAACGTCCCGTCCCTCTCGCGATGGGGCCAGATTGACCGCGACGTCAACTAGGATTCAAAGGCAGGCTATGGGGGTGGAAACGGTTCAGGACTGGCGCCAGGCGCTCAGCAGCACGCTCGAATGGTGGCAGGATGCCGGCGTCGAGATGCTGGTGGACGAGGTGCCCCGTGACTGGCTGGCGCGTCATGCGCCGCCGAGCGAGGCCGCCGTTGCCGTTGCCGCCGAACCGATTGCCGAAGTGCTTCCCGCGACGCTGGACGAATTCATCGCCTGGCGGATGGGCGAAGCGGCACCTGAATCCGGCTGGATGTCGGCGCTCGTGCCGCCTCGAGGACCGGCCGACGCCGAATGGGCCGTCCTGACCGACATGCCCGAACCCGACGATACGGACGCGCTGCTCACCGGTCCCTCCGGACGACTGCTCGATCGGATGCTGGCGGCCGTCGGAATGTCGCGCGATGCCGTTTATCTCGCCTCGCTCGCCGTCGCGCGGCCGATCACCGGGCGGATCCCGGCCGAGGCGCAACCCCGGCTGGTCGAGCTCGCCCGGCATCATCTGGGCCTGATTCGTCCCCGCAAGCTATTGATCCTGGGACAAACGACGAGCTGTGTCCTGCCTGAGACGAGCGACGCGGCCGGCTTCAATCGTATACATGAGATTAACCATTCCGACGCCAAAATGCGGGTGTTGGCGACCTATCATCCCCGTCTCCTGATCGAGCGGCCGGCCGCCAAGAGCGAAGTCTGGAGGCATTTGCTGCCTTTCAGCCGGGGAACCAGCGAGTGACATTGCGTATCATCCTAGCCGCGGCGCTTGCCGCAACGCCGATGGTCGCTCATGCCGACGATACGAGCGGCACGAGCAGCGGCGACGCCATAGTGGCCAAGCCCATCGCCGCTCCGGCGCCGCTGCGCGACGGCGACGGCATCCCGGACCAGCTCGATAGCGACCAGCGCGCCGGCTATCGCGCCGTGTTTGCGGCGATCCACACCGGTAGATGGGCCGACGCGCAGTTGCAGCTCGATTCGATGAAGCCGGGTCCGCTCCACGCGATCGCCCGCGCCGAACTCTATACCGCGAAGAACTCGCCCAGGGTCGAGCTTGCTCCCCTGCTCTCGCTGCTCGCCGAGGCTCCCGAGCTACCCGAGGCGGAGCAGATCGCCCGCATGGCGAAGACGCGCGGTGCGGTCGACCTGCCGGTGCTCCCCGTCGCGCAGCGGCTCGTCTGGTTCGATGCGGCACCGGTGCGCCAGCGCGCCCGTTCGGTGAAGAGCGATGCGGCGGCGACCGAGATCGCTCTTGCCATCCAACCCTTCGTCAAGAGCGACAACGGCGTCGAGGCCGAGGCGCTGCTCGACCGCTTCTCCCCCGATCTGACGGCGGAGGCACTGACCGAGTGGCAGCAGAAGGTCGCGTGGATCTATTATATCGCCGGCGATGACGCGAACGCGCGCCGGGTGGCGGCCAAGGCGCAGGACGGCGCCGGCAGCTGGGCGTCCCAGGCCGACTGGGTCCAGGGCCTGGCGGCATGGCGCCAGCAGGATTGCGAGGCGGCCGATGCGGCCTTCGAGCGCGTCGCCACCCGCGCCGCCGATACCGAGCTCCGCTCCGCCGGCCTCTATTGGGGTTCGCGCGCAGAAATGGCGTGCGGCCGGCCCGATCGCGTCGCGACCAAGCTCAAGGCGGCGAGCCAGTATAACGAGACCTTCTACGGCCTGCTCGCCAAGGCCGCGCTCGGCGTCGAGGACAAGGCGAACAAGAACGAGGCCTTCGTCACCGAGGACTGGAAGACGCTGCAGCTCAGGCCGAACGTCCGCGTCGCCGCCGCCCTGGTCGAGATCGGCGAGACCGGCCTGGCCGACCAAGTGCTGCGCCACCAGGCGAAGTTCTGCAATCCCGGCGAGCATGGCGCGCTGATCCGCATCGCCAGCCGGCTGAGCCTGGCCTCCACCCAGCTCTGGCTCTCGCACAACGGCCCGGCGGGCGCGCATCCGCTGATCGAGGCGCGCTATCCCGCGCCCAACTGGACGCCCGATGGCGGCTGGCGCGTCGACAAGGCTCTGGTCTTCGCTCACACGCTCCAGGAATCGCGCTTCAATTCCGAGATCCGCAGCGCCGCGGGTGCGATGGGGCTGATGCAGGTCAAGACCGGCGCGGCGATCGACGTGGGCCGCAAGCGCGGCGTCACCTATGCCGCGTCCGACCTCACCAAGCCTTCGGTCAACATGGAGATCGGCCAATCCTATCTCGAGCAGCTCCGCGACCAGCCCTTCACCCAGGGTCTGCTGCCCAAGGTGATCGCCGCGTACAATGCCGGCCCGTCGCCGGTGCAGCTGTGGAACAGCATGTCGCGTGATGGCGGCGATCCGTTGCTCTATATCGAGAGCATTCCCTATTGGGAGACCCGCGGATACGTGATGACCGTGCTGCGCAACTATTGGATGTACGAGCAGCAGGCCGGCCGCAAATCGGCAAGCCGCGCTGCGCTGGCGCAGGGGCTATGGCCCAAATTCCCCGGAATGCCCGGCTCCTCCGCGATCAAGCTCCAGACCCGCCGCGCGCCTGCGCTCGTCCCCCCCGCGCCGGTGCTGCGCACCGAGCCCCTGCCCGAGAACAACGCCACGGTGGTGACGATGAGCGCGCGCTCGGTCCCGGCGCAGGTCACCGGTGGCAATTGACGAAAGCATCGCGTTCCGGCCGGTCCGGATCGCGGTGCTGACGGTTTCGGACACCCGGACCGAGGCGGACGATCGATCGGGCGACCGGCTGGTCGAGCGGTTGACCGGTGCTGGACACGCGCTCGCTGCGCGCGCCATCGTGAAGGACGATCCCGACGCGATCGTCGCCCGGCTGAACGCCTGGATCGACGATGGCCAGGTCGATGTGATCCTCACCACCGGCGGCACCGGCGTGACCGGCCGCGACGTGACGCCCGAAGCGCTGGCCCGGGTCTGGGACAAGGAGATACCGGGATTCGGCGAGCTGTTCCGCTGGCTGAGCTACCAGACGATCGGCACCTCGACGATCCAGTCGCGCGCCACCGCGGGCGTCGCGCGCGGCACCTATATCTTCGCCCTGCCGGGCTCGACCGGCGCGGTCACCGACGCTTGGGACGGCATCCTCGCAACCCAGCTCGACATCCGCCACAAGCCCTGCAACTTCGTCGAGCTGATGCCCCGCCTGATGGAGCGTTGACGACAGCGGCGTCCGCTTCTGATCGCACGACGCCTCTCTTCCATCGTCACCCCGGAAGTGTCGAGGTCCACAGCGCCTCGAACAGCGTCACATTCGAGGAAAACGCCTCGCCATCCCTACCTCACCTCGTCACCCCGGACTTGTTCCGGGGTCCACCGGGAGACAACCGCCGGACGCGAAGTTCTTGCCCAGTCCGGTGAGGCTAGGCCGTGAACCCATAAGTGACTGTTTTCGGAACGAGGGTCGAACGGCCAACAATGGGTGGAAAGCGGACGTTGCGTTGCCGGAGAATTGTCGGCAGTTTCATTGAATGGCGAAGCTACTCTCAGTCGTGGAAGATGTGTTTCAGATCTCCGACCGAGGCTCGGTAGTCGTGGTGCCGGGCATCCCCCGCGAGGGCGACTGGTATGTAAAAACTGGAGACCCGCTGACACTCAAGCTCCCCGACGGAACTGAAGCGTCAACGGTAGTGCGTGGGATCGAAATGGCATCTCCGCCTCACCCCCGCTTCATTCCGATTCTGCTCGGTCTCGGGCTGACCAAAAATGACGTACCAATCGGGACAGAAATCTGGGTCAATTGAACGTCGGCAATTGGGGCGGGAGACGACGGGCCGCTTTATGAGTCTACGGCATAGGTGGCCCCCGGAACAGGTTCGGGTGACGGCAAGAAAGCCCGCCCCACCCTATTTCTTCGCCGGCGCATCCTTCGCCGGCGCGTCGGGAAGGTTCAGCTCTTTCTTGAAGAAGACGCCCAGGGCATCGAGCTGCGACGTCCACCAATCCAGCACGTCGCCGAAGTTCGCGGCATTGAGGCCGCCGACGGTGCTCACATCCGCGCTGCCGACGAACTTCTGATCGTCGCGCACATAGGTCGTCAGCAGGCGCGACTGCACGTTCCACTTGTTGGCGAGCTCGGTCGTGTTCTCCGGCGCCTTGTCGAACAGCACCTCGAAGCGCAGCGACGCGCAATTCCTGTGCTCGTTGCAGTCGTAGAAATAAACGTCGAAATGATAGGCGGCCTCGTCGCTTTCGATCATCGGATCGCCGCCATTGTCGGTTGTCAGCTTGGGCTTGAGCCCGGCCTTCTCCATCGCCGCCATCACCGTTTCCGGCTTGCTGGCGCAGACCAGTTCCGCGCCGCAGGGCGTCTTGTCCTCCGCGGAAGCGGGCAGGATACCCAGGCAGGACATGGCCAGGCCAATGGCGGCCGAACGGAACAGGCGCATCGACGATTCCCCCAAAGACAGTGGCGCCTCTCTAGCAGCGGGCGCCACGCCCGCAATCGCGCCTATTCGGGTTCGTTGACGAAAACGCCCAATTCGTTGCCGTCGGGATCGCGGAAATGGAAGCGGCGCCCGCCGGGGAAGGCGAAGATCGGCACGGTGATCTCGCCGCCGGCCCCGGTCACGCTGGCCAGCGCACCCTCCAGGTCCTGTACCTCGACGATCGGCAGCAGCTGCGCGATCACGTGATCCTCGCTGCCGTTCAGCCCGAC
>JBEVLV010000074.1:0-26710 GCA_040508955.1 Sphingomonas sp. | reverse complement strand
ACCCGCCGCCTTCAGATTTCCGGATCCAGCATGTCACCCAAGGCGCCCTTGAGCTCGCCCAGCCAGGGTTCGTAATTGCGCCATTGATCGACCGCGCTGCGGTTGATCGGGCGCCGCACCTGCTCCGAGCTTGCGGTACGCACCGGCCGGGCATTTTCATGCGGCCGCAGGCAGCGCGCATCGAACGGCAGGCCGAGCCAGTCGAGCATGCGCCGGATTTCCGTCTCGGGATCGTCCAGCAGGGCTTCATGCTGCACTCGATGGATCGTTCCGGGCGCCTGCACCTCGAAATGCCGCACCAGGCGCACATAGTCGCGATAGAAGCTCCCGATATCGGTCAGCGAATAGGCGAAGGTCTGGCCGCGCGCGAAATGCTGCTTGAAGTTGGAGAAGCCGCACGCCATCGGCTCGCGCCGCGCATCGATGATCCGCGCATTGGGCAGGATCAGGCGGATGAGGCCGATATAGCGCCAGTTGTTGGGTAGCTTGTCGATGAAGAACGGCGTGCCGCCGCGCCGGTGCCGGGACGCCATCCGCAGATAGCTTTCCCCCAGCGCACGGATCTGGTCCGGGCCGAGATGCTCGACCACTTGCGGATAGGCCGCGGCCGGATCGCGCCAGCGCTCCGCGACCAGGGCCTGGACCATCTGCGGGATATAGGGGAGCTCGGCAGTGCCCTCGACCTGGGGATGGCTCGCCAATATCTGTTCGAGCAGCGTCGAGCCCGCCCGCGGCATGCCGATGACGAAGATCGGATCCGCGGCGGCCGCCCCCCGGCCGGCATGTTTCGCGAGGAATGCCCGGTCGAACAGCGCGATCGAGCGATCGACCTCGAGCGTCACGTCTTCCCGAACATGCGGCTCCAACGCGAGGCGAAGACGGTTGCCCTCGGCATAGTGATCGAAAGATTTCTGCCAGGCGGCGGACTCTTCGGCGGCCTTGCCGAGCGCGAAGTGGAGGTAGACGCGCTTGCTCGCCTGCGTCGCCCGTCCGAGCACGCGCTCCATCGCGATGACGTCGTCCGCGCCGATCCGGCCGGCCTTCAGCTCCGCGAGCGACCACCAGGCTTCGGCGAGTTCGGGCTCGATGGCCAATGCGCGCCGATAGGCGGACACGGCGTCTTCCTGCCGGCCCGTGGTCTTGAGGATATTGCCGTACCCCACCAATATTTCGGCATTGTCGCCGATTGCCTCCAGCAACGCGGCATAGGTTGCCGCCGCGCCTGCATAGTCGCCGGTCTGCGAAAGCATGTCCGCTTTCGATACCGCCGCGCGGATATGGCGCGGGTTCGCGCTTATGGCCCGATCGAGCAGCGCCAGCGCTTCGTCGACGCGGCGCTGTTGGAACAGCACGAACGCCAAGCTGACCTGGGCTTCGATATAGTCGGGTGCCAGCGCGCGCGCGCGACGGAGCCCGGCCTCCGCTTCGGCCAGGATGCCGATCCGGGTGGCGATATCCGCCAACATCATGATCGCCACGACGTCGTCGGGCATGTGCCTGAGGCGCGAGCGCAGGATGCGTTCCGCCAGCGCCAGATCGCCCCTGGTCAACGCCTGATTGGCGTCGCTCAGTTCGGGATCGCGCAGCGATGCCGCGATCGCGGCGCCTTCCGCCTGCGCGGCTTCGGCGGCGTTGCCGAGCTGGCGCAACGCGCGGCCGAGCAGCCGGAGCGCATCGGGTCGATCGGGGTTCGTTTCCAGGATGCGCCGCGCCTGCGCCATCGCTGCGGCGGGATCGCCGGCCTGCAAGCCGATGCCGGCGTCGAGCGCAGCGTTGCGTGGATCGCTATTCATGGATTCACGCGCTTGACCCGGAGCATGTGGCGGTTCGTGCCAGCAAATATCTGGTGCTGCCACAAAAAAAGGGGCCGGGAATGAACCCGGCCCCCAATTCACATTGCGGTCGCCGATCAGAACTTGGCGACGAAGCCCGCATAGAGGAAGCGCCCGACATTGTCGTAGATGCCGCTGCCGAAGCCGGCACCGGTGGTGCCGAGCGGGGGCATGGTATCGAACAGATTGTCGACGCCCAGGTAGAGATTGTACGACTTGTTGACGTCGAACTGCATGCGGATGTTGTGATAGAAGGTCGACGGATACCAGGCGATATCCGAATAGTCCGCGTTCTCCGGATCACGACCCTGCACACTGTGCGTAGCTTCCCAGGGGCCGACGGTCATCTTGCCGATGTAGCGCAGCTTATAGCCGAGCGTGACCGGGCCGGTCTGGAAGTCCACGCTCCACTGCCCCTCGTCCTTCGGGAAGCCCAGTTCGCCGAGCGACTGATCGCGACGACCGGGGTCCGACGGATTCAGATAGGAGTCGTTGCGGAAGTTGTGAGTGAAGATGGCACGAGTCGACAGGTTGCCGAGGTTGCCGATCGCACCGCGATAGCCGAGCTCCGCATCGATGCCGCGCACCTTCAGCTTCGCGTAGTTCAGCGGGCCGGCGCGGAGATTGTTCTCGAGGATCTGACCAGGCTCCTCGCCGCGCGGACCCGTTCCCGTCCCGGTATAGCGCTGGAAGAGCGAGCAATACTGGTTGTTCAAATCCGCGGCATCGTAGCAATTGTCCACGATATCCTGCGCACCGACCGACGAGATCGTGTTGTTCACCGTGATGTCGAAGAAGTCGACGGTAAGCGACAAGCCTTTGACCCAACGCGGCTGCAGGACGAATCCGACGGTGTAGGAGTCCGAGGTCTCCGCCTTGAGGTCCGCATTGCCGCCCGAGAGGAAGCCGAGCGACTGCACATATTGGTGATCGAAGCCGGCAAGGCCGGCAGCGTTGCAGTTTGCCTGGCGCGTGGACGAACCTTCGCCGATCTGGAGGACCGAGCACGGATCCTGGAACCCGGGGGCGAAATTCTGCCCGTACGGCGTATAGAGATCGACCAGCGTCGGCGCGCGGACGGAGCGCGAATAATTGCCCCGGAAGCGCAGATCGGTGATCGGCGCCCACTCGACGCTGCCGTTATACGCCCAGACGTTGCCCGTAGCGCCCTTATAGTCGGCGTAGCGGGCTGCGCCGCTGACCGTCAGGCTCTTGAAGAAGGGAACATCCTTCAGGATCGGCACGCTGACCTCGCCGAACACTTCCTTCACTTCGAACGACGGCGGATCGAAGGTCGGGATCGAGTTGTAGAAGGTCAGACCCGCATCGGTGAACGCATCCTGCGAGTAGGACGCGGTCTCACGACGATATTCGGCGCCGAGCGAGATGCCGACCGGACCGCCCGGCAGGCTGAACCACTTGCTCGAATCGCCGCTGATGAACGCGTTGGCGACGAACTGCGTGATGCGACCCTTGGCGATCGAATCCTGCAGCAGGTACTGGCGAGCGGCATCGCTGACGTTGCCGGCGCCGAAGAAGTTCACCGGCTTGCACGCCGCGACGTCGGCAGCGAGCTGCGAGGCGGCAAATGCCGGATTCGCGGCGGTTTCGAGTGCCACGCGTGCCGTCGGGTCGACCGTGGCACGGCAAACGATGTTGCCGTTGGCGACGCCGTTCTGCACCAGCCCCTGATCGACGGCGTCGATCGCCAGCAGGAAGCGCTGCAGGTTCACGTTGCCGAGGATCTTGTTGGTCTCGTCGAACTGGCCGTAGTTGCCGGACACTTCGTACGACCAGTTGCTGCCGAGATCGCCACGGACGCCGCCGACGAGGCGGTAGGTCTCGCGCTTCAGCGATTCCTGGCGGTTGGTCAGGCTGGTGGCGTTCTCGTTGAAGAAGAACGACTGATGCGCACCCGCACCGACGCCGTAATAGTCGTTCAGGAAGTTGCGGGCCTGGCCGTTCAGATAGGGATTGTCGGTGTAGAACACTTCGCGAGGCGAACCGGTGACGCCGCCGTTGAAGAAGAACGGGCCGCTGGCGCTGCCGAGCACATCGGAGCGGACATATTTGGCTTCGACGAACGGCACGAACGCCGACGAAATCTCGAAATGCGCAAGCAGGTTGGCGCTGTAGCGGTCCTGCTTGGGCCGCAGGCCGAGCTGGGTGCCGTCACGGAAATTGTCGCCGTCACCGCCGATGAAGCTGCCAATCGCGTCGTTGCCGACCTTGGTGCCGGTAACGGGGACGAGGTTGCCGTTGGGGAGGAAGTGATACGAGCAATAATAGTTGCCGCAGCTATTGCCCAGGAACATGCCGCCATTGGCATAGCTGCCGCTGCGGATGTTGCGATAGAACACGCGGTCGGGGTTGCCGTCGCTGCCATTGGTGGCCCCGGCCGGATCGCTGTCGACGACCACGAAGCCGTTGGTGTTGCGGTATTCGGGGCGGTCCGCAGCGTAGAAATCACCCTGGTGCGCATATTCGAGGTTGAGCGCGATGTTGCCGCGGCCATCGGCGAAATTCTTGCCTGCCAGCGCGCTGATATAGGAATCGGGCGCGTCGCCGTCGTCGCTGAGGCCGGCCTGCGCGCGGACCTGGAGACCCTCATAGTGATCCTTGAGGACGAAGTTCACCACGCCGGCGATCGCGTCCGAACCATAGACGGCCGAGCTGCCGCCGGTGACGACGTCGACCCGCTCGATCAGATCGGTCGGGATCGTGTTGACGTCCGGCGAAACGGCGTTGTTGAGGATGTCGCCCGCGACGTGGCGGCGGCCATTGACCAGCACCAGGGTGCGCTGCGGCCCGAGGCCGCGCAGGTCGAGAAGGCTCAGGCCCGCGGTGCCGAGGAAGCGCGTCGAGTTCGACTGGCTGAAGGTGCTGGTGAGCGCCGGCAGCTCGTTGAGGACGTCGCCGACCGAGGTGGTGCCGGTCTGGAAGAATTCTTCGCCCGAGATCGACGTCACCGGAACCGGCGAATCGAGGTTGGGCCGGCGGATGCGCGATCCGGTAACGATGATGCTGTCCTCGGCGCCGTCCTGCGCCTGCGCGTCAGTCGCCGGAGCGGCCTGGCCGGTATCCTGCGCGGCGGCAGGAACGGCGATCAGCGCCAAAGCAGCGAAGGTGGCCGAACGCAAAGCGCTGCCACCCAGTAGTGACGATTTAACCATGTTTGTCCCCTTTTGTACGAATCCGGACATCGAATGAACGAATGATGACATGCTGGACGAGATTTTTGGCGCGTCAAGGGCACGTTTGCCTCAAAATGTCGCATTGCAGCAACACTCGCCATAATTGCGACTCCATTGAAACGGGTAGGAAATATTTGGGAAATGCAATCGCAACCCAGGAAGCGAGAGAGCCGCGATTTCTGTAATGTGACACTTGTGTGGCTATTTCGTCACAGGGTGTCGAAGAAAACGGGTGGCGATGGCGAAATGGCGCGCATTTTCGCCGTCAGTCGTGCGGAAGCAATCGACCGTTACAGAGGGAAATAGGGCGGAAATCCAGGAGAGGAACGGGCACTGCGCATAACAAAAGTAAAGGGTAATGCGTATGCTTACGACCAATCTCGGCCGGCGTTTCGGCCTCTCCCTCACCGCATCCTTCGCTGCGCTGGCGCTCGCTCAGATCGCGACGCCGGCATCCGCACAGACCGCCACAGCAGAGTCCAGCGACACCGATGCGCAGCCGGCGCAGACGGCAGATGCCCCGCCCGAAAGCGCTGATATCGTCGTCACGGGCTCGCGCATCGCGCGTCCCGAATTCGACACCGTCCAGCCGACCCAGGTGATTGGCGCCGCCGAGATCCAGTCGCGCGGCTACACCAATATCGGCCAGGCGCTGAACGAGATCCCGGCTTTCGGACCGCCGGGTAACAGCGCGGTCGGCGCGCAGTCGTCGTTCGGACCGGCACAGACCTTTGTCGACTTTTTCGGCCTCGGCACGCAGCGCACGCTGGTGCTGGTCAACGGTCGTCGCTTCGTCTCGTCGAACACGGCGAGCATCTTCGGTCCGGTGGATCCCGGCACGCAGGTCGACCTCAACAACATTCCGACGACCTTGGTCGAGCGTGTCGAGACGGTCGCCGTCGGCGGTGCGCCGATCTATGGCTCGGATGCGATCGCGGGCACGGTCAACATCATCCTGAAGAAGGATTATGAGGGGATCGAACTCGGCGGCCAATACGGCGTCTCGGAGCGGGGCGACGCGCCCGATGCGCGGCTGAGCTTCCTCGCCGGCAAGAACTTCGCCGGCGGCCGCGGCAACATCACCGTCTCGGGCGAGTATGACAGGTCCACCGGCCTGACCGCGAGCGACCGTGCGATCACGCGCCAGGGCAATTTCTTCGGTACGCCGACGACCGACACCGGCTTCTCGACGGTATTGCTGCCGTCGGAGCGCTACACCGCGTTCACGGCCGGCGGTGTGCCGTTCGTGAGAGACGACGCGTTCGCGCAGGATTCGGGCATCCATAACGCCGCGGGCCAATTGCTGCAGTTCGGCAGCGGCGGCACGCTGGTTCCGCTCGACATGGGCAATGTGCTGGCGGACGGGTTCATCAGCAGCGGCGGCAACGGCTTCAACCTGCCTGCGCAGGCCAATTTGCTCACCAGCTCCGAGCGCTATCTCGTCAACGCGCAGCTCAACTACGAGCTGACCGACCATATCAAGATGTTCGGCGAGGCCTGGTATACCCACACCCGGGGCGTCAACCTGATCGATCAGCCCAACTACAATACGCGCCTGTTCGACAAGGCCGGCACGCCTGACGGCAACCTGATCATCTCGCTCGACAATCCGTATCTGAGTGCGGCCGACCGCGCGACGATCGCGGCGAACCTTCCGGCCGGGCAAAATCAATTCTATCTGGGCCGTGCGCTGAGCGACCTGACCACGGGCCGTTCGGAAGCGAATGTCGAGACGTATCGCTTCGTCGGAGGCTTTTCCGGTGATTTCTCTGTCGGCAGCCGCAATTTCACCTGGGAAGCATCGGTGAACTATGGCCGCTCGCAGACGGTCGGCAAGGTCTACGAACTGAACAACCAGAACTTCTTCAACGCGCTTGACGCCGTGCGGGACGCCAGCGGCAACATCGTCTGTCGCCCGGGCTACACCAACTCACCCGCGGCGACGATTAGCAGCACCTGCGCGCCGCTGAACGTGCTGGGCAACGGCCAGGCCAGCCAGGCGGCGAAGGACTATATCTTCTCGATCGCGCGTCCGATCTCGACCAACGACCAGCTCGTGTTCAATGCGAACGTGACCGGTTCGGTGTTCAAGCTGTTCGGCAACGATGTCAGCGTCTCGGCGGGCTACGAGCATCGCCGCGAGTCGACCAATTTCGATCCCGGCAGCTTCTATTTCGGACAGGACAATGGCGACGGCACGCGCACCCAATATGGTCGCACCATCCCGGTCGATCCGATCAGCGGCTCGTTCAACACGGACGAGGTGTTCGGCGAACTGGTGATCCCGTTCGTCACCGCACAGAACGGCCTGAGCTGGCTGCATACGGCAGAGTTCGACGGCTCCGCACGCTATGTCGACAATTCGCTGTCGGGCGGTGACTGGGCATGGACCGCGGGCGGTCGCGTCGGCTTCATCCCCGACATCACCTTCCGCGGCAACTTCACGCGCTCGATCCGCTCGCCGGCGATCACCGAGGCCTTTAATCCGACCTCGCGTGCGTTCGACGACGGTTTCGATCCGTGCGACTCGCGTGATGTCGGCAACGGCCCGAACCCGGCGGTCCGCGCGGCCAATTGCCAGGCTGCGGGCATCGACACGACCCAGTTCCTTTCGCGCTACAATGCCGCGACGGTGCCGGTGACGGTCTCCGGCAATCCGGACCTGACCAACGAGAAGGCCGACAGCTGGACGGTCGGTGCGGTGATCCAGCCGCGCTTCGCCAAGAGCTTCACGCTGGCGGTGGACTGGATCGACATCAAGCTGAAGGACGCGATCGTCTCGCTCGGCGGCGACGACATCCTGAACGCCTGCTACGATTCCACCAGCTATCCGAACAATTTCTGCAGCCTGATCACCCGCGACATGACGGGTGACGGGAAGACGGCTGGCCAGATCACGATGATCCGCGAGGGCTATTACAACGCCGCCTCGTATGAATCGGCGGGTTTGACCGTGACGGCCGCCTATCGCCTGCCGCTGTCGCGCCTCGGCGTGAACAACACCAGCGGCGTCGCCGGCCTGTCGGTGAACTATTTCTACAACGACAAGCTCGAGCAGCGGGTCGGCACCGGCGACGTGAACCATCTTGCCGGCGAGATCGGCTATCCGCGCCATTCGGGGACGGCCAACCTGACCTATGACAGCGACGGCTTCAACGCGCTGTTCCAGGCGCAGTATTTCGGCAAGGGTCAGTATGACGTGGATGAAGCGCCGGATGCGCGCAACATCATGGGCGTGAAGGGCTGGTGGCTGTTCAATGCGACGATCGGCACCCAGGTCAACAAGCAGCTCGACTTGAAGTTCATCGTCGACAACGTCTTCGACGTCGCGCCGCCGTACCCGGTTCCCGCCGGCGGTGGCACGGTGACCTATTTCTCGGGTATCCTGGGCCGCTACATGCGCGTTGCCGCCACCGTGAAGTTCTGATCCGCGCCTCATCGGCGCAAGCGAAGGGGTCCGGCCCGTGCCGGGCCCCTTTTCGTTTGCCCGGGGATTGGCCTAAGGAACTGACGATGTCAGTTCGGCGCGACGACCGATGATCGATATTCCCCAATCGGCAGCGGTGCTCGCCGGTGCCGTAATCGCATTGCTCGTGCTCGTCGCGACCTGGGCGCTGTATGCTGGGCTGCGCGCGCGGGCCGAGGCACGCGAGATCCTTGCGGAGAATGCGCGGCTTGCGCTGCTGAACGTCGGATCGCCGGCGCAGGCGATGCTGGTGCGCGGCGACGGGCGGATCGACCTGTCGCGCCGGCTGAGCGACTGGCTGGGCCTGGACGTGATGCCGCGTGAGCTCAGCGAGCTTTCCGGTCCCGATACCGGGCTGATCCCGGAGGATTCGGTGGCGCTCGCCGATCAGGTGACGGCCGCGCAGAAGGCGGGCCGGTCGTTCAGCATGTCGGTGCGGCCGCGCGGATCGGAGCGGGCGCTGCTGGTGATCGGAGAGCGCGCGACCGATGCGATGGATATTCCCGGCGGCGTGGTGCTGTGGTTCCTCGACGCCACCGAGAGCCAGGACGAGATCAACCGGCTGCAGCGCGAGGCGTCGCGGCTGCGCGCCGCCTTCGACGCGCTTACCGCGCTGATCGAAGCCGCGCCGATGCCGATGTGGTATCGCGGGCCCGATCTCAGGCTGCTGATGGTCAATTCGGCCTATGTCCGCGCCGTGGAGGGTATCGACAGCGAGGATGTGGTGGCGCGCGGGCTCGAACTGGTCGAGGGCGCGGGGCTGGGCGGTCCACTCGCCAACGCCGCGATCGCGCGCGACACCCAGCAGCCCCAGACCGCGGCGATGCCGGCGACGATGAGCGGCGCGCGGCACATGCTGCGTCTTCACGACGTGCCGCTGCCGACCGGCGGCGTGGCCGGCTTCGCGGTCGATATCGAGGATCTCGAGCAGGCGCGCGGCGGGCTGAAGCGCTTCCGCGAGGCGCAGCGCGCGATGCTCGACCGGATGTCCGCCGGCGTGGCGCAGTTCGCGGCCGACCTGAGCCTGGTGTTCTGCAACCAGCCGTTCCGGCGGATGTTCGCGATGCGCAACGAATGGCTTGCCGATCGGCCCGAGTTCGACCGCGTGCTCGAGCGGATGCGCGAGGCGCGCAAGCTGCCCGACGTGCGCGATTTCCCCGCCTGGAAGGCCGAACGCCGCGAATGGTTCCTGGCGGCGGACGCGGTGGAGGAGACGTGGAACGTCGCGGGCACCCACCTGCGCGTTGTCGCCCAGCCGCTGCCCGACGGCGGATTGCTGCTGCTGTTCGAGGACCAGACCCAGCAGTTCGAGCTGCAGCGCGAGCATGGCGAGATGCAGCAGGTCCGCACCGCGACGCTGGACAGCCTGGCCGAGGCTGTCGCGGTGTTCGGCAAGGGCCGCCTGCAGCTGTGGAACCGCAAGTTCCGCCAAGTCTGGGGATTCGAGGACAGTTTCCTCGACGGACATCCGCAGATTGCCACTTTGGTGAAGGCGGCGGGGCCCAAGCTGACCAACGCGGCACGCGCGGAGATCCTGGGCGACCTGATCCGGCTGGCGGCGAAGGACCGGCAGCAGCGCGGGAGCAGCATTGTCTTCGCCGACGGGCGCCATTTCGATATCGCCGCGGTGCCGCTGCCCGACGGCAACGCCATGGTGACGATGCTCGACACCAGCGATCGCCAGCGGATCGAACGCGCACTGCGCGACCGCAACGAGGCGCTGGAAGCGGCGGACCGGGTGAAGACCGCGTTCGTCGCCAGCATGAGCTATGAGCTGCGTACCCCGCTGACCTCGATCAAGGGCTTTGCCGAGATGCTGCACGGCGGCTTTGCCGGCAAGCTGAGCAAGGACGGCACCGAATATGCCGAGGCGATCCTGTTCTCGGTCGACCGGCTGGGCACGCTGATCGACGATGTGCTCGATCTGACGCAGAGCGAGGGCGGGCCGCTGGAGAAGGTGACCGTCGATATCGAGCTCGCGGCGAACGCTGCGGCCGAGGTCGTCGCGCCGCTGGCCAAGGCCAAGTCGATCGACCTGGTGGTGGAGGATGTCGGCACCGCGGGCACCGTGACCGGCGATCCGCGGCGGCTGCGCCAGGCGATCGAGCATCTGCTGCGCCATGCCGTTGCCGGCACGCCCGAGGGCGGTCGCGTGCTGCTGCACCTGGACGGCAATGCCAAGATCGCGCGGATCATCGTCTCCGACGACGGGCCGGGGATGAGCCGTACGGCGGTGGCGCAGGCGTTCGACCGCTTCGCCCAGCACGGTATCTCGCGCAGCGGCGAGCGGGCGCTCGGGTTGGGACTGCCGCTCGCCAAGCAGTTCGTCGAGGCGCATGGCGGGCGCATCGAGATGATCTCCGAACCGGGCGAGGGGACGCTGGTGACCGTGGAATTGCCGCGCGGGTGATGCGGCTCGCTTCCCTCGATGACTCGTATGCGCTCGGTGCCCGGCTGGCGGCGGTGGCTCGCCCCGGGGACGTGATCGCACTGTCCGGGGAACTGGGCGCGGGCAAGACCAGCATCGCGCGCGGGCTGCTCGCGGCGCTGGGACTGGAGGGCGAGGCGCCGTCGCCGAGCTTCGCGATCGTGCAGCCCTATGCCCCGCCCGAGGTGCGGATGCCGGTGCTGCATGTCGATCTCTATCGCATCGAGGACCCGGACGAGGCCGAGGAACTGGGGCTCGACGATGCCCGCGACGATTCGCTGCTGATCGTCGAATGGCCCGAGCGGCTGGGCGCGTCCTGGTGGGGCGACGCGCTGTGGCTCAACCTGGAAGTTGCGCCGGACGGCGCGCGATCCTTGACAGCCCGAGTCCCGGCGGCATGGAAGGACCGATGGCCTCAAATCCTCCAATAGCCGACATGAATCCGCCCGCCGCCGCGCCCGCCTTTCTGGACGCGGCCGGCTGGGGCGAAGCGCATATTCTGCCGCTCGCCGGCGACGCGTCGTTCCGGCGTTATTTCCGCGTCGTGGACCATGATCGCAGCGCGATCCTGATGGACGCGCCGCCGCCGCAGGAGGATCCGCGCCCGTTCATTTCGATCGCGCGCTGGCTGAGCGAGCGCGGTTTCGCGGCGCCGGCGATCCTGCACGAGGATCTGGCCGAGGGGCTGGTGCTGCTCCAGGACTTCGGTGACGCGCGGATGCGCGAGACGGTGGATGCGGCGCCCGAGAGCGAACTGCGCCTGTACGAGGAAGCGGTCGACGTGCTGGTGCGACTGCACGGGCATGAGGCCGGTCCGGCCCGGTCCTACGATCTGGCGGAATATCAGCGCGAGGCCGGGCTGCTGACCGAATGGTATTGCGCAGCCATCGGTCTCGATGTCGATGCGGAAGGTTACCGGCGCGCCTGGGATGCGGTGCTCGCACGGGTGCTGGGCGGTCATACGCCCGTCACGGTGCTGCGCGACTACCATGCCGAGAAAATCATGTTGATCGAAGGAAGAGAGAGCTTGGGACTGCTGGATTTCCAGGACGCGCTGGCCGGGCATCCGGCATATGACCTCGTCTCGCTGCTGCAGGATGCGCGGCGCGACGTCGATGCGGCGCTCGAGACCGCGATGCTCGATCGCTACAAGCGGATCACCGGCACGGGGGACGCGTTCGACGTGGCCTATCACGTGCTCGGCGCGCAGCGGAACGCCAAGATCATCGGCATCTTCACCCGGCTGTGGAAGCGCGACGGCAAGCCGCGCTATCCGGGGCTGTGCCCGCGGGTGTGGCGCTATATCGAGCGCGACCTGGAGCATCCGGCGCTGCAGCCGGTCGCCGACTGGTTCGACGCGAACATCCCCGCGGACATGCGCGGCGACCCGATGACGATCGCCGCGCGATGAGCACCTCCGCGACCTATTCGCTGCGGCCCCAGCCCGGCGGCGTCGTTCCCGAGACGGCGATGGTGATGGCTGCGGGGCTGGGCAAGCGGATGCGCCCGCTGACCGCGACCCGGCCCAAGCCGCTGGTCGAGGTGGGCGGCAAGGCGCTGATCGACCATGTCGTCGATCGCCTGCGCAGCGCCGGCGTCAAGCGCGTGATCGTCAACGTCCATTATCTCGCCGATCAGATGGAAGCCCATCTGAAGGCGCGGGTGAAGGACATGGAGCTGATCATCTCCGATGAGCGCAAGCAACTGATGGAGACCGGCGGCGGGCTCGTCCAGGCGCGCGATCTGATCGGCGACAAGCCGTTCGTCTGCGTCAACAGCGACAATCTCTGGGTCGACGGCCCGAGCGACGCGATCCGCCAGCTTGCCGCGCAGTGGGATGACGACCGCATGGACGCGCTGCTGCTGCTGGTGCCGCTGGCGCGCGCCAACAGTCATCGGGGGCAGGGCGATTTCCATCTCGACGCGTTCGGGCGGATCGTCGGACGCCGAAAGCCGGGCCGGCTGGCGCCGTTCGTCTATACCGGGGTGCAGATCCTGTCGCCGCGGGTGATCCGCGACTGGCCCGAGGGGCCGTTCTCGACCAACCTGTTCTGGAACCGGGCGCTGGAGGCCGGGCGGCTCTGGGGTGTGGTGCACCAGGGGCTGTGGTTCGACATCGGCTCGCCCCCGGCGATCGGCGCGGCCGAGACGGTGATGGCGGAGATGTGAGTCGGTTGCCTCGCGGTTGTTGGACTGCCAAGTCATCGACATGAGCGACATCGCAGGCATCCTTCCGACGATCCCGATGGCGGAAATCGATGCGGTCATCTTCTACAAGCGGGACGAGATCACGACCGACCTGATTTGCTGCGAGATATCCACCGCGCATACGCATTGGCGGTTTCACGAAGAAATGAAGGGTTGGGACACGCTGTTGAACTGGCTTCGGCAGCTTCCCGGCTTTCGGGAAGACTGGTTCGCGCAGGTCTCCCAGCCGCCCTTTGCCGAGAGCCGCTTCGTAGCGTTCGGGCGCTAAGATGCCCGAACGCCTCCACCTCTACACCATCCCGCCGCACCGCGCCTTTGCCGATGCGCTGGCGATCGGGCTGATCCGACGGTTCGGCGGCGATCCGATGCGGCTGGCGCGGGGGACGGTGCTGCTGCCGAACAATCGCGCCAAGCGGGCGATCCAGGATGCGTTCGTGCGCGCCAGCGATGGCGGCCTGCTGCTGCCGCGGCTGGTGGCGGTGGGCGATCCCGAGATCGACGAGGCGGTGTTCGACACCGTCGACGATGTCGCACCGGTGCCGCCTGCGGTCGATCCGCTGCAGCGGCGAATGATCCTCGCGCGGCTGATCCAGGGGGGCGGGGCGCCGGTCGACACGGCGGAGGCGGTGCGGCTGGCGGGCGAGCTGGCGGCGACGCTCGACCAGTTGCTGATCGAGGAGGTGGCGCCGCGGCGGCTACGCGAACTGGAGCTGGGGCCGGAGCTTTCGGAGCATTGGGAGCGCTCGCTCGCCTTGTTCGAGACCGTGCTGACGCGCTGGCCGGAAGAGTTGGCGAAGCTGGGCCGGATCGACCTGGCCGAGCGGCGACGCCTGCTGCTCGATCGCGTGGCCAGGCGCTGGAAGGCCGAGCCGCCCCAGGGCTTCGTCTGTGCAGCGGGCATCACCGCATCGGCGCCGGCATTCGCGCGGCTGCTGCGGGTGGTGGCGGAGATGCCGCTGGGCATGGTCGTGTTGCCGGGACTGGCGACGGGGATCGGCGATGCCGAATGGGAGTCGCTGGGGCCGCATGCGCTGGACCCGGTGACCGGGCGCCGGCGCCGGAACCTCGAGACGCATCCGCAATATCATCTCAAGCTGCTGCTCGAGCGGATGGGCGTGCATCGCAGCGAGTTCGATCCTTGGCGCGTGGCGAGCGACTTGGACGCGCCGCCGGCGCGGAGCAAGGCGATCGCCTCGGCGATGCAGCCGCCCGAGCTGACACATGGCTGGACCGATCTGCCGCGTGCCGAGCGCCGGCTCGACGGGGTACGCGTGCTGGAGGTCGCGACTCCGGCCGAGGAGGCGCAGGCGACCGCGCTGGCGTTGCGTCAGGCGCTGGAGACGCCCGGGCGGACCGCGGCGCTGGTCACGCCCGATCGCGCGCTCGCGCGGCGGGTGGCGGCGCATTGCGCGCGCTGGGGGTTGGCGATCGACGATTCGGCGGGCCAGCCGCTCTCGGTGCTGCCGCCCGGCACGCTGCTGCTCGCGCTGGCCGACGCGGCGAGCCAGGGCTTTGCGCCGATGGCGCTGCTGACCCTGCTCAAGCACCCGCTGGTGATGCCCGAGACGCGGCTGGAATGGCTGGAGGGTGCGCGGTCGCTCGACCGGGCGCTGCGGGGGCCTCGTCCGGCGGCGGGGCTCATGGGCATCGACCGGCATCTTGCCGAGCAGGATGGGCGCGACGGGCATCTGCGCAAGGCGGCGGAGACATGGTGGCCGCAGGCACGCGCGGTGCTCGCGCCGCTGGAGGTGGCGTTCGGCGCCGGGTCGCAGCCGCTCCGCGCGCTGATCGCGGCGCTGCGCGAGGCGGCGCAGGCACTGGGCGGCGATACGCTGTGGAGCCGGACCGAGGGGCGTGCGGCGGCGCAACTGCTCGACGATCTGGAGCGCGAGGCGGTCCACGGACCGGCGCTGGCCGAGCCGGCGGGGCTCGGGCCGATGCTGCGCACGCTGATGGACGAGGTCGCGGTGCGGCCGCCCCAGGGCGGGCATCCGCGGCTGGCGATCCTCGGCGTGATCGAGGCGCGATTGCAGACCGCCGATCTGATGATCCTGGGCGGGCTCAACGAAGGGGTGTGGCCGGGCCTGCCCGCGCCCGATCCCTGGCTGGCGCCGCGCATCCGCGCCGAACTGGGCCTGCCGGGGCTGGAGCGGCGGATCGGTCTGGCGGCGCACGACCTGGCGAGCGGGCTCGGCGCGCCCGAGGTGCTGCTGACGCGGGCGCGGCGCGACGCTTCGGCGCCGACGATTGCGTCCCGCTTCTGGTTGCGGCTGGAGGCGCTTTCGGGCGGTCTGGAACGGGCAGGCGAGCTTGCCGCCTGGCTCAAGGCGATCGACGATCCGGGGGCACATGCACCCGCCGCACGGCCCGCACCGACGCCGGAGATCGTCGCGCGGCCCAAGGCGATCTCGGTGACCGAGGTCGATCGGCTCAAGGCCGATCCCTATGCCTTCTACGCGCGTCGGATGCTGCGGCTGATGCCGCTCGACCCGGTCGATGCCGATCCGAGCGCGGCGTGGCGCGGGACGGCGGTGCACGCGGTGCTGGAGAGCTGGTTCAAGCTCGACGGCTGCGCGCCGGAGAAGCTGCGCGCGCGGGCCGAGGCGATGCTGGCCGACGAGCGCACGCACCCCATGATGCGCGCGCTCTGGCAGCCGCGGCTGATGGAGGCGATCGACTGGATCGCGACGCAGATCGCCGCCGATCCGACCCGGAAGGTGCTCGCGGTGGAGAAGCGCGGCGTGATCGCGTTCGAAGGCGTCGAGCTGAGCGGGACGTTCGACCGGATCGACCGGCTGGCCGATGGCGGGCTGGTGGTGGTCGACTACAAGACCGGCAAGCCGCCGAGCCTGGCGGCGGTGCGCGAGGGGTTCAGCCTGCAGCTGGGGCTGCTCGGGCTGATCGCCGAGCGCGGCGGATTCGACGGGATCGTGGGTCGGGCGACGGGGTTTGAATATTGGTCGCTGTCGCGCAACAGGTTCGGCGGGTTCGGCTATGTCGAGAGCCCCTGCGATCCCAAGCGGCGCGATTACCTGCCGGCGGACGAGTTCGTCGATCGCGCGGTGGCGCAGTTCCAGGGTGCGGCGCGCGAATGGTTGACCGGGGACGCGCCCTTCACCGCCAAGCTCCACCCCGATTACGCACCCTATGCCGAATATGACCAACTGATGCGCCGCGACGAATGGTATGGGCGTGACTGAGGTCCGGCCGCTCCACAGGCTGAAGGGCAACCAGCGCACCGCGAGCGATCCCGCGCGGCACGTCTGGCTGTCGGCATCGGCGGGCACCGGCAAGACGCAGGTGCTGGCGGCGCGCGTCTGGCGGCTGCTGCTCGCGGGCGTCGATCCCGGCGCGATCCTTTGCCTGACCTTCACCAAGGCGGGCGCGGCGGAGATGTCCGAGCGGATCACCGGCCGGCTGGCACGCTGGGTGCGGGCGAGCGACGCCGAGCTGGTCGCCGACCTGGAGGCGCTGGGCGAGAGCATCTCGCCCGAGGGACGGGCGCGGGCGCGGACCTTGTTCGCCAAGGTGCTCGACGCGCCGGGCGGGGGCATCCGCATCCAGACGATCCACAGCTTCTGCCAGAGCCTGCTCGCGGGCTTTCCGCTGGAGGCGGGTCTGGTGCCGGGCTTCCGCCCGCTCGACCAGCGCGAGGAAGCGGTGCTGGCGCGCGAGGCGCTTGCCGAGATGCTGGTCGATGCCGAGCGCGAGGGGCGCAGCGGGCCGATCGACGCGGTGGGCGCGCTGAGCCTGCGGCTCGGCGAAGGCAAGGCCGAGGCTTTCCTCAAGGCCTGTGCGAGTTCGGTCGAAGCGATGGAGGGGTTGCCCCTCGGCATCCAGCCGTTCCTGCGGCGCGCGCTGGGGCTCCCGAGCGGCGATATCGGCGAGGAGTTGGTGCGCAGTTGCGCGGATGACGCGTTCGATCTCGCCTCGCTGCGGACGATCGCGGTGCTGAATGCCGACTGGGGCACCGGCAAGGGGCTGGAGCGCGCCGATACGATCGCCGCCTGGCTGCGCAAGCCGGCCGAGGTGCGCGCGGCCGGGCTGGCGGACCTCCACTCGGTCTGGGCGACGGCGAAGGGCGAGCCGCGCTCGTTCGGCAAGGGCCAGGCGCCGCAGGATCCGGCCTATGCCGAGCTGGCGATGCGGCTGTACGAAAACTGCGGTGCCCTGCTCGCGATGAAGGTGCAAGCGGACTATGCCGACCTGCTGGCGCGCGCGCTGGAGGTGGGACGCGACTATGCCCGCACCTATGCCGCGGCGAAGCGCCGGGTGGGCGCGGTCGACTTCAACGACCTGATCCGCGCGACGGTGAAGCTGCTCGGCCAGCCGGGCATGGGCGAATGGGTGCGCTACAAGCTCGACCAGGTGACCGAGCATGTCCTGATCGACGAGGCGCAGGATACCAATCCGCAGCAATGGGCGATCGTCAGCGCGATCGTCGACGAGTTCTTCGCGGGAGAGGGCGCGCGTGCGGAGAGCGTGCGGACGCTGTTCACCGTGGGCGACTACAAGCAGGCGATCTTCGGCTTCCAGGGGACCGATCCGATCTTCTTCCGTGCCGCGTTCGAGCGATTCCTGGCGATGTCGCGGATCCGGGCGGATTACGAGGTGGATGCGGGGGAGCTGGAATCGCTGTCGCTGACGCACAGCTTCCGCTCCACGCGGCCGGTGCTCGAGTTCGTCGACGCGGCGATCGGGGCGCTGCCGGCACCGGGCATGGGTGACCTCAGCGATGTCGAGCCGCATGCCAGCGAAGTGCCCGGGCCGGGCACGGTGACCTTGTGGCCGCTGACGATCGAGGGAGGCAGCGAGGCCGACGAAGAGGAATGGGTGCGCGATGCCACCCGCGAGCATGCCAAGCGGATCGCGCGGGCGATCCGGGGCTGGCTCGACCAGGGGCTGATGCTGGAGAGCAAGGGCCGGCCGCTCGCGCCCGAGGATGTGATGATCCTGGTGAAGCGGCGCGGCGAGCTCGCCTCGCTGATCGTCGCGCGGCTCTATGCCGAGGGCGTTCCGGTGGCGGGCGTCGACCGGCTGCGGCTCAACGCGCCGCTGGCGGTGCAGGACCTGCTCGCGGCGATCCGCTTCGCGCTGCAGCCCGAGGACGATCTGTCGCTGGCGTCGCTGCTGGTCTCGCCGCTGATCGGGTGGAGCCAGGAGGACCTGATGGGCGCCGCGGTGCGCGAGCGTGGCGGGCTGTGGCGGCATCTGCGCGCGACCCAGCCGGACGCGCGGCTGGCGCCGCTCTACGAGCTGCTGCGGCGGGCCGATCTCTCGACGCCCTATCGCTTCCTCGAGGAAATCCTCTCGGGCCCGATGCAGGGGCGGCGCAAGCTGCTGCTGCGGCTCGGCGAGGAAGCGCGCGATCCGATCGAGGAACTGCTCAACGCCGCGCTCAATTTCGAGCAGGTCGCGACGCCTTCCCTGCAGCGCTTCCTCGACTGGTTCGATCGCGGCGATGTCGAGATCGTCCGCGATGCCGCCCAGCCGCAAGGGGCGGTGCGGGTGATGACGGCGCATGGCGCGAAGGGGCTGCAGGCGCCTTTGGTGATCCTGGCGGACGCGACGGTGGACCCGACGCGGAGCCCGCGCGACCTGCTGCTCTGGGCGCCTGAGGATCACGAGGGCGACAAGTTCCCGATCTTCCGCCCCCGCTCGGCCGAGCAGGCCGGACCGCTGGAGGCGATCGTCCGCGAGACGGCGGAGCGCGAGCTGCAGGAACATTGGCGGCTCTTCTATGTCGCGGCGACGCGTGCGGAGGAGCGGCTGGTGGTGACCGGCGCGCTCGGGCCGATGGCCAAGGGCGAGCCACCCAAGGCGAGCTGGTATGCGGCCTGCGCGGCGGCGTTCGATGCGCTGGAGGTGCCTGGGGGCGAGGGCGAGCGCGCGTTCATCGGCAGGCGGCCGGAGCGGCCGGTTGCGGCGAAGCCGGCGGCGGCTCTGGTCGTCGAACCGGTTGCTGCGCTGCCCGCCTGGGTTTCGGCGCCGCCGCCTGAGGAAGCGCGGCCGCCACGGCCGCTCGCACCTTCGTCGCTGGGCGAGGATCTGGTGGCCGATCCGCCGCCGACGCCGGCGCTACGTGCATCGGTCGAGCGGGGACGGTTGCTCCACGCACTGTTCGAGCGGCTTCCGGGCGTCGCGCCGGACCGGCGGGCGGAAGCGGCGGAACACTGGCTGGCGGGTGTCGGCGGCGTCGAGGAGGCGAAACTGCGTGCGGAGCTTGCCCAGGCGGCGCTGGCGGTGACCGGCGATCCGCGGTTCGCCGAGCTGTTCGGGCCGGATTCGCTCGCCGAGGCGCCGATTGCCGCGGTGGTTGCGGACGGCGTGGTGGTCTCCGGCACCGTCGATCGTCTGGTCGTGCTGCCCGATCAGGTGCGGGTGGTGGACTTCAAGACCGGACGGCGTGCGCCGGCGACGATCGCGGATATCCCGACCTATCACCTGCGCCAGATGGCCGCCTATGTCGCGGCGCTCGAAGTGATCTTCCCGGGACGGCGCGTGGAGGCGGCGTTGCTCTATGCGGCGGGGCCGGTGCTCCATGTCCTGCCGCCCGAGTTGCTCGCGGCGCACAAGCCCGGCTTCACCCCCTCGGAGCAAAGCTTGCCTTTGCGCGCTTGAGTGCGGCGGCTTGCGTACATAGATTGCTGCCCAACACGTTCAGGAGATTTCCCCATGGCCACCAAGGCTACCACCGACGCCAGCTTCGACACCGATGTCCTCAATGCCGACAAGCCCGTGCTCGTCGACTTCTGGGCGGAGTGGTGCGGGCCGTGCCGCATGATCGGGCCGGCGCTCGAGGAACTGGCCGAGGAGCTGGGTGAGCAGGTGCAGATTGTGAAGCTCGACATCGACGAGAATCCCGATGCACCGACCAAGTATGGCGTGCGCGGCATTCCGACGATGATCCTGTTCAAGAACGGCCAGCAGGCAGCGACCCAGGTCGGCGCGCTGCCCAAGAGCGCGATCAAGCAGTGGATCCAGCGCGAGCTTGGCGACGCCCAGGGCGCTGCAGCCTAGCTTTCCTGCATGCGTGGGCGGGAGCGGTCGTGGCGTGGCGTATCGTCCGCCGCCTCCGCCCATGCGATGCGGCTGCCATAGAAGATGTGAAAGCCCGGGACGACGCGATCGGGATCGTCCAGCGTGGCGATGCTGAAATCGATCGTTTCGGGCTGAGCCTTGTCCTGCATCAGGAACGGCGTGCCGCAGCGGCCGCAGAACCGGCGCTCGCCGGTGTCGCTGGATGCGATCGTGCGGACCAGGTCCGCGCCCTTTTCGAACAGGAAGTCGCTGGCCGCCACGGTGGCGAAGGCCATGGCCGGACTTCCCGAATTCAGCTGGCAGGTGCGACAATGGCACCAGCCGGCGTCGAACGGCACGGAGAGCAGCCGGTAGCGCACCGCGCCGCACATGCATCCGCCCAGCATCGCCGGTCCCTCCTTTGCGTCTAGGTCAGTGGTATCATCACCTGGCTGGCATAGCCCGGGCGCTCGCACAGGCCTGCATACCAATCCTCGACATTCGGGAGCCTGGGCCGCTCGATCGCGAGCGTGAACCAGCTGTGCGCATAGACGCCCATCGGAACGTCGCCGATCCCGAACGCGTCGCCCGAGAGCCAGGGCGATTCGGCGAGCGCGCGATCGAGGACGGCCATTTGCTGTGCGCAGGCCTGCGCCGAGCGCTCGACCGCGGCCATGTCGCGCGTTTCGGGCGGTCGGCGGATCAGGTTGAGGAACGCGTCGCGCTGAGCGTCGGCATAGGCGAACTGCCAGTCCATCCAGCGATCGGCCAGCGCGCGCCGGGCCGGATCCTTCGGCCAGAACGCCTCGCCGCCGTGGCGCGCGGCGAGATAGCGCAGGATCGCGTTCGACTCCCACAGCACCACATCGCCGTCCTCGATCGTCGGGATCAGCGCATTGGGGTTCTTCGCCAGATACGCGGCGTCCATGCCGAACTGCCCACCGATATCGTGGCGGACATGCGCGATGCCAAGCTCCTGGGCGAACCAGGCGACCTTCTTCACATTGTGCGAGTTGAGCCGGCCCCAGATCGTCAGCATTGCGCGGTCAGCTCCGATAGTCGGCGTTGATCGAGATATAGCCGTGGGTCAGGTCGCAGGTCCAAACCGTGGCGCTGCCTTCGCCCAGGCCGAGATCGACGCCGATCTCGATCGCGCGGCCCTTCAGATGCGCCGCCACGGGCGCTTCGTCATAGCCCTCGACCGCGAGGCCTTCCCGCGCGACCTGGGTGGCGCCGAAGCGGATCGCGAGCCTGTCGCGCTCGGCGGGCTCGCCGGCCTTGCCGACGGCCATGACGACGCGGCCCCAATTGGCGTCCTCGCCGGCGATCGCGGTCTTCACCAGCGGCGAATTGGCGATCGACATGGCGATGCGATGCGCGCTGCGATCGCTCTCGGCGCCCTCGACCTGGATCTCGATCAGCTTCTGCGCGCCCTCGCCGTCGCGGACGACGAGCAGGGCAAGCTGGTGGCAGAGATCGGCCAGTGCCGCCCGGAACGCATCGGCGCCGGCATCCTCGTCGCTCGCGAGCGACGTATTGCCCGCCTTGCCGGTGGCGAAGGCGAGGATCGTGTCGCTGGTCGAGGGGTCGCCGTCGACGGTGATGCAGGAGAAGCTCCTGCCGTTCGCGTCGGAGAGCGCGCGCTGGAGGAATTCGGGCGCGACCGCGGCATCGGTGAAGATGAAGCCGAGCATCGTCGCCATGTCCGGCGCGATCATGCCCGACCCCTTGATGATGCCGACCAGATTGACGGTGCGGCCATCGACCACCGCCTGGGTCACCGCCGCCTTGGCGAAGGTATCGGTGGTCATGATCGTCGCGGCGGCGTCTTCCCAGCTGGCCGGCTCGGCGGTGAAGGCGGCGTCGAGGCCCGCTTCTGCCTTGTCGATCGGCAGCGGCACGCCGATCACGCCGGTGGAGGCGATGAAGACGTCCGAGGGTTCGCAGCCGAGATGGCCGGCGGTCCGCGCGGCGATCGCCTCGACCGCGGCGCGGCCGCGATTGCCGGTGAAGGCGTTGGAGTTGCCGGCATTGACGACGAGCGCGCGTGCCTGGCCGAGCACCAGCGTCTTGCGGCACCACTCCACCTCGGGCGAGGGGCATTTGCTGGTGGTGAGCACGCCCGCGACCGTGGTGCCGGGATCGAGCGTGACGAAGGTCAGGTCGCAGCGGTCCCACGCCTTGTAGCGCGCCCGGGCGACACGGAGCGTCACGCCGGGGATGGCGGGAAGGGCGGGGAAGGGGAGCGCGAGGGGGGAAGGCTGCGTGGACATGGCCGGGCCTGTTGTTAGAATGCGTCGGGTGCTTCGTGCATGGTTGGGGAAAGATCAATGATTTTGGCGGGGGTGTTCCTGTTTTTGCAGGCGCAGGAGATGCCACAGCCCCTCGCGCCACTGAATCTGCGCGAGTGGATCAAGAACGACGATTATCCTCCGTCTGCATTGCGCGAGCGGGCGCAAGGTATCGTTGGCTTCGATCTCACCGTCGACGCCGCCGGACGCGTCTCGCACTGTGTCGTTACCGATTCCTCAAAATCCGCTGCTTTGGACGAGCAGACATGCCTGTTGCTGACGGAGCGTGCGCGGTTCCGCCCCGCAAAGGATGCGCATGGGGAGTCGATTCCTGCGATTTATCGCAACCGGGCGCGCTGGGAGCTTCCAAAAATCGATCCGATTCCGGTCGCAGCCTGGCACAGCGTAGGTGTGATAGATGTCGCCGCGGGGGGACGGGTGCTGTCCTGCGAGGATCGTTCCGTCGGCGCCGTGCCGAAATTCTTTGGCAAGCCATGCGATGATTTCCGGGGCGGGCTTCCCCCGGACATGCTGCGGATGATCGGCGGCGGCTCGGCAGAGCAAATTCTCACCTTCGAAACCGCGATGCGCTTCGATGATATTCCCGAGCCCATTCTGCGTTACAGTGAGGCCGGGCAGATCGGCAATGCTCGGATGAAGCTGCGTTTCGAAATCACCGAAAGCGGCGCGGTCGAGAATTGCGGACCGGTTCCCACCGGAGAGGAGCACTGGATGGCAACGATGCCAAGCCCGTGCTCCAGGTTGAAAGGCCCTTTCGCACCGCGTTCCGGCCCGGACGGCAAGCCGCTGAGAAGTTTCGGCACGATCGTCATCGCGATATCGAGGAAACTTTGAGCTGCCGGTCGCGATATCGCCGCATGGCCGGTCTCGCGGACAATAACCATGGTTTTGATTAGACGAACGGTGCGGCAATCCCTATGTCGCTTCAATCGTTCGTCCTATCGGGGCGGCGACACCGTTCGCCATTAGAGATTCGCTTGGAACTGCTGCTTCTCCTCACTGCGCTGTTCGCCAGCCTGACCGGCGCCCCGGGCGACCGTTCGGCGCGGTCGATGCAGGGCGTGGCGGTGGTGCAGGCGGCGCAGGTCGCGCAGGCGGCGGTGCAGCCCGCGCAGCACGTCGTCGGCATGGTGGCGACACCCAGCGTGGCGCACAGTTCCAAGATGGTCCAGCCGCTCGTTGCGGTGGCGCCGATCTCCTCCCTCCGCCTCGCCTTCGAGCAGCGGCGCGAGTGACGCTTCCGGTCCGCTGACGCGGGCCGCCCTTCATGTTTTCGTGCCGCACGGCGGCACTGCCCCGTGGGCGTCGCAGCCACTGCGCGCCCGCCAGACCCACATCCAATACGACAGGAAATCCCATGCTCGGCGGCATTGCCAAGACCCTCTTCGGCTCCTCGAACGAACGCTATGTGAAGTCGCTCGGCGGCATCGTTGCGAAGATCAACGGGTTCGAACCCACCATCTCGGCGATGAGCGACGAGGAACTGCAGGGCCAGACGGTCAAGTTCCGCGAGCGGCTCGCGAACGGCGAGAAGCTCGACAACCTGCTGCCCGAGGCGTTCGCCACGGTGCGCGAGGCGGCCAAGCGCGTGCTCGGCCAGCGCCATTACGACGTGCAGATGATCGGCGGCATCGTGCTTCATCGCGGCGAGATCGCCGAGATGCGGACGGGCGAGGGCAAGACGCTGGTCGCCACGCTCGCCACCTATCTGAACGCGCTGCCGGGCGATGGCGTGCACGTCGTCACGGTCAACGACTATCTCGCCTCGCGCGATGCCGAGTGGATGGGCCGGGTCTATCGCTTCCTCGGCCTCACCGTAGGCGTGATCATCCCGAACCTGACCGACCAGCAGCGTCGCGACGCCTATGGCTCGGACATCACCTATGGCACGAACAACGAGTTCGGCTTCGATTATCTGCGCGACAACATGAAGTACGACCGCGCGTCGATGACGCAGCGGGCGTTCAACTTCGCGATCGTCGACGAGGTCGATTCGATCCTGATCGACGAGGCGCGCACGCCGCTGATCATCTCAGGCCCCACCGACGACCGCAGCGAGCTCTATATGGGCGTCGACGCGGTGGTGAAGCAGCTCGATCCCTCGACCTATGAGAAGGACGAGAAGCAGCGCACCGTCGTGCTGACCGAGGAAGGTACCGAGACGGTCGAGCGCATGCTCGAGGCTGCCGGGCTGCTGGTGGGCGCCAACCTCTACGACTTCGAGAACACCCAGGTGGTCCACCACCTGAACCAGGCGCTGCGCGCCAACGTGATGTTCAAGCTCGACACCGATTACATCGTCAAGGACGGCAAGGTCGTCATCATCGACGAGTTCACCGGCCGCATGATGGACGGGCGCCGCTGGTCGGAGGGCCTGCACCAGGCGGTCGAGGCCAAGGAAGGCGTGCAGATCGAGCCGGAGAACCAGACGCTCGCCTCGATCACCTTCCAGAACTATTTCCGCATGTACCCCAAGCTGGGCGGCATGACCGGCACCGCATCGACCGAAGCCGCCGAATTCTACGACATCTACAAGATGAACGTCGTCACCATCCCGACCAACCTGCCGGTGCAGCGCGTCGACGAGGAAGACGAATTCTACAAGACGACCGAGGAAAAGTTCGCGGCGATCGCCAAGAAGATCAAGACGCACTCGGCCAAGGGTCAGCCGGTGCTGGTCGGCACGGTCTCGATCGAGAAGTCCGAGCTGCTGTCCGAGTTCCTCCACAAGGAGGGCGTCAAGCACGAGGTGCTGAACGCCCGCTTCCACGAGAGCGAGGCGCATATCGTCGCGCAGGCGGGCCGGCTGGGCGTCGTCACCGTCTCGACCAACATGGCCGGCCGCGGCACCGACATCCAGCTCGGCGGCAATGTCGAGTTCCGCGTGAACGACGAGCTTTCGGAGATGCCCGAGGGGCCGGAGCGTGATGCGGCGATCGAGAAGATCAAGCGTGAGGTTTCCGAGGAGAAGGACAAGGTACGCGAGGCCGGCGGCCTGTTCGTGCTCGGCACCGAGCGGCACGAAAGCCGCCGCATCGACAACCAGCTCCGCGGCCGTTCGGGCCGCCAGGGCGATCCGGGCCTGAGCCGCTTCTACCTGTCGCTCGACGACGACCTGCTGCGCATCTTCGGCTCGAACACGCTGTTCGCGCGCATGATGCGCTCGAACATCGAGGACGGCGAGGCGATCGGCAGCAAGTGGCTGTCCAAGGCGATCGAGACCGCGCAGAAGAAGGTCGAGGCGCGCAACTACGACATCCGCAAGCAGGTCGTCGAATATGACGACGTGATGAACGACCAGCGCAAGGTCATCTACGAGCAGCGCGCCGACATCATGGACGCCGACACCGTCGGCGAGGTGGTGACCGACATGCGTGCCGAGACGGTCAACGCGATCGTCGGGGAGGCGTGCCCGCCCAACTCCTATCCCGAGCAGTGGAATGTCGAGGGGTTGAAGGAGAAGGTCGCGACGATCCTGAACGTCGAGGCTCCGGTCGACGAGTGGATCAAGGCCGAGGAAGCGATCGAGCCCGAGATGGTCGAGGAGCGCATCCGCGAGGCGGCCGACGCCTTGGTCAACGGCAAGGCGGCCGAGCTCGAGCCCGAGACCTGGACGCAGATCGAGAAGTCGATCCTGCTCCAGAACCTGGATCATCACTGGAAGGAGCATCTCGCGATGCTCGACGCGCTGCGCCAGGTCGTGCACCTGCGTGCCTATGCGCAGAAGACGCCGATCAACGAGTATAAGCACGAGGCGTTCGCGATGTTCGAGCGGATGCTCGAGAATATCCGCGAGGACGTCACCCGCACGCTCGGCTTCGCGCAGTTCCGCATGCAAGAGGCGCCGGAGCTCCCCGAGCTGCCGAGCTTCCTGACCACGCATATCGATCCGCTGACCGGCGAGGACGACAGCGCGGACTGGGATGGCGGCTCGATGGGGCTGGTGACGACGCGCCTGCCGCAGCTCGGCATCCCGCAGCCGACCGGCGAGGATCTCGGCACCGATCCCGCGCAGTGGGACGGGCTGGTCAGCCGCAACGCGCCGTGCCCTTGCGGCTCGGGGCGCAAGTACAAGCATTGCCACGGCGCGGTGACGGGGTGAGCCGCCGATAGCCCCTCCCCTGAAGGGGAGGGGCTTGTAGAATTCAGGCCGGCACGCCGTAGAGGTCGTGGTCGTCGGCGTCTTCGATCGTCACCGGCACGATGTCGCCGACCGACAGGTGGCCCGCATCGCGCAGGAAGACCTCGCC